>NZ_JARWPM010000200.1 GCF_029869215.1 Nocardia carnea
GAAGCGGTGTTCGCGATACCGGGTATCGCGTCCGAACTCATCGGTGCCATCGGAAACCGCGACGATCCGGTGATCCTGGCGATCGTGGGGGGGAACCGGGGGGTGGCCCTGGGGGGGGGAACCCCCCGAGAAATTGGCGGGCCCCCGCGGAAAAACCCCCCCGCCCCCCCCTGTCCCCCCGCGGGCCGGGCCCGCCCCCCCCCTCTCGCCCCCCCCCGCGCCCCCCCCCCCCCCCCCCCCCCCCCCCCCCCCCCCCCCCCCCCCCCCGGCGCCCCCCCCCCCCCCCCCCCCCCCCCCCCCCCCGCGCATGGGATCGGGGGTCACCGCAGCCCTCGGGACGCTCGCGCGATCCTTATGCCGCTTTCGAGTATAGGTCAGGCTTACCTAACTAGGCAACACGTTGAGCCCGCCGTATCGCCAGTCCACGATCCTCCAGCGCCATGAGCAGCCCGTGCCCGCGCCGGGCCGGGGCCACCGGGTCGATACCGGCCAGGTCGGGCACGTAGGTCGTAGCGCCGGAAACCGATTCGGCGACCAGCGCCCAGAATCGCCGCGGGCTCAACCCGGCGCAGCGGGCGAGCGCGCCCTGTACCAGCAGCAACGACGGTTCGCAGCGGTAGGCGAGCCAGACCCACATGGCACGCTCGCACGGCAGCGTGACCACCCCGGGCGTTCCGGCCATCGGATCGCCGTCCACGACGCGAATCGTCGTATCCGCCAGACCCGCCCAGTCGATCCCCCCATCGTTGTCGGTATGGATCCACACGTTCTCGAGCCCCGGATCCCAGGCTCGGCCGTCGGCGACCCACAAGGCCGCGACCCGGCCGACCACGGCATGGATGAGGGCGGTGGCCACCACCTCGGCAGCCGCTGTCGCGCTGATCATTTCGGCGGCGTGGCGCCGGTACATCAACTCGATCCGGCCCTCGCGCAGACCGGTGGACAGCGCCCACCAGCGCCGCTTACCCTGATCCGCCATGGCCGCGGCGGCATAGACACGCGGATGCTCCGGCTGTAACTCACGCAGCCGGGAACACGCCGAACCGAACGCCGCCTCGTAGGGACGGGGGATGCGCACAGTGGCCAGTTCGGACATTCGAACCTCCTCGAGATCGGCGTCGCAGCAACGACTTGATCGAAAGATAGGTTAGCCTTACCAGACCTAGCAAGTGTTTCGCGTGAACAAGGGAGCAACCGCGCCTGTGACTCTCGTCGTCCCCCCGCGTCGCCGGCGCCTGCTCGGGCTCGGACTGCTCGCCGTCGCGCTGCTACTCCTGGTGATTCCGGGCGTCGCGATCGGCAGCCGGTCGCTGCCACCCGATACCGTCGGTGCGGCCCTCACGCACGCGCTGTCCTGTCCGGACGGCCCGTTCACCTGCGCCTCGCTCACCTCCGAGGAAGAGATCGTGCGCGAAATGCGGCTCCCCCGCACCGCGCTGGCGCTGGTCACCGGGCTCGCGCTCGGCCTGGCCGGCGCACTGATCCAGGGCTATACGCGCAATCCCCTCGCCGACGCGGGCCTGCTCGGCCTCACCGCGGGCGCGGCCTTCGCCACCGCACTGGGTATCTACCTGTTTGCACTGTCCGGCCCGCAGCAGTACATCTGGTTCGCCTTCGCGGGCACACTGCTCGCCGGGCTCGTCGTGTTCGGCGCGTCCCGGATCGGCGGCGCCGGAACGGGTCCGCTCGGCCTGATCCTGGCCGGCGCGGCCTTGACCGCGTTCCTGCAAGCCCTCACCAACGCACTCGTCACGCTCGACGCTTACGCCCTGGAGACGTATCGCTTCTGGGTGGTCGGCGAAGTCGCCGGACGTGACGCCGCCGTGTTCTGGCAGGTACTGCCCTTCCTCGCCGCCGGGACCGTCCTGGCGCTGAGTGCCGCACCGGGATTGAATCTCCTCGGCCTCGGCGACGAGATCGCCCGCGGGCTGGGTGTCCATCTCGGCCGCAGCCGCGCCCTCGGTCTCGCCGCGGTCGTATTGCTCGTCGGCGCCGCGACCGCCGCGGTGGGCCCACTCGCGTTCCTGGGGCTACTGGCACCCCATCTCGCCCGCCTGTGCACGGGACCGGACCAGCGGTGGCTACTCCCCTACGCCGCCCTGATCGGGGCGGCGGTTCTGCTGCTCGCCGATATCGCGGGCCGGCTGGTGGCGCGACCCGGCGAACTACCGGCCGGGGTGATGCTGGCATTTCTCGGCGCGCCCGTGTTCGTGTTGCTGGTCCGCCGCCGGAAGCTGGTGGCGCCGTGACCGTCACCCGGCCCGGACCACCGGTACCCACCGCGCCGCTTCCGAAAGCGATCCGGGTCGGGCCGGTTTCGCTGGTCCTGCGGACCTCGGTCGTGGTCGCCGCGGCCGTTCTGGCAGTTGTCGCGGCCGCGCTGTTCTGCGTGGATATCGCCGTGGGGAGCACCACCCTTCCGTTGGGCCGGGTCCTCGATGTGCTGACCGGCGGCGGTTCGCGTGCGCAGCGCTACATCGTGCTCGAATCCCGGCTTCCACGCGCCGCGACGGGGGTCGTGGTGGGAATGGCGCTCGGGCTCGCCGGGGCACTCACCCAGTCGGTCCTGCACAACCCGCTGGCCGCGCCGGATGTGCTCGGCATCAGCAGCGGTGCGGGTCTCGGCGCGGTGACAGTGCTGACCGCAGGCGGCGCGAGTACCGGATTCGCCGTCTCGATCGGCGCGCCGCTGGCCGCGGTCCTCGGCGGGCTCGGCACAGCGGCGCTGATCTATGTGCTGGCCTGGGGACGCCACCCCGGAGTCGGTGCCGGAGCGACCGGGATACGCCTGGTGCTCCTGGGGGTCGGCGTGAATTCACTGCTGCTGGCCGGGATCAACTGGCAATTGGCCCGCGCCGAGCTCACCGATATCACCCGGACCCAGCGCTGGCTGATCGGCTCCCTCGACGAGGCCACCCGCGCCACGCTCGTCCCTGCGACGGCCGCGCTGGCGCTCGTCGTCCTCGTGGCCGTGGGCTCGGCCCGCACGCTGGCCGCGCTACGGCTCGATACCGACACCACCCGAATGCTCGGGGTGCGGCTGCGATCCCAGCAGGCCCTGCTGATCGGCGCCGCGGTGGTCGCGGTCTCGGTGGCCACGGCCGCGGTCGGGCCCATCGCGTTCGTCGGACTCATCGCACCGCAAGTGGCGCGGCGCGTTCTGCGCACCGCGGGGGAACCGCTCATCGGGTCCGCGCTGGCGGGCGCCGTCGTCGTGCTGGGCGCCGATATCCTCGCCCGGGTGCTGCTACCGGCGGACCTGCCGGTCGGCATCGTGACCGCCGCCCTGGGCGGGCCCTTCCTGCTCGTCCTGCTCGTACTCATCACCCGGAAGGCCACGCTGTGACCGCGCAACCCGCAGAAACCCCCGGTCACCGGCTCGCCGCGCGGGGGCTCACCCTGGGATACGGCGAACGGGTCGTCGTGGCGGAGCTGGACCTGGCGATCGAATCCGGACTGGTCACCACTGTGATCGGCCCCAACGGCTGCGGCAAATCCACGGTGTTGCGCGCGCTGGCGCGGCTGCTGCGACCACGCACCGGCCACGTGTTGCTGGACGGTAAGGCGATCGCCACCGCGAAGACCAAGGATGTCGCGCGGATCGTGGGCATGCTGCCGCAGACACCGGTCGCGCCGGAAGGCCTGACCGTGGCGGAGCTGGTCGCGCGCGGCCGGCATCCGCATCAGTCCTGGCTACGGCAGTGGTCGGCGGGAGACGAGGCCGAGGTCCGCGCGGCGCTGGACCGGACAGGTATCGCCGACTTGGCCGACCGCCCGCTCGACGAATTGTCCGGCGGGCAGCGCCAGCGCGCCTGGATCTCCATGGCCCTGGCGCAGGGGACCGATATCCTGCTGCTCGACGAACCGACCACCTATCTGGATCTGGCCCACGCGCTCGAGGTCCTGGACCTGGTGGACCGCTTGCACGCCGATCTGGGCCGCACGGTCGTGATGGTGCTGCATGATCTGAACCTGGCGATCCGCTACAGCGACCGCCTGGTGGTACTGCGCGACGGCACGGTGTTCGCCCAGGGCGCCCCGGCCGAGATCATCACCCCGGAACTGCTCGCCGAGGTGTTCGGCCTGCGCGCGCAGGTGCTCGTGGACCCGGTCTCGGAACGGCCGATGATCGTTCCGATCGGCACCCGGCACGTCCGCGGGGCGGTGGGCGGCCCGCCGGAAACCCGCTCCTGACTGCGCCGAACCCGTCCACCCGCCGCGCCTACGGGGCGGGCCGGCGGTGAGTTATGACCAATCCCACGCGGTTACGACACCCTGTAGTACGCCCACGCGTCGTTGTAGTCGTAAAATCGAGAGATGGCTGGACTTGGTGAACTCGAGAAAGCGGTTATGGACCAGTTGTGGTCCGCCGATGAACCCCAAACGGTCCGGCAGGTGCACGAGGCCCTGTCGGCACGCCGCGAACTCGCGTACACCACGGTGATGACGGTGCTGCAGCGGCTGGCGAAGAAGAATCTGGTGGTGCAGCGGCGCGACGACCGCGCGCACCGGTACGCTCCGGTACACAGCCGTGACGAGCTGGTGGCCGGACTCATGATGGATGCGCTGCAGCAAGCCGACGAGGCCGGCAGCCGGGCGGCGGCCCTGGTGCATTTCGTGGAGCAGGTCGGTAAGGACGAGGCCGCGGCCCTGCGTGATGCGCTCGCTAAGCTCGAAGACACCGAGGACACCGCACCGCCGCAGTGAGCTCGGACCCTGGCCCCACAACGCAGTGAGCAGAGTCGATGAACGCAGCAGCACCGGCCTTCGCCGTACTTGCCTTGCTTCTCGCCGGTCCTGTCCCGGAGGCGCTCAGTCGCGCGACCTGGACCTACCGTGTGCCGCGTGCCGCGCTCGTTCTCTGGCAGGCCATCGCATTGGCCGCCGTGCTCAGTGCCTTCAGTTCCGGGCTCGCCATCGCCGCCGAGCTGCTGGTTCCCGGCCCCGACGGCCGGCCCACCACCAAGCCCACCGATGAGATCGATGCGCTCGGGCTACCCCTGTGGCTGGCCTACGTCTCCGTCTTCATGCTCACCCTGCTGATCGGTGCGCGGCTCATCTACGCCTCGATCCGGGTCGGGATCCATACCCGGCGGCGGCGGGCCAAGCACCGCATGCTGGTGGATCTGCTCGACCAGAGCGGCCCGGTGCGCCGTGCTGCCGATATCCGGGTGCTCTCGGCCGCCGAACCCATCGCCTACTGCCTACCGGGCCTGCGGCGCCGCGTGGTGGTGAGCGCGGGAACCCTGGACAACCTCAGCGAACAGGAGCTGACCGCCATCCTCAGCCATGAGCGGTCGCATCTGCGGGCCCGCCACGACCTGGTACTCGAGGCGTTCACCGCCGCGCACGAGGCCTTCCCCCGGTTCGTCCGCAGCAAATCGGCGCTGGATTCGGTGAAACTGCTCATCGAACTGCTCGCCGATGATTCCGCGGTGAAGGTGACCGGCCCCAAACCACTGGCCCGCGCGCTGGTGGCCTGCTCGAAGTCCACCGCTCCGCAGGGCGCGCTGGCCGTGGGCGGGCCCAGCACCCTGATCCGGATCCAGCGGCTGGCCGGTCCGCTCGGGGATATGCGCCTGGCCGGCGCCGCCTATCTCGCCTCGATCGCCATCCTGGTGGTGCCGACCCAGGCCGTGGCGATTCCCTGGCTGGTCGAGTTGAGCCGGCTCTTCCGTGGCTGAACCCTCGTTCGCGCCGGATCGGCAACCGCCGCGATCCGAGCAGTCGGCCGCCCGGCCGCCGTTCGCGACCCTCGGTCTGCCGGTGCTCACCGTCCAGGCGCTGCGCCGCGAAGGTTTCACCGATCCGCGGCCGATCCAGGCCGCCGCCATTCCCGACGCGGTGGCCGGCCGCGATGTCCTGGGCCGCGCCCCGACCGGGTCGGGGAAAACACTCGCCTTCGGCCTGCCGATGCTGGCCCGGCTCGCCGGACGTCCGGCGATACCGCGCGCTCCGCGCGGTCTCGTACTGGCCCCGACGCGCGAATTGGCGCTGCAGATCGAACGTGACCTGGAACCGTTCGCTCTGGGACTGCGGCTGGGTACGGCTGTCGGTGGTCTCCCGACGGCCCGCCAGGCCGAAAAACTGCTCCGTGGGGTCGATCTGCTGATCGCCACCCCCGGCCGGCTCACCGACCTCGTCGAACAGGGTGCGGCGATACTGGACTCCGTCCGGGTCACGGTGCTCGACGAGGCCGACCAGATGGCCGATTTCGGCTTCCTTCCGCAGGTGCGGCAACTGCTCGACGCCACCCCGAGCGACGGCCAGCGGCTGCTGTTCTCGGCGACCCTCGACGACGAATCGATCCAGGACCTCGTCCGGAACTACCTACGCGATCCCGTCACCCACAGCGTCGCATCCGAACCCGCGGCGGCGGTCGCGGTCCATCACCTGCTGTTCGTCGAGGCCGCCGACAAACCCGCGGTCCTCGCACGGATCGCTGCCCGCGAGGGACGCACGCTGATGTTCGTGCGCACCCAGTACGGTGCCGAGAAACTCACCCGCCGGCTGCGCGACGCGGGCCTCGCGGTCGCGGCCCTGCACGGCGGCAAGGCACAGAACCGCCGGCTGCGCACCCTCGCCGCGTTCGCCGACGGCGCGGTCTCGACCCTGGTCGCCACCGATGTCGCCGCCCGCGGAATCCACGTCGACGCGATATCGCTGGTGGTTCACGCCGATCCGCCCACCTCCCCCAAGGACTACGTGCATCGCGCGGGGCGGACCGCCCGCGCCGGCGCGGCCGGCACGGTCGTCACCGTGGTAACCCCCGATCAGCGCGCCGAGGTCAGCGCGCTGATCCGGGCCGCGGAAGTGGACGTGGTGACGCATTCCGTCCGGCCGCAGGACCGCGAACTCCGGCAACTCACCGGTGCCCGCACCCCTGCGGGCGTGCCCGAGGCCCCGGAACCCGCGCCCCGTGACCGCGCCGGGCCGCCGCGGCGTGGGTCCGGGCGCCCGCGTCGCACCGATGCCGCCCCCGCCCGCCGCCCGCATCGGCGGCGGGCCAGGTGACGGCGCAGCCGGCCCGAAGGAACCGGGGCCCGCGATGAGATGCGGCGTGGTCACCAGATGCAGGCGGGCTGCGGGACCCGAGGTCGCCGCGGGTGATTTGCCCGCCACCGGCGGCTCCCCATTACCATGGGTGCAGTGCAGTTTCTCCCCGGGCAAACCCCGCCGTACGACCTGACCTACAACGACGTCTTCCTGGTCCCGAACCGCACCGATATCGCCTCCCGGTTCGATGTGGACCTCACGACGTCCGACGGCTCCGGCACCACCATCCCGCTGGTGGTCGCGAATATGACCGCGGTGGCCGGTCGGCGGATGGCCGAAACCGTTGCCCGCCGCGGCGGAATCGTGGTGCTGCCGCAGGATCTGCCCAACGACGCGGCCGCGGAAACGATCGCCTTCGTCAAGAGCCGCTCGCTGCTCGCGGATACCGCGGTGACCCTCACCCGCGACGATTCGGTCTCCGACGCCATGGCGCTCATCCACAAACGGGCGCACGGTGCCGTCGTCGTCGTCCACGAGGGCCGTCCGGTCGGTGTGGTCACCGAGGCCGCCTGCGCCGATGTCGACCGCTTCGCCCGGTTGCACGAGGTCGCGACCACCGATTTCGTCACCGCGCCGGTCACTGCCGAACCGTCCTACATCTTCGACCGCCTCGAGGCCGCGCATGCCGATCTGGCGGTGCTGCTCGCCGCCGACGGCACCCTCGCGGGCGTGCTCACCCGGACCGGTGCGGTACGGCACGGGATCTATACCCCGGCCGTCGACTCCGACGGCCGGCTGCGCATCGCGGCGGCCGTCGGGATCAACGGGGATGTCCCCGCCAAGGCGAAGGCGTTGGTGCACGCCGGCGCGGATGTGCTGGTGGTCGATACCGCGCACGGGCATCAGGTGAAGATGCTGGAAACCCTGCGCGCCATCCGCGATCTGGGTCTCGGTGTGCCGCTCGTGGCCGGTAACACCGTCTCCGCCCAGGGCACTCGCGACCTGATCGAGGCCGGTGCCGATATCGTCAAGGTCGGCGTCGGGCCCGGCGCCATGTGCACCACCCGGATGATGACCGGTGTCGGCCGCCCGCAGTTCTCCGCGGTGGCCGAATGCGCGGCCGCGGCCCGCGATCTCGGCGCGCATGTCTGGGCCGACGGCGGTGTCCGGCATCCGCGCGATGTCGCGCTGGCCCTCGCGGCGGGCGCGTCGAATGTGATGATCGGGTCCTGGTTCGCCGGCACCTACGAGTCCCCCGGTGATCTGCGGGTGGACCGGGACGGCAACGCGTACAAGGAGAGCTTCGGGATGGCGTCCAAACGCGCGGTGGCCGCGCGCACCAGCGCCGACCGTGGCTACGACCGGGCCCGTAAGGCACTGTTCGAGGAAGGCATCTCGAGTTCCCGGATGCTGCTCGATCCGGAACGTCCCGGTGTGGAAGACCTGATCGATCACATCTGCTCCGGAGTGCGCAGTGCCTGCACGTATGCCGGCGCGGCGAATCTCGCGGAGTTCCACGAACGCGCGGTGCTGGGTGTGCAGTCGGCGGCCGGCTTCGCCGAGGGACGGCCGTTGCCCGGCGGTTGGTGAGCGGCCGGTTCCCCACCTCGCACCCGGCGCCGGCACACGGCTCGTCCTCGCCCCGCCCGGGGGTTACGTCGATACCGGCCCGTGCACCCCTATGCACGGGCCGGTACCATGAGGTTCGTCGGCCCCTTGCCGACCCTTGATCATCGGGACGAAAGGAACCAGTTGTCACCCGCGTCCGAGGGCGCCACTCAGGAGGGCTCATCTATCGAGCCGGGTGACAGACCCGGCGTCCCCCTCCGCATCACCCTCCACCGACCTCCCGCTCATCCGGCCACGCTGATGCCGATGCCCGCCGGGGGGTGGTGATATGTCCGTCGTACTCACTATCGCCAGCCTGATCGGGTTCGTGGCACTGACCGCCGGTACCGCCCTGTTCGTGGCGGCCGAATTCTCGCTCACCGCGCTGGAGCGCAGCACTGTCGAATCGCACGCCCGGGAGGGTGATGTGCGGGCGCGGGCGGTCCGCCAGGCGCACCGTACGCTGTCGTTCCAGTTGTCCGGTGCCCAGCTCGGCATCACCATCACCACTCTGATCACCGGTTATATCGCCGAACCGGTGCTGGCCCGGTTACTGACGCCGCTGTTCGGCCTCACCGGCATCCCGGATTCCGCGGCCACCGGTCTCTCGCTCGTCCTGGCCCTGGTCCTGGCGACCTCGCTGTCGATGATCTACGGCGAACTCGTACCGAAGAACATCGCGATCGCCGCCCCGCTGGCCACCGCACGCGCCACCGCGGGACCCATGGTGGCCTTCTCGGCGGTGTTCCGGCCGATGATCCAGTTCCTCAACGGCGCGGCGAACTGGGCGGTACGCCGCTTCGGCGTCGAACCGGCCGAGGAACTCCGTTCGGCGCGCTCTCCGCAGGAACTCGGCTCGCTGGTGCGCACCTCGGCCCAGCACGGCGCGCTCGACCAGCGCACCGCCCAGATCCTGGACCGATCGCTGCAGTTCGGGGCGCGCAGCGCCGAAGAATTGATGACCCCACGGGTCAAGATCGAAGCGCTGGACCGCACCGACACCATCGGTGATCTGCTGGCCGCCGCCGCACGCACCGGGTTCTCCCGGTTCCCGGTGATCGACGGCGATCTGGACAACACCCTCGGCGTGGTGCACGTCAAACAGGCTTTCACCCATCCCGCGCCCACTCGCGCCGGCGTGGGCCTGGCGCAGATCGCGCAACCCGTGCCCGTGGTCCCCGCCAGCCTCGACGGTGACGAAGTCCTGGAGCGGGTGCGCGCCGACGGGATGCAGGTCGCGCTGGTGGTCGACGAATACGGCGGCACCGCGGGCCTGGTGACCATGGAGGACATCATCGAGGAGATCCTCGGCGATGTCCGCGACGAACACGACGAAGAGGAACGCGATGTCCGCCGGGTCTCCGACGGCTGGGACTGTTCCGGACTGCTCCGGATCGACGAGGTCTCCCGGGCCACCGGATATCAGGCCCCCGAGGGCGAGTACGAAACCCTGGGCGGTCTGGTGCTGACCAGGCTCGGCCGTATCCCGGTGGCCGGCGATACCGTCGTCCTGCCGCAGCGGCGCGGGCACGACCGCCGCCACGTGGACGGCCCGGGCGGCTGGCTCGCCCGTGTCGAACGGATGGACGGCCGGCGGGTGGACCGGGTCCGGCTGGTGCCGGTGGACGACAGGTCGCTCGAACGGGAACAACAGCCGGCCGGACGGGAGTACCACCATGGGTGATCTGCTCGCCGTCGCGCTGACCGTACTGCTGCTGGCCGGGAACGCCTTCTTCGTCGCGGCCGAGTTCGCGCTGATCTCCGCCCGGCGCGACCGCCTCGAGGCACTCGCCGCGCAGGGTAAACGCAATGCCGACACGGTGATCCGGGCCGGGCAGAACCTGTCGATGATGCTGGCCGCCGCACAGCTGGGCATCACCATCTGCTCGATTCTGCTGGGCCGGGTCGGTGAACCCGCGGTCGCCCATCTGCTGGAACACCCGTTCGAACTGGCCGGTCTGCCGGAATCGCTGCTGCATCCGGTGTCGTTCGTGGTGGCACTCACTATCGTGGTGGTCCTGCACATCCTGCTGGGCGAGATGATCCCGAAGAACATCGCCCTCGCGGGTCCGGAACGCAGCGCGCTGCTGCTGGTACCGGCGCATCTGGCCTGGCTGCGGATCGCCCGGCCGCTCATCGCGGTCTACAACTTCGCGGCCAACGCGACCCTGCGGATGCTGCGGATCGAGCCGAAGGACGAGCTCGAGGCCACGGTCTCGAGCGATGAACTCGCGGAGATGATCGGGGAATCCCGCTCCGAGGGCCTGCTCGACGAGGAGGAGCACCGCCGGCTCACCCAGGCGCTGGGTACCGGTGAGCGCTTCGTGGCCGAGGTCATGGTCCCGCTGCACCGGATGCGCACCGTCCCGCTGCGCGGGGCCGGCGGGACCACCCTCGGCGATATCGAGACCGCGGTCGCCGAAACCGGTTTCTCTCGTTATCCGGTGCGGGCCGCAGACGGTTCGCTGGTCGGATATCTGCACGTCAAGGATGTGCTGGACAAGGTGTCCGACGAATCGGCCGGACCGAGCACCGAGATCCCGCGCACCGATATCCGGCCACTGCCGACCGTGCTGCTGGGCACCACCCTCTACGAGGCGCTGGCCCGGCTGCGGCGCACCAGCAGCCATCTGGGCCGGGTGGTCGACGCACGCGGCAATACGGCCGGCATCGTCGCACTCGAGGATCTGGTCGAGCAGTTCGTCGGGACCGTACGCGATGCGACGCACCGGGTGGCCGAATGACGGTGGAGGTGGCCGGCCGCGTCCTCGCCGAATCGGATTGGCGGGCCCGTGCCGCGGCACATCGCCGGCGGCTGGACGATCTCGCCGGTGATTTCCTGCGCCGCCGCGCCACCGGCGAGCAGCATCCGGTGCTCGATTTCCTGTTCACCTACTACGGGCACAAACCCGCGCAGCTGCGGCGCTGGCATCCCGGGTTCGGTATCGCCTTGGCCGGTGCGCACGAGTATGCGGGATCGCGCGGTTACCACCGGCTCGCCGCCGGCGACGGCGCCCCGGGTCCGGTGGTGACCGCCGATCCGGATTTCCTGCACGCCCGCGCCGAAACCGTGTCCTATATCGCCGAGTTGCTGCGCTCCACCGCGTCCCGGCCCGCCCAGCTGTCGTGTTTCGGCCTGCACGAATGGGCGATGGTGTATCGCAGCGGGGAGGTGCGGCACGCGGGCGTCCCGCTGCGGCTCGGGGCCGCCGGGACCGACGCCGTGGTGGAATCGATGCCGGTGCGCTGCACGCATTTCGACGCGTTCCGCTTCTTCACCCCGTCCGCCGTCGCCCGCAACACCCGTCCGCTCACCCGGGCCGACCAGTTGCACACCGAACAACCCGGCTGCCTGCACGCGAATATGGATCTGTACAAGTGGAGTTTCAAACTCGCTCCGCTGCTGTGCTCGGATCTGGTGCTGGATTGTTTCGCCCTGGCCCGGGATGCGCGCGAACTGGATATGCGGGCCAGCCCGTACGATCTGCGGGACTACGGTTACGAGCCGGTGCCGATCGAAACTCCCGCCGGGCGCGCCGATTACGTCCGCGCGCAAGCCGGGCTCGCCGAACGCGCCGCGGTTCTGCGCCGCCGACTGCTGAACGACTGCGAATCGTTGCTGACAGCGCTGGACTGATCGCCCCGTTTCACCGATTCGTCACCCGCGTGGTCTCCGAATCGCTACCATCACTGAAAATTCCGGGCTGTGTCCCGAAACACGGCCCGGACGGGTAGGACGAGGTAGCTCGGGAAAACGTGAGGATGCAATGAGGCGTCCCTTCGGCGAACTCCATCGGGCCCGGGCGATAGCCCTGGCAGCGGTGGCCGTGGTCACCGCGATCATGCTTCCGGGCAGCGCCGCGGCGGATCTGCAATCCGATATCCAGAACGAGGTCCGGGAGTTCCTCGACGTCGGCCGTACCGCGGTCCCCCGCGCCGACTGCGGGCCGGGTTCGATGCCCGAGCCGGGGCTGCAGGGCGACGTTCCGGCCGCCGACCGCGACAGCGGACGCAGCACCCAGGGATACCGCTGCAATATGTCCATGGTCGGCCAGTTCGCCGGACGCGGGGCCGGGATCACCTCGACGAGTTTCGACCACTGCGCGTATATGGGAACCTTCTTCCCCGGCAATCTGCTGCACCGGAACGGCGGAGTCCAGGTCCTGGATGTTTCCGACCCGGCACACCCCCGCCCGACCGTGACGCTGAACGAACCGGCCATGGTGGCCGGTACCTGGGAGAGCCTGAAGGTCAACGCCCGGCGCAAACTGCTGGTGGGCACCGGGGTCCCACTGCTGGTCGGCGCCGGGTATCTCTCCGTCTACGATATTTCCGATTGCGCGCATCCACGGCTGCTGAATCCGGGCCCCGGAACGAATCTCGGTATGCCGCTGCCGATCACCACCCACGAGGGCGGGTTCTCGCCCGACGGAAACACCTACTGGGCGTCCGGTATCACGCCGGGGTTCCTCAGCGCGGTCGATCTCACCGATCCGGCGAACCCCCGGGTCGTCTGGCAGGGACTCACCGGGATCACCGCCCACGGTTTCGGCGTCAGCCCGGACGGGAACCGTCTCTATCTGTCGGCGCTCAGCGGGGTCACGGTGCTCGATATCAGCGCGATCCAGCGGCGTGACCCGAATCCGCAGGTCCATCACCTCGGGCGGATGTTCTGGTCCGACGGCTGGGCCACCCAGCACAGTATTCCGGTCACCTACGACGGAAAGCCGCATATCTACACCGTCGACGAAGGCGGTTCCGGTGGCGTGAAATTGATCGACGTCTCCGACGACGCCGATCCGAAGGTGGTCGCCAAGCTGAAACTGGAGATCAACCTTCCGCAGCATCTGGACAGCAATATCGCCTCGTCCATGGGTGGTTCGATCTTCGCCTACGAATCGCACTACTGCGCCGCCGATCGCCCGGCGAACCCGACCGCGCTGGCCTGCGGCTGGATCTCCTCCGGGATCAGGGTCTTCGATATCCGCGATCCGCGAGCCATCCGGGAGATCGCCTACTTCAACCCCCCGGCCCGCACGGGTCGCAACCTCGAACTGGTCAACTCACCGCATGCCCTGGCTTCGCTGCTCGGTATCCCGGCGATGACCGCGCCCAGCGCGGCGCGTGCGGTGCTCGAGGGGCAATTCGATCCCTCGCAGGCGCTGTCCGGGCGCACCGGCAAACTCGCGTTCGGCGATGTGTCCACCGACTGGTGCCTGTCGCCGCCGGAATGGCGCGGCAACGATCTGTATGTCACCTGTTCCGATAACGGTTTCATGGTTCTGCGTGTCGACGAATCGGTGTATTCCCCTCCCGCCGACCAGCAATCGGTGGTCGGTTCCTGACTTCTGCAGGCCCGCCACCGGCGGAAAACCTGGGGGGGGGGCGCCCGCCGGGGGGGGGGGGGCCCCGTAGGGGGGGGGCGGGGGGACCCGCCCGCGGCGAACCGCGCGTAGTACTCGGCCATGGCCGCCGTGGGCACACCGTCCCCGGCGGTACTGACCCGCGACATCGGCGCCACGACGGCTCGATTACGCAGCCGCAAGGACCCGATTCGCGTGCTGGACAGAA
>NZ_JARWPM010000201.1 GCF_029869215.1 Nocardia carnea
CCGGGCGGCCCGCCCCCCCCCCCCCCCCCCCCCCCCCCCCCCCCCCCCCCCCCCCCCCCCCCCCCCCCCCCCCCCCCCCCCCCCCCCCCCCCCCCCCCCCCCCCCCCCCCCCCCCCCCCCCCCCCCCCCCCCCCCCCCCCCCCGCCGCCGAGTTCTTCGGCGCCCGGGCCTGGTGGCCCGGGCTTTCCGAGGGCATCACCAGCTGCTGGCTCATCACCACCGGCGGTGAGTCGGTATCGGAGGATGACCCGGCGCCGCATCCCGTCGCCGCTGCCGCCGCAGCGGGCTTCCGCTGCGTCGGAACCGAATTCCCCGGTATCACCTTCGCCCACCTCGACCTCGCGCCCGATTCCACAGCACGTTCGATCCTGACCGCGCTGCATACCACCGGCGAATCCGAGCTCGCGCTGCGCGATGAACGTCTGTACGCGAAGCGATTGCACGCTGCCGGGTCCGCGGGTCCGGCCATCGCGCCGGCGAACATCCTCATCACCGGCGGTACCGGCAGTTTGGGCCTGCAGATCTGCGCCCATTTCGTCCGGGCCGGGGCCGCGCACATCACGTTGGTGAGCCGGTCCGGGGAAACCGACGAGACCGCCGCAGCGCTCCGGCCGCTCCGGCAGTCCGGCAGTACCACGATTCGCGTCGTGGCCGGTGATATCGGCACCCCGGCAACAGTGGCACGACTGGCGGAGCTACTCCACGACGAACCCTTGGATCTCGTGCTGCACGCCGCCGCCGACTACGCCGGGGTGGCCGAACTGCAACTGGAGGCGGTAACCGTCGACCTGGCGCACCGGGTACTGAGCAGTAAAGTAATCGATATCGAGAACCTGCTGGACTCGCTACCGACTGCCGGCAACTGCCACACCGTGCTCTTCTCGTCGCTCGCGGCAACTCTCGGCGGCCGCGGCAAGATCGTCTACGCGGCCGCGAACCGCATGCTGGACGCCTACGCCGAGCGGGCCCGTGCCGCGGGACACCATTGTGTGTCCGTCCAATGGGGTCAATGGGCGGTATATCGCGGACAGAACGACACCGATATGGCTCAACTCGCCGCGGTCGGATATCTGCCGATGAGCTCGTCGGATGCTATCTCACTGGGGCTGAGCGGAATCCGCCACAACGCAATCGTGGCCGCCTTCGACTGGGACCGGGGCCATTCGGTACTCGGCTACTACGGGTACGGCCCGGTGCTCTCCGAGCTGGTTACACCGGCGCTGCCCGCCGCGACCGCCCCCGTCGTCCCCGTCGCGGATACCGGCCGCCGAGTGACCGAAATACTCACCGAGGTCCTGGGCGCCGACGATACCGGCAGCCTCGACACCACCCGCTCGCTGGTGGCCCTGGGCCTGGATTCCCTCCAGGCTCTGGAGTTCCGGCGGCGGATCAGCAGCGAGCTGGGGTACGACCTGGAGGTATCCGACCTGCTCGGTGGCGCCACCGCCGACTCTATCGTCGGCCACCTCTCGGGAGCCGCGTCCACCTGAGCTCGAGGGTAGGACGGAGATGCCGCGGGAGCGGATCCCACGGCATCTCCACCACCGTGGACCCGGTCGGCACAGGCGCCGGGAGTCCCGGTCAACGCGCGGCGGAATTCCCGCGCATCCGGAGGGCACCGGAGCGCAACCGGTCCGGTGCCGGGCCCAGTACACGATCGGAGAGCTGCCCGAGGCAGCTGAGGTTCGGGAACCCCGGCCCCTGCGCCAAACCGGCCAGGTTGGGCAGGTAGAGCTTGGTGTCCAGACCCGATACCGCCAGGTCGTAGCCGATCGACGATTCCAGGCGCTGCTGGGTGATCGGCCCGCCGATGGCCAGTTCCACCAGATCGGCCGCATCGGTATCGAACATGTCCAGGAACCACAGCGGCTGCCCGCCGGTGGCATCCACCACCAGGTCGAAGGCGTGCACGCGGTCCGGCCGGTTCTCGTTGCGCAGGGTGAGCGCGACACCCCCGTCCTGATCGGCCACCTGCACCACCCGGCCCTGCAGATGATGCACCCGGGCGTCGCCGAGCAGATTTTCCTGCACCCGTACCGAGAACACGCCGCGGTCGGTCCGCCGCACCACATCGCGGCGTTCCTCGATACTGAGCCCGCGCCATTTGGCGGGATCGCTGAACAGCGAGTTCTCGAAGTAGCTCTCGCCGCGGGTGTAGATGGTGGCCGCCGGCGAGATCACCGATACGGTGAGCACATCGTGGCGCACCAGTTCGTCCATGGCCGAGGCGGCGGTCTCGCCGCCGCCGATCACCGCGGCCCGCGACGACACCGGCAGTTGCCGGCGGCCGACCAGATCCCAGAAATCGGCGATACTCAGCATTTTCGGATGGTCGGCCATGGCCCGGCGGCTGTTGCCGGGGCCGGTGATCATCAGCCGCTCCGCCGCGATATCGGTGGCGAACCCGTCGGCGTCGACCACCGAGACCAGCCAGCCCTCGGCGCCCGCCGACACCTTGCGGACCGCACCCGCGACCACATCCACTTCGGCCTTGTCCGCGACCCACTGCAGGTATTTGGCCCAGAGATGGTGTTGCGGGCTGGGCCGCCCGCGGTCGACCCATTCGGCGTAGGTGCCACGCTCCACCAGGAACGAGGTCCAGCTGAACGCCAGCATGGCCTCGTCGATCTCCCGGTTGCGGTGCCGCGCCCACACCGAGTGATACGGGAACCCGATATCCTTCTCCGGGCTGGTACCGAGCCGGTGCTGACCGTTGGTCCATCCCCCGCTGGGCAGCCAATTCCCGCCTACCGCATGCGCTTCCACGACGGTCACCTGTGGGGCGGGCATTCCGAGCCGGCGCAGTACATGCGCTTTCGCCGCGACCGCCATGGCTTTCGGGCCCGCGCCCAGCACCAGAAGTCTGTCCACCGGTTCTCCCATCTCTCACTCCCACGCCACCGAGCCGGACACCCGGCTAGGTCTGCGCGAGTACTTCGTCGTCGCTCATCCCCGCGACCTCCAGGTACACCCGTGCGACCTGCGCCAATCGGCCGGGCTGTGGATCGGCCGTGGTCAGCCGCGCGGCCAGTGCCGCGACCGTACGCGCGGCGAAAATATCGGCGACCAGCGCCTGTTCGGCGTCCAGCCATTCGCGGATCCGCGCGATCGCGGTGGTGGCCAGCACCGAATCCCCGCCCAGCCGGAAGAAATCGTCGTGCACGCCGATCGCGGCCCCGCCCAGAACGCCCGAGACGATATCGAGTAGCGCGGCTTCCACCTCGTCGCGCGGCGCGTTCCCGACCGTGGCCGCCGGGTCCGCGGCCAAGCGAGCCTGCACCGCCCGGCGGTCCAGTTTCCCGTTATCGGTCAACGGCATCTCGTCCAGGATTTCGATCCGGGCCGGGATCATATAGCCGGGCAACCGGTCCGAGACGGCCGCGACGATCGCCGCCGCGTCGTCCACCCCACCGGTCACCGCCGCCACGAGAGTCGGCGCACCGGAGTCCACCACTGCCGCGACCGCGTGCCGTACCCCGGGCGCTGTCCGCAACGCGGTTTCGACCTCGCCGAGTTCCACGCGGTACCCGCGGATTTGCACTTGGTGATCGGTGCGGCCGAGGAATTCGATCGTGCCGTCGGGCCAGTAGCGCGCCATATCGCCGGTCTTGTACCAGCGCAATCCGTCGTGTTCGACGAACCGGGCAGCCGTCCGTTCGGGGTCGTTGCGATAGCCCGCGGCCACATTCGCCCCGCCCACCCAGAACTCACCGGGTACCCAATCCGGGCAGTCCCGGCCGGCGGCGGAGACCACGCGGCACCGCACATTGCGCAGCGGCACCCCGAACGGCACGGTCGACCAGTGTTCCGGCGGGTCTACGACTTCGCAGATGGTGTTGTGAATGGCCGTTTCGGTGGCCCCGCCCAGACCGGAGAACCGGCAGCCCGGAACCTGGCGGGCCAGGCGCCGGGCCAGATCCGCGCCCACCCAGTCGCCGCCGAGGGTCACCGCACGCAGCGAATCACCGAGGTCGTCGCCGCCGATCTCCAGAATCATATCGAGCATGGCGGGCACGCAGTTGAGGATCGATACGCGATGCCGGCGCAGTAGATCCACCCAGCTGGTCGCCTCCGCACGCTGCGCGGGGTCCAGCGCCACGAGCGAACCGCCGACCGAGAACATACCGAAGATGTCGTAGACCGAGGCGTCGAACTCCAGGGCGGACACAGCGAGTACGCGGTCGTCACGGCCCACCGCGAACCAGTCGTTCACCGCGTCGATGGTGTTCATCGCGGCGGCGTGCGGCACCTCGACGCCCTTGGGCACCCCCGTGGATCCCGAGGTGAAGATGATGTAGGCGAGGGCGGCCGGATCCGGAGCGACCGGCGTGGCCGCCGGTTCGGCGAACCGCGCCGCCGCCGCAATAGACAGACAGCGAATCGCCGCGTCCCCCATATCGGCACCGTCCACGGTGAGCGCCACCGTGATATCCCCGGTCCGCAGGATCTCGGCCCGGCGGCCGGTGGGCTGGTCGAATCCGATCGGCACGTAGACGCCACCGGCGGCCAGCACACCCAGCACAGCGACGATCTGGTCGGGCCCCTTCGGCAATTGCACCGCGACCGTGCCGCCGGGCCGGACGCCGGCCGCGCGCAACGCTCCCGCGACCGCCAGCGCCCGGTCCGCCAACTCCCCGTAGGTGAGTGCGCCGTCCACGCCGTCACGGGTCCAGACGATCGCCGGCCGGTCCGGGTCCGTCCGGGCGTGCGCGAAGAACCCCTCGTGCAGACAGCGTCCGCTCACCGGACCGTCGGTCGCGTTGACCTTGGCGCGCACCTGCGCCTGCGCCACCGGTAACCGCACCGGCGCCTCCGCTTCCCAGCCGGCGGTTCCCTCGCACAACCGGGTCACGGCCTCGGTGTAGCGGGCGAACATCACCTCGACCATGCCGGCCGGGAAGGCCGATTCGCGGACGTCCCAGTTGAGCAGCAGCCCGCCGTTCACCTCGGTGACCTGTGCGTCCAGCAGTACCTGCGGACCCTGCGAAATAATCCACACCGGCTCGCCGAAGGTCGCGGTGACGGTCTCGGCGAACAGTTCACCCAGGTTCAGCGCACTGGTGTAGACGATGGGCGCCAGTACCGGCTCACCCCGATGCCGGCCGAGATCACGCAGCACCTCCAGGCCCGAATACGCCGAATGCGCACCGCTTTCGTGCATGGTGCGCTGCAGGGCGCGGGCCCGCTCGGTGACGGTCACATTCGCGGTGACGTCCACTTCGAGCATGATCGACGAACTGAAATCACCCACCACCCGGTCCACCCCGGGATGCACCGGTTCCCGGTGGAACAGCGGCACATTCAGCAGGAACCGGCTCTGCGCCGACCAGCCCCCGATGGTTTCGGCGAACACCGCCGCCAGCGCCATGGCCGGGGTGATACCCCGTTCGTGCGCCGCGGCCAGCAACCGCTGCCGGTCCGCCGGCGCCAGCCGATGGTGATAACGGACCGTACGGCGCTCGTCTGCGCGCTGACCGCCCGGCGGGGCCGGTAGTTCCGGGGCGCCCGGCAGTTCGGGCAGACGCTGCTGCCACCACTGCCGGTCACGCTCGCGGGCCACCGGATCGACGGTGCGTTCGGTGCGGTAACGGCGATAACTGTAGGTCTGGGGCGGGAGTTCGCGGCCGTGGTAGAGCTCGGCCAGATCGGCGACCAGAATGCGGTAGCTCAGCGCATCACCGGCCATCATATCGACGTCCAGATGCAGCCGGGTCCGGCCGCCGGGGCACCGGCTCAGCACCACCTCGAACATCTGGCCCGCGGCGATATCGAGCCGTTGATGGGTCATTCGCTCGCGGATCCGCTCCAGTTCGGCGGCCGCGGCGGCGGCGGATTCCGCGCGCAGGTCCATCGTCGTGAACACCGGCCGCACGGGCGCGGGCAACGTCTGCTGCGTACCGTCGGGCAGCACCCTGGTGCGCAACATGGGATGGGCCGCGGTCAGCGCGGCCACCGCCCGCTCCAGCCGGTCGGGAACCAGGCCCGCACCATCGAATTCGACGTACAGATGCGCCGCGACCCCGCCGAGTTCCTGTTCGTCGGAGCGGCCGATCCAGTACGCGTGCTGCATGGGCCCCAGCGGGAAGGGCTCGAATTCCGCCGCGGCGTCCGACTGCGATGCACCGGCCGTGCTCTGCTCTGGCGCAGCGCTTTCGCCCGGTAGCGCGATCTCCGGACCGGATTCCGGCTGCGGGGCGGCGAGCAGGCGATACCACTGGGCGAGAGTCGGCGCGGCGACCAGTTCGGCGAAGGTGATACCGCTGCCCTTCTTCCGCCAGCGGCCGGCGAGCTTCATGGTGCGGATGGAATCCAGGCCCAGCTGAATGAGATCCGCGTCCGCGGCGAGATCGTCCGCGGAGACACCCAGTTGTTCGGCGACCGCGGCCCGGACCTCGTCCATACCGATCGCCGAGGCGTGTTGCCCTGACTCCGCCACCGCTGCCACTCCCATCACTCCGCGGAAATACCGCGCAAGCAGCGTAACCCATTTACATAGGCTTGCCTAACCTTATCCGCGAAGTAACGCCGCATCGCCGCCCGGACATGCCGATCACCCGTATCCGCTACTCCGGACACGGGTGATCGCATACCGCGCTACGGCCGCCCTACTCGGGCGCGTCGGTCAAATACCCACCGCGGCGGAAGAATTCGGCACCGCTGTGCTCGGCCCCGCCGGCATCGCGGACCCGGGTGATCAGCAATCCGTGGTTCTCACCCCGGTAGGCGTCCGGCCCGCAGACCACCACACCGCCGCCCTCCTGCACGATGACCCGCCCCTGCGTCCCGCCGTAACGTGCTGCGGACACACTGGATTCCAGCACCTCGATCCGCTCACCGCGGTAGTAGCTGAACGCGCGCGGATACGGCGCGGACAACGCCCGCACGAACCGCTCCAGATCGACAGCGGGAGTGCGCCAATCGATCCGGCTGTCGCGATCGGAGCGCTTGTGGAAATAGGTGCGGGCCGCCTTGTCCTGCGGACGCCACACCGCGGTACCGGAGGCGAGGGCGTCGAGCGCCTCGTGCACCGCACCGGGAATGAGTTCCATACCGGCGAGGACCAATTCGGTGCCGGTGGCCTCCGGGCCGATCGGCAGCGAATGCTGCACGAGAATATCGCCGGTGTCGAGCTGTTCGTCCATCCGATGCACGGTGAGCCCGAATTCGTCTGCCCCGCTGATGAGCGCCCACAGGACCGGCGAGAACCCGGTGAACTTCGGCAGCAGCGAATCGTGCAGGTTGAGCGTGCCGTGTGTGGGCATGTTGTACAGCTCCGGCGGCATCCAGGTGTACCAGCTGTTCACCACGATCACATCGGGTTCGGCCCGCTTGACCAGATCGATGGTCTCGGCATCCGCACGCTCGGTGAGATGAACCGGGATCCCGTGCTCCCGAGCAAGTTCCTCCACCGAATCCGACCAGATCCCCTTGTAGGAATCCTCACTCGCCGGATGAGTGACCGCGAGTACCACCTCGTGCTCGGAATCGATCAACGCCTGCAAGGTCTTTCGCCCCCAGGTCTGGAACCCGAACGAGACGATACGCATGAAGAAACCCCATCTGTGTGTATCCGGATTGTCATTTCGGCACCCGTTCCGGCGGCACGCTGCGCGGAGCCTTCCGGCCTCGGTGCCGTTCCGCCGGCCGGAGCCGAGACCGGCTGTGAACCACCGGGGCCGACCGGCGTGCGCACCCGGCTCGGCGCCGGCGACCTCTGGTTCAGGATTCGATGATCAGGCGGCCTTCCCGAGTCCACCAGCCGCGGTGCGAGGTCCGGAACAACCGGGCGTCGGGGTCGTAGGGGTCGCGGACGAAACGGTCCCGATCACCACCGGCCATTTCGGCACCGAGCGACCGTCCACCGACGTATACATCTCCCACGACACCGGGCGGCAACAGCCGCCGCTCCTCGTCCAGGAGCAGCACTCTGGCCCCCGGCACCGGCCGTACCCAGCCGGTCGGCGAGAGCGGCCCCCGCGCGACGGCCCCGAGATAGGCCGGCGAATGGAATGCCACCGTGGCCACCGCATCCGGCGAGAGATACCGGACGGCTTCGGTCAGCGCCGAACCACCGTAGGTGCCGACCAGATCCCAGCGGGCCACGGTCGGCAACGCGCCGATCCCCTCGGCCATCAGTAGAACCGGCAGTTCGGCCTCCGCGACGACCTGCGTGACCCCGTACGTCTCGATCAGTCCGGCCAGCTGGGCCGGATCCCGGCGCTGCTGTTCGGTCGGGACCACCACGCAGGCCCCACAGGCCCAGGCGGCGAGCAGGTCCACGCAGTTCTGCGGATCGCTCCACGGCAGGGCCAGCAGCCGGCAGTCCGCGGGCCGCAGCGCGGGGTCGGTGCGGCGCAGGCGGCGATCGGCGGCGACACCGCGCCGATCCGCCACCGCCACCGCGAGCGCGTCGGCCCCCAAGAGCAAACCGTCGCCCCCGAACCGCCCGACACCGACGCGCGTGGCGGTGATGAATTCGGCCAGCAGCGTGCTGATTCCGGATGCGGTGGGCACGGCGGACGAACGGTGCACACCCTGGAGCCGGTCGTGACCGCGGAAGAGATCACCGTAGGTGAGCACCTCGTCGGCGCAGCGCGCCGCCACCCGGCTCTCCGGGACCATATGACCGTGCCGGATCACGGTGACCAGCGCGGATACGTCGTAGGGTTCCACCCCCGCCGCCCATTCGCCGAGAATCCGTTCACGCTCGACGGCCGTCATACTGGGCAGGGCCAGCGGTTCGACACCCCTGATATCGTCGACGACGGTCATCAGTCACCTCCTGCTACGGGCGGCGGAGCCGGCGCCGACGACAGCACGATCGGGCACCGGTTCTCCTCTACTCCTCGGTGCGGCGGTGAGCCGAACCGACGTGACGCTTTAACTTAGCCTTACCTTACATGGCGAGAGTGAGGTTTCTCCAGACCGCATTCCCGCCCTATCGGCCTTATTGCTTAGGCTAAGCTAACACACCGTCCGGGCGTGTCGTGTCCGACCGGACCGAATTCCGTGTCCACCCGGCCGGAACCGCAATTCCGTTACCCCACGGCCTGTTCCCTTCGGCGGCCACCCGCCCGCGATCGCTCGTTCCGGAATCCACGTACCGGCCGCGGAGTCAGCAGTTCCGCATGGGTCCCGGCGCCACGATCCAGCCGCCGTCGAGGAATGATCCGGCCGGCGCGAAACCAGGCCCGCGACAGATCCGCCGCCAACTTCCCCGCCGCCGGACTCCGTGACCGAAAGACCCCGCGACATACCCTGAGACGATCGGAAACTTAGGTTAAGCTAACCTCCATGGGAAGAGGCAGTAATGGCGTAATCATGAAGGTGTGGCGGGCCGACGACTACCGGCTGACGGTCACCTCCACCGAGCGGATCACCGATAAATACGTCCGTATCGGCTTCACCGCCGGGGGGCTGCTCGCCGATCACCCGGTCCATCCCACCCAGTTCATCCGGTTGTGGATCCCCGACGCCGAATCCGACAAACTGCACCACCGCGGATACACCCTGATCGACCAAGACCCCGACAACGATCACTTCCACATCGAGTTCGCCGTGCACAGCGGCCCGGCCAGCCAATGGGCCGAACGCGCCCAGGTGGGCGAGGTGATCGAAACCTCCGTACTCGGCTCCAATTTCCAGCTGCCCGCGACCACTCCCGGGGAGTACGTGATCTTCGGCGACAGCGCCTCACTGCCCGCGATCAACACCCTGCTCGAAGCGATCGGTGATACGCCCGCCCGGGTCTGGCTGGAATGGCAGTACGAATCCGACACCACCCTGCCCGTCCGGAACAAGCCGCACCACACGGTGACCTGGCTCCAGCGCATCGACGACGGCCGCGCCATGCGCGAGGCGGCCGACGAACTCACCGTTGCCCCGGACGCGTTCGCCTGGGTTGCCTGCGATACCGCCACCACGCGCGCCATCGTGAAGTCACTGCGCACCACCCTGCCGAAGGCGCAGATCAAGGCCCAGGGCTACTGGAAGTAGCGGGCCGGTCCACGGCGCGGCCACCCCGGTCGCGCCGACTATGCTGCGACGATGCGAAGAAGGCAGCAGCCCCCGCTGCCGAAACGGCACGGGCTCGACCCGGCCCGGTTGCGGCTCCCCGACGACGGCGACTGGCCGAGCCTGCGTGCCCATCTGGTGCACCGGTTGCCGCGGGTCGCACCCGCGCGGATCGACGCCATGCTGCGGGCCGGCGAGATAGTCGACCTGAACGGCCCGCTCGGCCCGGATGCGCCGTATGTTCCCGGCGGCGCGATCTGGTTCCACCGCGACCTGCCCGACGAGCACCCGGTGCCGTTCGATATCCCGGTCGTCTACCGCGACGAGACCATCCTGGTCGCCGACAAACCCCATTTCCTGGCCACCATCCCGCGCGGCAGCCATATCCTGCAGACCGCGCTGGTCCGGCTGCGCCGCGAACTCGACCTGCCCGATCTCATCCCCGCGCACCGGCTCGACCGCGCCACCGCCGGCCTGGTGCTGTTCGTGATCGATCCCACCGCCCGCGGCGCCTACCAGACGATGTTCCAGCGGCAGCAGGTCCGTAAGGAATACGAAGCCGTCGCCGGCCACCGGCCCGAGCTGAATTTCCCCGTCCAGCTGGAGAGCCGGATCATCAAGGAGAAACACGTCCTCGCGGCGCAGGAGGTGCCGGGCCCGCCGAACGCACGCACCCGTATCGAACTGCTCGACCAGCGCGGCGACCTGGGCCGCTACCGGCTACACCCGGCGACCGGGCGCACCCACCAACTACGCCTGCATATGAATTCACTGGGCATCCCCATCCTCGGTGACGACTTCTACCCGGTGATCACCGATAAACAGCTCGACGACTACCGCCGCCCCCTGCAACTACTCGCCGCGACCCTCGAATTCACCGACCCCCGCACCGGCGAACTCCGGCGATTCGAATCCACGCGAACGCTCCAGGCTTGGACCGACCCGCACGGCTGGGCCGCAGGCCCGCCCCCCGCGGCAGTAGTGCGCCCGGCCGGCCGTCCCTCGGTCACGGCACCGGCTGGTCGGCCGTGCAGGTGATATCCGTGGCGGGCAGCCGGCCCGTGCCGAGGTAATTGTTGATCGCGTCGTTCACACAACTGCTCAACCCGGGCCGGAAGGTGAGGTGGATGCGGACATCCTGCAGCGTCACCAACCGCGACCCGGCGAGATGCCGGTGCAGTTGGAGCGCCTCGCCGTAGGGTGTCCGCGCGTCACCGGTCGCCTGCGCGATCAGCACCGGCACCTCGTTGCGCACCACCGTCGCCGGTTCCACGGGCGCCGGCCAGAACGCGCACGGTTGGATATTGTTGGCCAGCGCCCCGAACAGCGGCTGGGTGGCACGGGTGTGCTCGATATTGCGCCGGTACCACTCCGGATCGTCCGGGGCGTCGGCGTCACCGCAGGCGACGAACATCAATTCCGAGTTCTCTCCCGTGAACAGCGCCTCGAGCAGGTCTGCCAGCCCGGATTCGGCCGAACTCCCGGTATCGCCCGCGGTGGCGTCGGCAATATCGCGCACCGTCGCGGCCAGCATGTCGTTCACCTGGTAGCCGCGCAGCAGGTTGTGCAGGATGAACGGGAAGATATGGTCGTCGATCGGATAGCCGTCGACCACGATCGGTTCCCGGGCGGTCCGCTGGTACAGCCCGTCCACCGTCGCGCGGACCTCTTGCGGGGTGGCACCCAGCCGGTAGATGTTGTCGCGGGCGGCGGCCCAGCGGGCCCAATCGTCGAACGCGATCTCGTCGGCCGGTCCCCAATCCTGGACGAGGCCGGTCCAGTAGCGGTCCGGGTCGATCGCGCTGTCGAGCACGATCCGGTCGCTGCGCTGCGGGAACATCTCGGTGAACACCGAACCCAGATATGTCCCGTACGACAGACCGAAAAAGTTGATCTTCTCCTCCCCCAGGACCGCGCGGATCAGGTCCATATCGCGCGCGGTGTTGCGGGTCGTGAGCTGCCGCAGCTTCTCCGTATCCCCGTCGAGGCAGGCCGCGGCCAATTCGGCGGCGAACAGCACCTCCTCGTCGAACCCGGCCGCGGTGGGCCCGGCCGACCGCACGGCCTCGGAAACCGGCCAACCGCAGGGCGCCGCGGGATCGGAGGCGCCGATCCCCCGGGGATCCATGCCGATCAGGTCGTACTGCGCGAGTACATCGGGGCTCAGCACATCGCCCAGCAGCGCCGGACTGTCCAGCCCCGCGGCTCCCGGCCCGCCCGGATTCGACATCAGGATCCCGCGCCGCAGGTGCGGATCGGTGGCCGGTACCCGCGAGATCACCACGGTGAGGGAGCGGCCGTCGGGGTCGGAATAGTCGAGCGGGACCCGCACCTCCGCACACTCGACACCGGGAGTATCGACCGACGGGGTGTCGCACAGCGCCCACTCCAGTTCCTGGCTGTAATACGGAAACCGCATCCGGTCTCCCGCCAGGACCGGCACCACCGCGACCAGGACGATCACCGCCAGCAGCCACCCTGCGGCCCGCCACCGGACACGCGCCGGACGCCGCTCGGCGCCCTTCTCGCCGGTCGACATCACAACCCACTTTCCCCGGGAACAACAGGCGGATACCGCTGCGCGAGGCCCGAAGATCACAAGCCGCCGCGCCGCCATGCTAGTCGAGCACCGGCGGCCCCGCCGGGTCGCCGGACCGACCTGTTACAAGCCCGCAGGCACCTCGCAACCGATCCGTACACTGGGCCGAATGCTTCACCCGGTTGTCGAGAACACGGCTGCTCCGCGGCACAGAATCCACGCCTACATCGATGTCGCGGTGGTCGTGGTCGTGCTCACCTGCACCAACCTGATCGCCCACTTCACCACCGCCTGGGCCAATATCGTCAGCGTGCCGGCAGCCGCCGTGGTCCTGCTGGCGCTCATGCGCCGCCGCGGCCTGCACTGGTCGGAACTGGGCCTCTCACCGCGGCACTGGCGTACCGGCACCAAATACGCGCTCGCCGCGATCGGGGTGGTACTGGCCGTCGTTGCCCTCGGCGCCGCCCTGCCCCTGACCCGGCCGTTCTTCCTCGCCGACCGCTACGCCACGATCTCCGGCGCGCTCATCGCTTCCATGATCGTCATCCCCCTGCAAACCGTGATCCCGGAGGAACTCGCCTTCCGCGGGGTCCTGCACGGCACCCTCGACCGCCTCTGGGGCGCCCGCGGGGTCTTCGCCGCCGGTTCACTACTGTTCGGCCTCTGGCATATCGCCTCGTCCTTCGGACTCACCGCCGGCAACCGCGGCCTCTCCGGTGTACTCGGCGGCGGCCTGCTCGGTCAGATCACCGGAATACTGCTGGCCGTCGCCGCCACCGCGGCCGCCGCGGTCGTGTTCACCTGGCTCCGCCACCGCAGCGGCAGTCTGCTCGCACCCATCGCCCTGCACTGGGCGGTCAACGGCGCGGGCGCCCTCGCCGCCGCCTTCCTCTGGCATACGACCTTGGCCTGACGCTGCTCCCGCGCCTCCCGAGCGGCACACTTCCCCACGTACTCGCAGTCGAGCTCCAGCGCAGCATTCGCGGATGAGCCCGCAGGTATCTGTCTCGCCGCGGGCGGACACGAGGCAACGAGGCAATATCCCGGTACCGGGCGGTGGGCCGCCGCGGACCGACCCCCGGCAGCTGGTCAGGGTGTCAGCAGTGTTCGCAGATCCCGGTTGCGGGCAGCTGGATGAAACAGCTCGAGCATACGACCGTCCTGGTCTCGGTTTTCGCGGCGGCCGGACGCGTCGCGACCGAGCCGCCGGTGCGCCGCACCGACCCACCGCGCGGGATCAGCGGCGGGGCCCCACCGTCGGCGGGAACATCGGCACCGTACGCCGCGTAACAGGCCCAGCGGGCGTACGCGGCATGCGTTTCGATATCCGCCGGCACCGGCAGTGCGGCCAGCTCCAGCACATACTTGTAGCTGTCGCTCACCTTCAGATTCCGCTTCACGCACAACGCGGTCAGCGGCGGTTCCCCGGCGTTGTGGCAGCGCCGTGCCACCTTCCGCAGAATCGCGTCCATCCACGTGCGGGTCGGCGCGTCGGTACGCACGCCCGACATCTCCTGCACCCGCTCCGCCAGCTCCTGCACCGTGACGAAGTACCCGTACTCCGTTGCGGTCTCCGCCAGCACCTCATGAGCGGCCATGGCCCAGGCCACTGCGGCATCACGGAAGGCGACCGCCGTTCCGTCCTCGCTCCGCCAGGCCCCCGAAATCGTTGTCGCAGCGTCCCTCATAGCCCGTACACCGTAACGCCACCCCTCCCCACCCGGTCAACCACCCTCCCCTATATCACATTTCGCCGCCCGGTTATCGGGCCACACTGGCCTCACCCCGGTGTATCCGCTCCCAGGCGTCCTGGCTCGCGAGGGTCACGTCGGGGGTGAGCATCGCCCGGTCGAATTCGGCCGGACCGCAGCCTTCGGCGATCGTGCGCGGCCAATCCGGATTCGCCAGCGCGCCACGGCCGAGTGTCACCAGATCGGCGTGGCCCTCGCCGAGCACCGCTGCCGCCAGATCCGGTGCGTGCATACCGCCGTTCACCAGCACCGGAAGACCGGTGACCTGCCGGGCGAGTCGCGTGATCGTTTCGCCGGTGTCCAGCGTTGCGGTGTCGTACCAGTCCCGGCCCTCACTGGCGAGGTGCAGATAGTCGATGCCGGCACCGGCGACGGCACGGAAGATCGTCTCGGCCTCGGCGGCCCCCGACCAGCGGTAAGCGAAATCGTTGACCTTGGTCTGCGAAAGCCGCAGCCCCACGGGGAAACCCGCTCCGACCGCGGCCCGCACCGCACCCGCCACCTCCACCGCGAACCGCACCCGCCCGGCCGGGCCGCCACCGTATTCGTCCTCCCGCAGGTTGGTGTAGCCGGTCAGGAATTGATCGATCAGGTACCCGTTCGCGCCGTGGATCTCCACCGCGTCGAATCCGGCCGCCCGCGCGTTCCCCGCCGCGGCCGCGAACCCCTCGATGGCCTCGTGGATTTCCGCGCGAGTGGCGGCCGCGGGCACCGCGAACGCGCCCGCACCTCCGTAGGCGGGCATTTTGGCGCCCTTCGGCGGTACCGCGGACGGCGCGATCGTCCGGTCGCTGTGGCGGTTGCCCTGCACCAGCGCTCCGGCGTGCATGAGCTGTAGCGCGACAATCCCGCCGGCCGCGTGCACAGCGTCGGTGACCGCCCGCCATCCCGCGATCTGGCCGGCGGTCACGATCCCGGGCTGGTCGGGATACGCCTGACTGAACCGCCGATCGGTATAGGTGCCCTCGGTGACGATCAGTCCGAACCCGCCCGCGGCGAACCGCGCGTAGTACTCGGCCATGGCCGCCGTGGGCACACCGTCCCCGGCGGTACTGACCCGCGACATCGGCGCCACGACGGCTCGATTACGCAGCCGCAAGGACCCGATTCGCGTGCTGGACAGAA
>NZ_JARWPM010000202.1 GCF_029869215.1 Nocardia carnea
GCGGTTCGCCGAGCCGGGTCCGGTGACCTGCTCGACCAATCGCACCTCGTCCACCCGCCGCGGGGGGCGGCGGCGGCGCCCCCCCCCCCCGAGGCCCCCCGGGGGGCCACCCCCGGGCGCCCCCGGGGCGGGGGGCCGCCCCCGCGCCCCCGCCGCGGGTGGACGAGGTGCGATTGGTCGAGCAGGTCACCGGACCCGGCTCGGCGAACCGCACCGATATGCGCTGGCAGGTCGACGGCACCGATCTGGGACTGATGTGGGAGACCGAGCCCGGCAAGGTCGCCGTGGTGTTCGGCGATACCTTCGGCAAGGGCTGGGTGCCCGGCGGGGCCGGTAGCGCCGACGCCGATTGGCGCAGCAATATCCTGGCCTACAGCACCGACCGCGACCTGTCCGACGGCCTGCGCCTGGACACCATGGTGCAGGACAGCCGCTGCCACGCCGCGGAACTGCTGGGTAGCCGCAAGATCAAGAACTGGGAGACCACCACCATCCCGACCTCCGGTTTCGCCCTCGGCGACCGGCAGTATCTGAGCTATATGTCGGTGAATCGCTGGAGCCGGATACCGGGCCTGTGGTGGACCAACTACGGCGGTATCGCCTACTCCGACGACAACGGCAGCACCTGGGTCAAGGATCAGCACGCCAAATGGGAGAACCTGTTCGGGCTGGGCCGGTTCCAGGTCGCGGCGATGGTCCCGCACGGCGACTATGTGTACATGTTCGGCACACCCAACGGCCGGATCGGCGTGATCGGGCTGGCCCGGGTGCCGAAGGACGAGGTGCTGAACAAATCCGCGTACCAATACTGGGTGAACGGCAGCTGGGCACCGGCCGCGGAGAACATTGCCACGCCACTGGTGCCGGGGATCGCCAGTGAGCTCTCCGTGCGGTTCGATACCGAAACGGGGTTGTGGCAGATGTCGTATCTGGATCCGGCGCGGGGAGCGATCGTCCTGCGGACCGCGGCGGTAGCGCAGGGCGTCTGGTCGGAGCCGGTACAGCTGGTGTCCACCGCCGATTATCCGAAGGCGTACGGCGGGTTCCTTCATCCCTGGTCCACGGCGCGGGACCTGTATTTCACGATATCGGAATGGGATTCCTACAACGTGTACCTGATGCACGCCCGGCTGTCACCGGCTCGGCCGGAGATCAAATGAGGCGGCCGCGGCGGAACCGGATCCGCTGACCGGGCCGGGCCTGTGCCATCAGGTCGATATCGGCGTCGAGCACGACGGCGATCACCGGGTAGCCACCGGTGATCGGATGGTCGGCGAGGAAGACCACGGGTTGCCCGCTGGGCGGGACCTGCACCGAGCCGAGCGCCATCCCCTCGGCCGGCAGTTCCGCCGCGCCGGCGCGGCGCAACGGGGGGCCGGCCGCGCGGTCGAGCCGGGCGCCGACGCGGTCGGTGTCCTGGCCGACCGTCCAGTGCCCGGTGAACAGGGCGGCGGGGTCGGTGAACCAATCGGCACGCGGTCCGGGCAGGGCGCGGATCTGGAGGAGCTCCGGGAGATCCGGCTGCGGGGCCTGATCGACGGCCGGCCACGTTCCCGGCGAAGGCCCGACGGGAAGCCGGGTTCCTGCCCGCAGTGGTGGCGGACCGATCCCGGAGAGGGTGTCGTAGCTGCGGGAACCCAGGACCGGCGGGATATCCAGGCCACCGCGGACACCGATATAACTCCGCAGACCGGTGCGGGTGTAACCCAGTCGCAGCACTTGGCCCGGGTCGAGACACAACAGCCCGGCATGCCCGACCGGGGTGCCGTCCACGGTGGCCGGTGCGGGTGCCCCGGTCACCGCCACCAGCACCAATTCCTCGGCTCGCAACGTCAGACCGCCGAGCAGCACCTCGATTCCCGCGTGGGTTTCCGGATTGCCCACCAGCCGATTGGCCAGCCGCAGCGCGGCCCGGTCGGCGGCTCCGGCCGGGCCGACCCCGGAATCGAACCAGCCCGGCCGGCCGAGATCCTGCACGGTGGCCAGTGGCCCGGCCGCTTCGATCACGATCATCGTCCGGCCGCCGCATCGTAGAACCGCACATACGCGCCGGCCCGGATGAGCGCCGGCGGATCGCGGCCGGTATCCCACAGGTCGAGTTCGGTACGCCCGATGAGTTGCCAGCCGCCGGGGCTCTCCCGCGGGTACACCGCCGAATAGCCGCCGGCCAGGGCGACCGAACCGGCCGGGATCCGGGTGCGCGCGCTCGGCCGCCGGGGCACGTCGAGCCGGCCGTCCGGCGACCGCAGGTAACCGAATCCGGGTGCGAATCCGACGAAGGCGCACCGCCACACCGTGCCGGTATGCGCCGCGACGACCGCTTCCGGCGTCGAGTCCACTGCGCGGGCGACCTCGGCGAGATCGGGTCCGTTGTAGTGGACCGGAATCCGCACCGGATCGCCGGAAGGCGATGTTCCACGGGAAACATTGCCGTTTTCGGCCTCGTTCACCGCGGTGACCAACTGCTCCAGCTCGGAATGCAGCCGGGTGGCGGAAGTCGCCGAATCCAGGGTCACCAGAACGGTTTCCGCGGCCGGAAGCAGATCGACCACGCCGGGCAGCGAGCGGGCGGCCAATTCCGTGGCCAGGGCGGCGACCCGATCCGGATGCGGACAGCACAGCAGCGCGCGGTCACCGGCGCGCCGCACCGCCGCCCGGTCCCCTGGCGTTCGCGACAAGCTCACTCACCCCGTTCCGCGCTCGCTCAGGTGAACGACGCTACCGCGATTCCCGCGTCTTCGAGGGCGGTCCGGATCCGCCGGGCCATCTGGACCGCGGCCGGGGTATCGCCGTGCACACAGATACTGTCCGGCGACACCGCGACGGTTCCGCCGCCGCCCGCGACCCGGGCCGTCCCGGTTTCCGCCAGGGTCACCGCCTGGGCCAGTGCCGCGTCCGGGTCCAGTACCGCGCCGGCAGTGTCCCGCGGGGCCAGCCCGCCGGTGGCGGTGTACGCCCGGTCCGCGAAGCCCTCACTCACGAAACGAATACCCGCCAGCGCCGCCGATTCCTGCAGATGGGTGCCGGCCGGGCCGAGTAGCGCCAGCGCCGAATCGAATTCGCGCAGCGCGGCGACCACGGCATCGGCGAGGGCGGGCCGGGCCGCGGCGGCATGGTAGAGCGCTCCGTGCGGTTTCACATAGCGCACCCTGTCCCCCGCCGCTCGCGCGAAACCGTCGAGGGCGCCGATCTGGTAGAGCGTTTCGTCGCGCAGCTCGGCCGGTGCGATATCGAGCGCCCGGCGGCCGAATCCGGCCAGGTCCCGGTAGCCGATATGGGCGCCGATCCGGACGCCCTTCGCGACCGCCAGCGAGCAGGTGCGGCGCATGATCACCGGATCGCCGGCATGGAAGCCGCAGGCGATATTCGCGCTGGTGACGATATCGAGCATGGCGGCATCGTCGCCCATCCGCCACGCCCCGAAACCCTCACCGAGATCGCTGTTCAGATCGAGTCCCACGCCGGCCTCCTTCCGCCTGTCTCCATTGTCCCCGGCCGGCGCCCGGCCGAAACCGGAGGCGTCACGACCGCCGGTTGTTCAGCAGTACCCCGACGGCGCCCGCCCCGTAGCAGACGGCACCCACCAGCACCACCACGATCGAGCGGCCGTCCGCCGGGACCACCACCGCGGTGAGCGCGACCGCCAGCACGAACGCGATATTGAACACCGTGTCCTGCAGGGCGAACACCTGGCCGCGCCGGTCGTCGGCGATATCGATCTGCATGGCGGCGTCGCCGGTGAGTTTGATGGTCTGCCCGGCCAGGCCGAACAGGAAGGCGCCGGCGAGCAGCAGCTGATGGGCGCGCTGGGTCGCGTCGGCCGAATCGGCCAGCGCGGTGGGCGCGACCAATGCGAGCTGGACGAATATCGCGCAGGACAAGGCCAGCAGAACCGTGCGCGCCCGCCCCAGCCGGGGGATCAGGAACGGGGTGATCAACGCAGCGCCGAGCATCCCGGACGCTGTCGCGGTGATCGCGACCCCGAAGCCGATGAGTCCGCTGTCGACGGTGGTGGCGTCCGCGGGCGATTCGCGCAGCACCAGCACCATGATCAGGGTGTTGGCGCCGAAAACGATCCGGTGGGTGCCGATCCCGATCATCGCGGTGGAGACGTCCACCGAATGCCGCACCGCCCGCGCGCCCACCACCAGGCCGGCGAGCACCGCGCGCAGTGCGCCGGCGGTGGCACCGGATATCGTTTCCGGCCCGAGAACCCGCGGCCGGAAGCCCGCGGCCAGCAGCGCACCGGCCACCGACCCGGCCGCGCTCACCGCGACCGCCACCGCCGAGCCCGTATCCCCGGCTCCGATGAGGCCGATCACGGCCACGCCGGCCGCCGCACCCACCGCCGCGCAGGCCGAACCCGCGGTGGCCAGCACCGAGTTCGCCGGCACCAGCCACCGCTGTGCCAGCACCCGCGGCAGCGCCGCGGAGACCCCGGCCGCGGTGAACCGGCTGATCCCGACCACCGCGAGGGCCAGTAGTAGCAGCGGGCTTGCATCGATCCCGGTGAGCAGGCCGGCCGTCACGGCGAGGATGAGCAGCCCGCGCAGGAGATTGGCGATCAGCAGGACCAGCCGCCGATCCCACCGGTCCAGCAGGGCGCCGGCATAGGGGCCGATCACCGAATACGGCAGCAGTAACACCGCGAACCCCGCCGCGACGGCGAGTGGATCGGTTTCCCGTTCCGGGTTGAACAGGATCGCCCCCGAAAGGGCTGCTTGGAACATGCCGTCGCCGAACTGGCTGCTGAATCGCACCAGCGTCAACCGGAGCGCGCCGGGGCTGGTCCGGACCGCGTCGCGGACGGCGCGCAAATCGTGTTTCCGCTCGTCCGGGCCGGCCGCGGGGCCCGGTGCGATGGGTTCGGGCGCGACGCTGGACACGGCCGCGACGCTACCCGTTCGGCGGGCCCGAGCGTATTCCGGCCGGTCCGCGCTCTTCGGTGATCAGCAGGTCGACGGCCTCGCGCATATCCGGGGCCATCGGCAGCGTGCCCAGGGCATCGGCGTCGATCCAGGCGTAGGCATCGTGTTCGTCGGGTTCCAGGGTTATCTCACCGGGTTCGGCCTCGGCCAGGAAACTGAATTTGCGCACCTTGGCCTTGGTGCGGGTCGCGTAGTCGAACCAGCCGAGGAACTCGGTGATCCGGCGGGCCACCAGCCCGGTCTCCTCGTACAGTTCGCGGACCGCGCTCTCGGTGAGCGTTTCGCCGTCCTCGACGCCCCCGCCCGGCAGTTCGTACATTCCGCCGAGATCGGCACCGGGGACGCGACGTACCACCAGCAGTTTGCCGGCTCGGAACACCGCCACGCCGACCACGAGGTCGGTGACACCGTCGCGGCGGGCACCGGCACGTAGCCGCTGCTCGATTCGCGCGAGCGCTTCGGGGCGCATCTGTCACCTCCCGGTCCGGTTTCTCCATTTTCGACGACCGCGTGCCGTACCGCTATGACCGCCCGCCGCTGCTCACCGGGCGTTCACCCCCAGGTCGCTCGCGTAAAATGCCGAGAGCGGACAATCGACGACACGGGGCGCCGGGGTGGCCCCACGGGAAAGGTCATTGTGCCCGAGCCGGAAAGGAGCCGTGTGATGCCCACACCGCCCACGCCGCATATCGACCTCCACCGCGGTGGTGATCGGATGAAGACCCGGGTTTCCTGGCTCGATTCCAAACATTCGTTCTCCTTCGGCGCGCACTACGACCCCGAGAACACCCACCACGGCCTGCTGCTGGTGAACAACGACGATATCGTGCTACCCGGCCAGGGCTTCGATACTCATCCGCACCGGGATATGGAGATCGTGACCTGGGTGCTGGAGGGGTCGCTGGTCCATCAGGATTCGCTGGGCCACAGTGGGGTCATCTATCCGGGTCTCGCGCAGCGGATGAGCGCCGGCACCGGGATCCGGCATTCGGAGAAGAACGACTCCTGGCGGGTCGATCCGGGCCGGGCCGAACACGAACAACCGGTGCATTTCGTGCAGATGTGGGTGCTGCCCGACGAACCCGGCATCGAACCGGGCTACCAGCAGCTCGAGATCGACGACGAACTCGCCGCGGGCGGGCTGGTGACGGTGGCCTCGGGGTTACCGCGGTACCGGGACCGCACCGCGATCGCCATCAACAGCAGTCATTCGGCGCTGCATGTGGCGAAACTGTCTCCCGAAGAGCCGGCCGTGAATCTGCCCGACGCGCCCTACGTCCATGTTTTCGTGGCCCGCGGCGCGGTCGAGATGGAGGGCGTGGGCCGGCTCGATACCGGCGACGCGGTCCGCCTGACCCACTCCGGCGGGCAGCGGTTGTCCGCGGCCGAACCGGCGGAAGTGCTGATCTGGGAAATGCACGCCCGGCTCGGCGGTGCCGCGTAGTCTGCCCCCACCTGGCCGAATCCGGTGCCGCGCGCCGGGACTCGACCCGGACGCCCACCACCCCCGACAATGGTGACGAACTCCGGGTCGCGCTCGAGCGATTCCGCCGATGGTCGTGACCGGCCCAGCCGAGGAGGAACGTATGACCTACCCACCGCCCCCGGGTTATCCCCCGCCGGACCCGTACCCGGGGCACGGTGGTCCGCCGCAGTACTGGCAGGAGTCGTCCCGCAGCCGGGGTATGGCGGTCGCCGCGCTGGTCTTCGCGGTGCTGGCGGTGCTGAGTTTCTGCACCGTGTTCGGCGGGTTGTTCTTCGGGCTCATCGCCGTGGTCCTCGGTGTGATCGCCGCGGTGAAAGCCCGGCGCGGTACCGCCGGCGGTGGGGTCATGGCGGTGATCGCCCTGATCCTCGGGGTCGTCTCGATCGCCGCCGCGGCGGTGTTCGGGGTGATCGGCTGGGGGTTCTGGCAGGATACCGGCGGCCAGGATTTCGTCGACTGCCTCGAACGTGCGGGCAGCGACCAGCAGGCGGTCTCGCAGTGTGAGGATCAGTTCAATCAGCGGATCGAGGACCAGTTCGGGGTGACCATCGCCCCGCCGCCCCCGACCAACTGACCGGACACTCCCCGCTCGAACGTGCCGCGGCGCCGCGCCGGGCACCGGCATACTGGGTTGTGTGACTTCTGACGTGACCAGCCCCTCCGGTATCGATCTGACCCATCTCGCCCCGGCCGTCCGGGTGCAGGACGACCTGTTCACGCATGTCAACGGCGCCTGGCTGGCGGAGTACGAGATACCCGCCGACCGGGCGGTCGACGGCGCCTTCCGCACGCTGTACGACCGGGCGGAACTGGACGTTCAGGAGATCATCCGCAACGCCACGGGCGAACCGGGTAGCGATGCGCGCAAGATCGCCGATCTGTACGCGTCCTTCATGGACACCGCGACCGTCGAGGCGGCGGGTCTGGCACCTGTCGCCGAGGAACTGGCCGCGGTGGCCGGGACCACCGATCGCGGCGAGTTCGCGGCGCTGATCGGCCGGTTGCAGCGGACCGGTGTCTCCGGCGCCGTCGCGATCTATGTCGACACCGACGACAAGAACTCCCAGCGGTATCTGGTCTACGCCACCCAATCCGGGATCGGTCTGCCCGACGAGTCCTACTACCGCTCCGACGACTACGCCGAGATCCGGGAACGCTATATCGCCCATATCGACCGGATGTTCGCCCTGGCCGCCGCCGACCCCGCTCTCGCCGAGGTACTGGACACCGAATCGGCGGGTGCGCGGGTGTTCGAACTGGAACGTACCCTCGCCGCCGGCCACTGGGATGTGGTGCGCCGCCGGGATGCCGAACTGAGCTACAACCTCACGACCTTCACCGAACTCGCCGAGCAGAACCCGGAATTCGATTGGGCTGCCTGGGCCGACGGCCTGGCCGCGGGTGTGCCGGCCGACGGTTCGCTGCTGCTGTCCGAACTGGTCGTCCGGCAGCCCGACTACCTGCGCACCTTCGCGCAGGCCTGGGAATCGGTGCCGCTGTCCGAATGGCGGCTGTGGGCGCAGTGGCGGGTACTGCGAGCCCGCGCGGCCTATCTCACCGAGGCCCTGGTCGAGGAGAGTTTCGATTTCTACGGTCGCACCCTGACCGGTGCCCAGGAGAACCGGGAGCGCTGGAAGCGCGGAGTTTCGCTGGTGCAGGAACTGCTCGGCGAGGCCGTGGGCAAACTCTATGTGGCCGAGCACTTCCCGCCCGAGGCGAAGGCCGCGATGGTGCAGCTGGTGGAGAATCTGCGCGAGGCCTACCGCCGCAATATCGCGAACCTCGACTGGATGACCCCGGCCACCCGGCAGGCAGCGCTGGCCAAACTCGAGAAGTTCACGCCCAAGATCGGGTACCCGGACCGCTGGCGCGACTATTCGGCGGTCATCGTGGATCCGGCCGATCTGGTGGGTAATTACCGCCGCGGCTACGCCGCCGAACACGACCGGGACCTGAACAAACTCGGCGGCCCGGTGGACCGTGACGAATGGTTCATGACCCCGCAGACCGTGAACGCCTACTACAACCCCGGAATGAACGAGATCGTTTTCCCGGCCGCGATCCTGCAGCCCCCGTTCTTCGATATGAACGCCGACGACGCCGCCAACTACGGCGGTATCGGCGCGGTGATCGGACACGAGATCGGGCACGGGTTCGACGATCAGGGCGCGAAATACGACGGCGACGGCAATATGGTCGATTGGTGGACCGATGCCGACCGTGCCGAGTTCGGCAAACGCACCCGCGCCCTGATCGACCAGTACGACGTACTCTCCCCCGCCGATCTGCCCGACGACCACACCGTGAACGGTGAGTTCACCATCGGCGAGAACATCGGTGACCTGGGTGGCCTGTCGATCGCGCTGGAGGCCTACCGGATTTCGCTGAACGGCCAGGAGCCGCCGGTTATCGACGGGCTCACCGGCCTGCAGCGCGTCTTCTTCGGCTGGGCGCAGGTCTGGCGCACCAAGACCCGTCCGGAGGAGGCGATCCGCCGGCTGGCCGTGGACCCGCATTCCCCGCCGGAGTTCCGCTGCAACGCCGTCGTCCGCAATATCGACGCCTTCCACGAGGCCTTCGAACTGAAACCCGAGGACGCCCTCTACCTCGCCCCCGAGGAGCGGGTCAAGATCTGGTGAGTCTCACCCCTGAACAGAAAAGCGGCGATGCACCTGGAACGGTGCACCGCCGTAGTTTGCTGCGCTCTGGCCCAACTCCCGGAGGCGGGGCCCGCCCCTGGTCTGGAGCGACGGAGCGGGGGAGCGAAGCGGAGGAGCGGAGGAGTGAAGACCAGGGGTTAATAGGGCCCCGCCCTCTCGAGGCGCGGAGCGCCTCCGACTACACAGCGTTCCAGTCCCCCAGCCCGTCGCCCGCGTTCAGAGTTCCGCCCTGGGTGTTCTGCACGATCACCGCGTCGCCCTTGCCCACGTTCTCGTAGAACCATTTGGCGTCTTCGGTGCTCACGTTCAGACAGCCGTGGCTGGTGTTCGCATAGCCCTGCGATCCGACCGACCACGGGGCGGCGTGGACGAAGATCCCGCTGTTGGAGATGCGGGTCGCGTACTCGACGTCCAGTTTGTAGCCCTCGGGGGCGTCGATCGGCACACCGTAGGTCGAGGAGTCCATGACCATCTGGCGCCGCTGTTCGCCGACGATGTAGGTGCCGTTCGGGGTTTCGTGGTCGACCTTGCCCATCGAGGTCGGCATCGTGCGCACGACCTCGCCGTTGCGGGTCACGGTGATCATCTTGGTGTTGTCGTCGGCCGTGGCGATCACGGCGTCGCCGATACGGAAGGCGCTGCGGCTACCGCCGGCCTCCACCACCACGTCGGTCTGCGCGGGCCAGAACGCATCCGGCCGCCAGCGCACCTGCTTATCGCTCCACCAATAGAAATGCCCGGGAACCTCGGTCGACGGGGTGATCTTGATGGCCCGTTCGGCGGCGGCCCGGTCCGAGATCGGTTCCTTGAAATTGATGATGATCGGCTGCGCGATCCCGACCTGCTCACCCTCGGCGGGGTTGATGGCCGGTGGCGCGAAATTCGCCTTCGGCGGGGCGGGCTCGGGCGCGGTGATCCCGGCCGATCCGGTGGGGAGATCCGGTAGTGCCGCGGCGGGCGCGGTGGCCACGGTGGTGGCGGTGGCGATCGCGGCCGTCAGCAGGACACCCTGCCGAAGCCGGCGGGCGGCCCGCCGTGCGGCCGGCAGCGACCCGGTGTTCTCGGTGACATACATAAGGTGTTCGTCCGTCCCATCGACTCTGGAGCGTGCGGCGGCCGGTGGGCCACCGGTACGTCCGGCGGAGCACCCCGGCGAGTGTTCCCGGAGTTGTCGAGCGCCTCCACGTCGCCGCGGTCCGCGATGATCCGGCGCGGAGCGCCGCGGTACCGCGCGCGGGTCGTGGAGTTGTGGAGCGGCCCCGACGGGCGTGGTACAGCGCGGCCCGCGTGCCGTCCGCGCTGGCGCGCCTTCCGCTCCGTGTTCATTCCTACTGCCTTCATCTGTTCGTGACCACTCACAGTTTCCGTTACATAGCCGTGATGCATGACCGGTGGCATGGGGCACAGCTGTAGTGCTGCCTGAACTGCCGTGCCCTCGATACCCCCGCCAGCCGCGCGTTTCCACCCTTTCGCCGGGGGACCGCCGATAAATCGATCCGCCGGCGTTCAAACCTCCCGATGACATATGTCACCGGTCACTCGCCGCGGCAGCGCCGGGCACGATCAGGCGGGGCCCTCCCCGCCCGTGTGAGGTCTCACCGAGTCGACGCTCGCGTCGCCATGGTGTATTCATGGCGTGTTGTTCCGAATAAAGCTGTAGTGAGGTACGGATTCGATGGCGGGGGAAGAGTTCGGCGTCGCAGCGGGAGGACTGTGCGTGTCTGGATGGACTTCGTCTCGATGGATGGTGGCGGTGGCGGGTGCCGCAGCCGCATTGGTGATGACCGGGTGCGGTGCCACGATCGACGGCCGGGCGCTGCCGGTGACCGAAACCGGGACAGTGAACGCGGTGGATGTGACGGCCACGCCCGATTCCGGTCCCGGATCGGCGCCCACCACGACGACCGCCGCGCCGACGACCACCGAGGAGAGCGGGATCGTGGGCTTCGAGGCCGAGGTCGGCGACTGCGTACAACTCGGTGGTACGACCACCGACGCCAGTATCGAGGAGGCACCCTGCGGGACCGGCGCGTCGAATTACCGGGTGATCGGGAAGGCCGCTCGCAGCGACGAATGCGTCGGTGACGCCGACAATTACTACGCCGAGAGCCGCAACGGGGTGGAGATGGGCGCGTTGTGCCTGGATATCGACTGGGTGGTCGGCGGCTGTATGGATGTCGGCACCGGGACCACGGGTCCGGAACGTATCGATTGCGGCGACACCACGGCCGTGGACGGCGTGAAAGTGGTCGCGATCGAGCAGAATGCCGACGATGTGAACGCCTGCGGGGCCGGAAGCAGCGGGTATGTGTACTCGGAACGCCGCTTCGTGGTCTGCGTGGAGGAACTCTGAGACCGATCCGGAAACGAAAAACGAGCGGGCCGCAAGTGCCCGCTCGTTTTTCCTTCTGCCCGATGGGCCGGGATCAGATGGGCCGGAAGCCCGCGCCCACGCCGCCCCGGTGGTCGATATCGCCCATGATGGTGGACATATTCGTCCCCACCTCCGGGCCGAAGCAGGCGATGGCGAGGTAGGCGTTCACCATGCCCACCAGCGTCGAGCCCACAACGACCGGCGCACCGGAATCGCCTTCCATCACGCACATCTGGGACCAGGTCTCGATACTGCTGGCAAAGATATCGCCATAGGCGATACCGCAGGTGTTGCCGGTGGTCCGGCCTTCTTTGCAGACGATGTTCGGGAACTGCGCCGGTGCCCCGACGCCGGTGATGCTGAGATTGCCGACCCGGTTGACCGGGGTGACCCGCCCGGCATCGAATTCCAGCACCGCGTAGTCGAGTTCGGAGTTCGAGTAGACGAACCGGCCCAGCGCGCCGGCGCCCGGGTCCTGCTCGGAATACACCTCGTGCCCAGGGGTGCCGCAGTGTCCGGCGGTGAGGCCGACGAGCCTGCCGGAGCGGTCGTGGCCGATCGTGGTGAGCGTGCACTGGATCGCCATATCCGACATATGACCGGGCTCCGAGGAGACGATCAGCCCCGATCCGCCGCCGAGTACGGGCCGGCCGGGATCGGCGGTGGCCGCCGGGGAGCCGAGCAATGCCGCACTCAGTACGACGGTGAAGACGGCACCGGCCGCCTGGGCGATTTTGGTGAACATATCCCTCCAGACCTCGAAGCCCGCACGATATCAATGTGTGGCACCCCATCGTGGCAGCAACGGCCGCGACGCGCGCCCCGAGTCGCCGTTACTCGCGGGTGCCGTTGCGGCACTTGCGAGTTCGGCTTCCCGGTCGAGCATTCGGCCGGATGCGCCACGGGCGGCGCCGGACTGCGCGAAACTCCGGCCACGATACCTTCGAAAGAATAGCCGGACGCTATTAATAATCGCGGATTCGGCGACGCGGGTCGCGTAACAGTCGAATCTCCATGTCGCCGCGAATCGGTAATTTTCAGGAAAATCCTCCGTTATTTAAGTGAACGGCGGTTCTGTCACGATCTCGGCTCGGAACGGGCTTAATCCCCCGGTCAGCTGTAGGTTCTTCCAGAATCGCGGAACTCCCATTGGGATATGCACCAAGACAAGTGCGATAACTCGATGGTCACGCCACGGAGTGATGAACGTCTATGACAGCCCTCACCCGTCTATGGTGTGTTTCGCACTACTACGTAGTAAGGTGCCTCAAGCAAACCAGCCGTCGGGGTAGGTAACCGACGTCGAGAGGGGTTAGTCAGTGCAGTCGACCAAGAGTCCACCAACAGGTTCTCGGTTGAGCGGAGCGGTCGAGTGGACGCGGGACTACTGGCGCGACCACCCCAGACGTTCCCTCGAGACTCTCGGCCGCCAGATGACGATGGCTGTCGAGGCGGTCACCGAGCTCGTGGTCAGTATCTTCCGCGGCCGATTCCCGCTCGACGAGTTCATCCGGCAGTGCGCGTTCATGGCCAGCGTGGCCGCGGCCCCCACACTGCTGGTCGCCATCCCGATCGGTGTCATCGTATCGATCCAGGTCGGGGCCGTCGCACAGCAGGTCGGCGCCACCTCGTTCATCGGCGCGGCAAACGGTCTCGGCATCATCCAGCAGGGCGCGCCACTGGTCACCGTGCTGATGATCGCCGGTGCCGTCGGCTCGGCCATCTGCGCCGATCTCGGCTCCCGCACCATTCGCGAAGAAATCGACGCCATGAAGGTGATGGGTGTCGATCCGCTGCGCCGGCTCGTCGCGCCGCGACTCGGCGCGGCAATGCTGGTCAGCGTGTTGCTCTGCGGATTCGTTGTCTTCGTCGGATTTCTGACCGGCTATATTTTCAATATCTTTGTCCAGGGCGGCACTCCGGGTTCGTATATCTCGACCTTCGCATCGTTCGCAATTTCGCTCGATCTGTTTGTCGCTCTGTTGAAATCGCTGCTGTTCGGTCTGCTCGCGGCGATCATCGCCTGTGATACCGGATTGAACACCCGCGGCGGTCCCGGTGGTGTCGCCAACTCGGTGAATACCGCCGTTGTCATGTCCGCGGTGATGTTGTTCGGAGCTAATGTGATCTTCACCCAGGTGTACAACACCTTGTTCCCGCCCCAGGTGGTGTGAGCAGGTGTCCGCAACCTATGTACCTCCGCTGCTGAAACCGTTTCAGCAGCTGCGTAATGTGGCCGGTGCGCCGGTCGATATGCTCGCCCGGCTCGGGCACCAGGTCTTCTTCTTCCTGCGGTCCATCGGTTCCATGCCGCTGGCATTCAAGCAGTACCCCAAGGAAGTGTGGCGGCTGCTGTCCGACGTCACCTGGGGCAACGGCAATCTCATCGTCGGTGGCGGAACCATCGGCGTCGTACTCATCCTGAGCGCCTTCGGCGGAATCACGGTCGGTCTGCAGGGACATACCTCGCTCGACCTGCTCGGTCTGAGCCCACTGACCGGCGCCATCTCGGCGTTCGCCACCACCCGCGAATTGGGGCCGCTGCTCGCCGCCCTGGCATTCGCGGCGCAGGCCGGTTGCCGTTTCACCGCGCAACTCGGCGCGATGCGTATCTCCGAAGAGATCGACGCGCTGGAATCGATCGCGATCCGGCCGCTGCCCTACCTGGTCAGCACGCGGATGATCGCCGCGATGATCACCATCCTGCCGCTGTACTGCCTGGGCCTCGCGATGGCCTATATCTCCTGCTCGGTCACCGTGCAGCTGATCGGTGGTACGGCCAGCGGAACCTATCAGCACTACTTCTACCAGTTCCTCATTCCGACGGACGTGCTGTATTCGCTGCTCAAAGCAATAATTTTCGTTGCGATCACCACGTTCATCCAGTGCTACTACGGCTTTTTCGCCTCCGGTGGCCCGGAGGGCGTGGGTGTGGCGGCCGGTCGCGCGATCAAGATGTGCATCATCGTGGTCGTTTTCGTCGACCTCTTCATGACCTTGGCCATCTGGGGTGTCGACCCCGGCATCAGGATCTCGGGGTAGCGCAATGATCATCGATCCGAGTGGGCGCGGGCCCACGATGAAGCAATTGCTCATCGCCGGCGTATGCGGCCTGGTCGTTTTCGCCGTGGTACTCACTTTCCTGATGGCCCGCTACCAGGGTTATTTCGTGGACAAGGTGCGGGTGACCGCCAACCTGACCACAACCGGTGACGGCCTGCCGGAGAAGGCGGATGTGAAATTCCGCGGAGTGCTGGTCGGCGCGGTCGAGAAAGTGTCGGTGGCCGCGCAGGGCGAACTCCAGCAGGTGAACATCGAGCTGAAGCCGGAGTTCGTCGAGCAGATCCCGGCGAACGTCACGGCCCGCGTGGTACCCAGCAACCTGTTCGCCGTCACCTCCGTGGAGCTGCTCTACAACGGCCCCACCGAGGGCCACCTCGAAGAGGGCTCGCAGATCGCGGAGGACAAGAGCCAGGGCACCATCGCCCTGCAGGACACGCTGACCACGGTTCAGAACATTCTCGACAAGATCGACCCGATGCAGTTCGGCCGCGTCCTGGGCACCCTGTCCTACGCGCTCGACGGCAGCGGCCGGGCGCCCGGTTCGACCATCGAACGGCTCGACCACTGGCTGACCGCGGTCGACGAATCCATCCCGGACCTCGGCGTCTTCCTGCAGGACTTCGCGGATTCGGCGCACGCGCTGAACGAATCGGCGCCCGAGCTGATGGACGTGCTGGCCTCCTCGGTGCAGACGGCGAGCACCATCGCCGACCGGCGCGAGCAGCTGGTGAACCTGATCAGCGGCGCCGGCAGCACAGTCGATCAGGTCAACGATCTGTTCGCGCGGAACCCGAATATCGGCAAAGAGCTCACTGTCGGCACGAACCAGACCTTCGGCGCGCTGGCCTCGAACCCGGCTGCCATCACCAATGCCATCTCCAACCTGAACAACTCGGCCCGCGCCCTGCGCACGACGTTCAGCTGGGGGCCGCAGCAGCAGATGGTGTGGAACGCCGGTGTCTCGTTCACGCCGTTCAATCCGAACACCGTCGCGGACTGCCCGCGCTACGGCGATCTGGCCGGCCCGAGTTGTTTCACGGCACCCGCCGTGGCCGACCCGGGATACCTCCCCGAGCAGATGAAACCGCGCCGGCTCACCGCGGCCGACGGCCTGCCGGTGCTGCCGCCGATCCCGGGTCTGCCGCCGATCCCCGGTATCACCGCCGAGGCCGGCGCGCCTGCACCGGCGCCCGCGCCGGTGAACAACCCGTTCGCCGGAACCCCGCTGGAAGGTTTGTTCCCGCAGGGCCTGCCGCAGCTTCCGGGTCTGCCCGGTGCTCCGGCGCCCGCGCCGGCCGCGCAGCCCGGTGAACAGCCGGCGGCCCCGCCGGCCGTACCCGGTGCCGCCGCGCCCGCCGCGGACAACGGCACCGCCGGCGCCGCACCCGCGGCCCGGCCGATCAGCTACGAGGGCGACGCTGCCGTGGCGGCTCTGCTCGGCCGGCAGCCGACCTCGGTGGAGTATCTGATGTTGAGTTCGATCCTCGAAGGCGGAACCTTGCGAGTGACCGAGGAGGCCGCGTGAGGAAGGTCCGCAAACCGCTGATCGGGTTCGGCCTGTTCGCAGTGGTATCGGTGCTGGTCACCGTGCTGGTGTGGAATACCCTGGCCCGCACCGTCGACGGCGGGACGAAATCGTATTCCGCGGTGTTCACCGATGTCCTGGGCCTGCGTGAGGGCGACGATGTCCGGATGGCGGGGGTCCGCGTCGGGAAGGTCGAGGACATCGAACTGACCGACGATGCCAACGCCAAGGTCACCTTCATCGTGCAGGACGATCAGACCCTGTTCGGTAACACGAAGGCGCTGGTCCGATACCAGAACCTCATCGGTCAGCGCTATGTGGCGCTGGCGCCGGGCTCCGGCGGGGATACCTCCCAGCTGCCGGAGGACGCCACCATCCCTGTTGATCGCACCGAGCCGTCCTTCGATATCTCGGCGCTGCTCAACGGTTTCCAGCCGCTGTTCGAGGTGCTCGAACCCGAGCAGGTGAACCGGCTCTCGGAGACCTTCATTCTCGCCCTGCAGGGCGACCGGGTCTCGCTGAGTTCGTTCATCACCCAGGCCGCGAGTATGGCCACCGATTTCCAGCGGCGTGACGCCATCCTCAGTGATGTGATCACCAACCTCAGTGGCGTGATGGCCGGCCTGGCCAAACGAGGGGACGAATTGGAGACGCTGATAACCCAGACGAGGGCGCTGATCGGCGGCCTGTACGAGCAGGGGCAATCGCTGCTCGGCTCCACCGAGCAGATCGCCGGCGCCACCACCGCGCTCGTCGGGATGGTCGGCAATATCCAGCCGAAGCTGGAGGCCGTCCAGAATTCGACACGTGACGCTTTGACCCTGTTCCTCGCCAACGGCGCCAAACTCGATCAGGCGGCGATCGACCTGCCCGCCATCCTCGCCGACGCGGGACGATTCACCTCCGAAGGCGCGTACGCGAACGCGTATATCTGCCGGCTGGATGTCTCGCTGTACGGAGTCCTGTTCCCCCGCGGTCTGTTCTCGCAGATCGGCGGCAATTCGCAATCGGCGGTGTGCCGGCCATGATGACCTCACTCAAAACCTGGTTCAACAACAATCGCTATTTCGGCCTCGGCATCATCGGTGTCGTCGCCATCGCTGCGCTGGTGATCGGCTCGTCGGTGTTCAGCAACTTCGGCATCGGACAGCAGTCGATCAAGGCGGAGTTCGTCCAGTCCGCGGGAATCTCCGTCGGCGACAAGGTCGATGTGGCCGGGGTGCCGGTCGGCACGGTGTCGGCCGCCGAACTCGAGGGCGACCACGTCCTGGTGACCCTGCGGGTCAACCGCGATGTGGAACTCGGCCCGGATGCCCGCGCATCCATCAAGATGGCCACCCTGCTCGGCGCGCGCTACGTCGATCTGGAGCCGGGCGACGGCTCCGGACTGCCGGACAACCGGATCCCGAAAACCAATACCGCGGTCCCCTACGATCTCGCCGATGTGATCGACAAGGGCACCCCGGAGTTCCAGGAACTCGATCCCGGCAAGCTCGCCGAATCGCTGAACCTGTTCAACGAACAGTTGAACGGCTCGCCGGAACTGGTCGTCCAGTCGCTGGACAGTATCGGCGCGCTGGCCAAGGTGATCGACAGCCGCAAGGGCGATGTCGAACAGCTGATCAAGGATCTCGACCGGGTGACCACCATCCTGGCCGACAACCGCAACAGCGCCCTGCTGATCATCACCCAGGGTGAGGCCATCGCCTCGCGGGTGGTGGAACGCCAGCAACTGCTGCGCACCCTGCTCGACAATGTGGCCACCCTGACCGCCCAGCTGCAGGCGATCGGCGCGCAGAACAACAACCAGTTCAGCGGCACGCTCGACCAGCTGAACACCATGGCGGCGGGCCTGCAGAAGAACAAGGACAACCTGGACCGGCTGCTGTCGATCATGCCGCCGTCGGTGCGTTACCTCGCCAACGCGTGGGGTAACGGCAACTACGCCGAGGTCGGTATCCCGTGGCTGTTCCCGGACAACTGGTTGTGCTTCGCCCAAGTCGCCGAGGGGTGCCAGGGATGAGGAAACCGGTGAATATCGACCTCGTGAAGAAAACCGCGAAAGCCCTGGTCATCGGTGCGTCCGCGCTGGCGCTCGGCAGCTGTTCGATGGTGAACAGCGCGGTCGGCGGCGATATGTCGATCACCGCGGATTTCGAGAACATCGCCGGTATGTACGAGGGCAATCCGGTCACCGTGCTCGGTCTCGAGGTCGGCAAGGTCGAAAAGATCATCCCGCACGGGGATCTGGTGGAAGTCCATATGAGCATCGACGGCGACGTGGAGATCCCGAAATCGGCCATGGCCGTGGTGGTGTCGCCGTCGATCGTCACCAATCGGCATATCGAGTTCACGCCCCGCTATGTCGAGGGTGAAACGCTCGAGGACGGCGACCACCTCCCGCTGGAGAAAACCGACGTTCCGGTCGAGCTGGACACCATGCTCAAAACCATCGACCAGTTCGCCGACGCGCTCAAACCGCAGGAGGGTCAGGAAGGGGTCGGCCCACTCTCGGGCCGGGTGCTCTATCCGATGCTCAACGGTCAGGGTGAGAAGATGCGCGACACCCTCAACGCGCTGTCCAGCGCGCTGAAGGTCGGTGTCGACAACAAGGGCGCCATCGCCAACATCATCACCAAGCTCAACGAGCTGACCACGATGCTGGCCGAGAACGACCAGGCCGTCCGCGATTTCAGCAACCAGGCCACCCAGATGACGACCATGCTGGCCGAGCAGGCGCCCGGCCTGCAGGCCACGCTGCAACAGCTCTACGACTTCCTCAACAACACCAGTTCGATCTTCGCGCAGCATCAGGATCAGCTCGTGGACACCTTGACCAGGATGAACACGGTGATCGACCAACTGCGGCAGAACGCGCGCGGTGTCACCGAGGTGGTCGATGTCGCGCCGATGCTGCTGCAGAACATCCACCGCTCGATGAACTACGAGCAGGGTTACGTCCGGCTGCACGCGCTGATCGGCACCAATCTCGCGGGCGGTGAGATCGTGAGCCTGTTCTGCGAACGGATTCAGATGCGATCCGACGGCTGCCGGACCGGCCGGCCCGAAGATTTCGGACCGGATTTCGGACTCACCGCCGCACTGCTGGGACTGACGAAATGATGCGAACAATCCGACGCGCCCGCCGCACCGTGGGCGCCCGGGTGGCGGCCGGGTAGGTGGTGGTGGCCTCCGGCGGCGGGCTGACAGTGGAGGACATTCCGCTGCCGAAACCCGGCGCCAGCGGTGAGACCTTCCGCCTACAGGCGGTTTTCGAGAATGCGCTGAACCTGCCCGATCAGGCGAAGGTGAAGGTCGGCGGCTCCGATGTCGGTGTGGTCACCAATATCGAGACCCGGAATTTCCAGGCCATCGTCGATATGGAGATCCGTAAGGATATCGAGCTCCCGGTCGGGACCACCGCCGAACTGCGCCAGGCGACCCCGCTCGGTGATGTGTTCATCGCGGTGGCGAAACCGCAGACCGAACCCGGAACGGCCTTGCTCGAAGACGGGGACACCCTGCCCATCGAGCAGACCTCGGCCGGCGCCACGGTCGAGGAACTGCTGCTCTCGGTCTCGCTGATGTTCAACGGCGGCGGTATCGCCCACCTCACCCGTCTCGGCACCGAACTCGATTCGATCGTCGGCGGGCGCAGCGATCAGGTCGTGCACCTGGTCAACGAGATCACCGGCGTCGTCTCCAGTATCAATGCGAACTCGGCACGAATCGACAGTGTGCTCGGCGAATTCAATGTGCTGGCCGATACGCTCGACGCCCGGCGCAACGAACTCGGCCAGGTCGCCGATACGCTGCCGGATATGATCGGCGCCGTCGCCGAGAACAACCGCGCGCTGGGCGATCTGCTGAGCAAGATCGCCACCACCAGCGCCGCGCTCGGCGACTACGCGAACACCACCGGCGGCGATCTGGCGGGCACCCTCGACAACCTGAACAACCTGATGGCGGCACTCGCGGCCACCGGAGACAAGTTCGGCGCGCTGATGGATATCCTGCACGAACTGCGCGGTCCGGTGGATGCCACCTTCCGTGGCAGCAGCCTGGCCGCCCAGGTCAATGTCACCAATCTCGATATCGCGATGCTGACGGCCCCGGGCACCAGCCACTTCTTCGACGTGCGCGATCTCCAGGATTTCGCGGGCAGCCTGATCCAGATTCTCCAGGTCGTCCAGCAGCGCGTGGGAGGCCAGTGATGTTCAGAAACAAGATCCTGTGGTCGAATCTCGGCATCGTCCTGGCGCTACTCATCGGCGGAACGTATCTGCTGGTCAACGTTATGCGGGTGAATCCGCTGCGCAGCACCTACACGGTGGTCGTGAACCTGGACCGTTCCGGCGGCCTGCAACCCGGTAACGATGTCACCCTGCGCGGCTACCGGGTCGGCGAGGTGAGCAATCTCGAACTGGTCGACAACGGCGCCGGAATCCAGGCCGAGGCCGAGATCGATTCCCGCTGGAATATCCCGGTGGACACCAAGATCGCCGTGCAGGCCCTGTCCGGCGCGGGCGAGCAGTACATCGATTTCCGGCCCGCGGGCAATCAGGGTCCGTATCTGACCGACGGTTCGGAGATCACCTTCGACCCCGAGCGGGTCAGCACGCCGGTACCCATCTCGGCGGTCCTGGAGAACTCCAGTGATCTGATCGCGCAGGTGAACCCGGATCAGTTCTCGGTGATCCTGAACGAGCTCGATATCGCGCTCAGCGGTGGCCCGGATCAGCTGCGTTCGCTGATCGAAGGCGTCAGTCTGGTGACGGCGGGTCTGGAGACCCTGCTGCCGCAGACCACGAACCTGATCGCGAATCTGCGCACCATCGCCGCGACCACCTCCCAGGCCCAGCCGGATCTGGGGACCCTGACCGCGAACTCCCAGGTGCTGTTCGACCAGTTCAACAAGGCGAACGCCGAACTGGTGAATGTGCTGGATCAAGCCCCCGGTCAGTTCGCGAGTGTCACCGCCACCCTGGATGCCACCAGCGACCCGATCACCGCGCTGGTGAACAACTTCGTCGCGGTGACCCGGGCGGCGCAATTGCGTCAACCTGCGCTCGCGGCGCTGTTCCCCGCGCTGGAACTCGGCGGCGCGGCGCTGGGCGTGCCGGCCCACGACAACGAGTTCCACGCGATCCTCGATATCTGGTTCCGGCCGTACTGCCAGTACGCGTCCACACCGGTCAAGACGCAGGTCGTCCAGGACGGCACGCTGCCGAAGTGGAACTACTGCGATAATCCCGGCCCCGGCCAGCAGATCCGTGGCGCGGCCAACGCGCCCCGGCCGAATATCCCGGACAACGGTGCGCAGATGCCGCCCGGGGTGGATCCGAACGAACGAACGCTGCCGCCCGTGCGGTAGTACAGACCGGTCGTCCGGCGCCGGGTGCGACGGTGCATACTCTCGCAGAGATGCCCGCCACACCCGGCGGTCGTTTTCCGGCCGGAATATTACGGCGCGTCCGATGAGGCGCCGGGAAGGTGTGAACAGTACAGATGTCCACAGAAAAACCCGTCTCCGACCCTTTGGAGCCGGAAGGCACTGGTGTGCCAGCGGACGCCGCGGCTGAGCACACCACCTCCGACACCACATCGAGCAGCGATACCGGCAGCACGGCGAAAGCCGAACCGGAGGGCTCCGCCGACACCGCCGACGCCGGGTCGGCGAAATCGGCCGACCCGGACGCGACGGTGCAGGCAGAGAAGTCCGGGGACCCCGACGCGACCGTGAAGGTCGAGAAATCCGCGGACCCGGATACGACGGTGAAGACCGAGAAGTCCGGGGACGCGGAGGCGACCGTGAAGGTCGACAAACCCGCCGACCCGGACGCGACGGTAAAGGTGGAGAAATCCGCTGATCCCGAGGCGACGGTAAAGGTCGGGAAATCTGCCGCCACCGAAAAAGCCGCGAAAGCCGATACGACCGGGGACGAAACGGTAGTGCTCGGCAAAACCGCGGCCGGGAAGGCGGACGGGGCGGATAGCGAAGCGACCGGCTCCGCCGCGGCGAAGAAATCCTCCGGCCTCCGCAAGCGATTCCCGCTGCCCGTGCTGGCCGGTGCCGCGGTGCTGCTGATCGCGGCACTCGTGGCCGTCGGGGTGTTCTTCTTCCTCGCCGGCGAGCGCCAGGACGAACTCGACCGCCGCGCCGCGGCCACCAAGGCCGCCTGCGATTTCGGGAACAGCTTCGCCACCTACACCGGCGACAAGGCCGACGATTACGTGCAGCGGCTCGCACAGACCGCCACCGGGAAGTGGAAGGATCTGGTCTCGCAGATCGGTCCCGATCTGAAGGCCCGGTTCGCCGAAACCAAGGTCAATTCGACCGCCGCCGAGGTGCAGTGCGGTTACGAGTCCGGGTCCGGTGACAAGGCGCGGGTGGTCCTCGTGATCGACCAGCAGTTCACCACCGTGGGTGGCCCGCAGCAGCAGGCGCCCGGCCGGGTCAAGGTTGCGGCCAATGTGGATATGGAAAAGGTCGACGGCACCTGGCTCGTCGCCAATTTCGATACGCCGATGATGCAGCAGTAGCGGCAGCCGCGAGACGAACTCCGAAGTTAGGACTCGAAGCTATGGCGAAGAACGAGACCGCGGCAGCGCAGCGCAGCGACGACAACGGCGGGATGCTTCCCGTGCTGATCGCTTTCGTCACCGGCGTGGTGCTGGTGGCGCTGGTGACCGCGGGCGTGATCTATTTCCGTGCCTTCCAGCAGAATCAGGGCGAGCTGTCCGCCCAGGACGAATCGACCAGGGCGGCCTGCGATTTCGCCCGGTCCACCAACACCTACGACTATCAGGGCGACCTCGACGGTTTCCTGACGGCCATGAAGGACGGTGCCACCGACAATGTGGTGTCGTCGCTGGAACAGAACTGGGATGTCTTGCGCCAGTTGCTCACCGAATCGAAGGTGAAATCCTGGGTCGACGACGCGACCTGCGGTTTCCAGTCCGGTGACGAGAAGAGCGCCAAGGTTCTGGTCAATATCGGCCTGATGAAGACGAATGCCGTGACGCCCGAACCGAAACGGCAGGATATCGCTGTGGTCGCGGGTCTGGAGAAGGACGGCGACCGCTGGATCGTGAACCAATGGGATCTGGCCATGCTGCAGGGCGCGGGCGGCGCCCCGGCCCAGCCGGCCCCGGGTGGCCCCGCTCCGGCGGCTCCCGAGGGCGAGCCGGCGCCGGCTCCGGGCAACTGATTCGGAGCGCTTGCGACGGATGATCCCGGGCGCCTCCGGCGGTGGGTCGAGCCACCACCGCCGGAGGCTATTCGGGTGGTATCCACATATCGGTACTACGGCGACAACAGCGCGGGCGCCGCGCCTGTCTCAGAACAGGTGCAGGGCCTGCGCTGTTGTCGCGTAGTCGGCGGACGCGGCCGCCGGTTCCGCAGCCTTCCCTGCTGCTGCGGAGGTTTCGGGAGCCTGGCGTGCGCCGGCCGGGGATATGCCGGTGGTACCGCGGTGCTCGCGCGAGGCAGTGGCGGCGGCCTTCCGGGCGGCCGCGCCCGCCAGGGCATCGGCCTGTTCGTTGAAGTAGTTGCCGACATGCCCCCGGACCCAGCGGAATCGGACCGGGCCCGGGCGCGCGGCGATGGCATGGTCGATATCCCGGATGAGCTCGACATTCTTCACCGCGCCGCCGCTGGACGTACGCCAGCCGTTGTTACGCCAGTTGGGCAGCCATTCCGAGGCGCATTTGATCGCGTAGAGCGAATCGCTCTCGATCAGCAGGGGATCCGCGCCGGGGTGCGAGCGGATCGCTTCGAGTACCGCGCGTAGTTCGGCGATCTGATTGGTACCCGTTGCCGCGCCGCCGCTTTCGGCACCGCCCGCGTGATCGACCCACGCCCAGCCGATGGCTCCGCCCGGGTTCCGCAGGCATGAACCGTCGGTACTCACGATGATCATGGCAGTACCCTACGCAAGGCGGCCGACAAGATCGGTACCGTGCACTTCTTCGATAGCCTCGCGCAATCGTGACTCGGTGCGGCGCAGTGCGGCGCGCAGCGCAGCGTTACGCGGCCGGTCGCGTAGGAGGGCCGCGAAACCACGTGAGCCCGTGTAGTCGAGTTCGGTGGTGAGCACCGAACGTCCACGGCCCAGCGGATCGAAACGCAGTGTGAGACAAGCATTGAGCGGGCTGCCGCTCAGTGTGTAGGCGATGACGGCGTCCTGCCGGTGCTCGGTGATCTCGCAGTTCAGTACGGGCCGCCAGGGCCCGAGCCGGAACCGGATCGCGTACCGGGCGCCCAGACCGCGATCGGTTTCGCCACGAAGCGTGACCTGTTCCGCGCCGGCGAGCCACTCCGGTACCGCCCGGGGATTGTCAGCGTAAGCGAAGGCCACGGTGACCGGCGCCGAAACATCGCTTGCGTACTTGATGAAGCCCACGGGCCCTCCCTCCACGGCTGCCCGACAAAAATACTATAGCCTTCCGCTTTATTTCCGGCAGTCCGGGATTCGATAGCCGCACCGGCGTAGTTGTGATTTACGACCGAGTCGTGGCGAGATCGTATCACCGCGGTTCGGCCTCCGAGCTGGGACGAAAGGCGATCCGAGCGGTCCGAGACGAGCGTCACAATTGGGCCGTTTCTCGCTCCGCCGGGCTGTCGAGGCGCAGGTTTCCGCGGTGGGTGTCAGGGGTACTCAACGGCAGCCGGCGAGCGCCGTACTCGACTGTCGTGCGCGGGTAGCCCGGCCAACGACGTCCGGCTGTGGCGCGAGAACCCGGTCCGACGCTCGCCGGCCCGTCAGCCGAACAGGCCGGCCGCCCGGCCTTCGCCCGGCGGTCCGGCGAAGGCTTGGGCGATGGTCAGCCACTGCGCCGCGGCGTCGCCGGTCGCTCGTACCGTGAGATCATCCGGATGGCGGCGCTGGGTCACCAGCAGGCAGAAATCGAACGCCGGGCCGGTCACGCGCTGCCGGGCGTTTTCGGGTCCCCAGGTCCACAACGCTCCCGACGGTGCCGTCAGCTCCACTCGGAACTCCTCGGCCGGCGGCGGCAGCTCCCGGACGGCATAAGCGAAATCCCGGGTCCGGACGCCGATATGGGCCACGGCATGCAGCCGGTCGGTGGCGGCGCGGCGGACGCCGAGCGCGTCGGCGACATCTTGCCCGTGCGCCCAGGTTTCCATCAACCGTGCGGTGGCCATCGAGCCCGGGCGCATGGGCGGGCCGAACCAGGCGACCTTGGCGCCGTCCGGTACCGCGCACAATGCCTGCTCCAGCGCCGCCCGGCCGGCGCGCCAGCGCTCGAGCAGTTCCGGGGCCGGTGTCGCGGCGGCCGCGGCGGCGGCTTCGTCGACGAAGGTCGATATCCGGGCCGCGGCCTCGGTCAGCAGCTCGGTGAAGGATGTACCGCCGGTGCGGGCGTCCGTGGCCGCCAGGGTGGCGACCTCGTCGGTCCAGGCGAGGTGCCCGATCTGGTGGGCAATGGTCCAGCCGGCGGCCGGGGTGGGCAGTTCCCACTGTGCGGCGGGTAGTTGTGCGACCAGGCTCTCCAGTTCCGCGCTCTCGGCGCGCAGGTCGGCCAGGAGGGAGTTCAGATCGGCCATCGGTTCGTTCGCTTTCCTACGGCACCGGCTGGTGCGCTGTGCGTCCGCGCACCGCGGCGAATCGGGCGGCCGGGTGATGGGGCCGCCGGCTCGACGCAGTAGCGCTCGGACGGGCGGGTGCCGGTGCCCGGAGGGTATCCAGGACGGGCGCCGGTGGTGTGTGCCCAGCATTCCAGCGGCGCCGGAAAAATACAAGCAAGCGTGCTTGTATTTCCGCGCGCGGGTATCCGCGGGCCTCGGTGACGGCGGAGGTCCCGGCTACCAGCCGAAGATCAGCAGATGGGTGGCACCGACGAACAGGCCGAGCACCGCACCGTGCAGGTACAGCAGCCAGGCGTCCTGTTCCACCGAGGCGTAGAACATCTCCATGAATTCGCCGGGGGTCAGCATCCGGAGTTTGCGGGTCGCGAACTCATCGATCTTCTCGGCCTGCTCCCGGATGAAATCGGCGTCGCCGACCAGTGCCGGCGCCAGCCCGACCGCCGCACCGGCCGCACCGACCTTCAGGTTGTCGAACTGGCGGCGGCCGAAGGCGGCCCGTACCACCGAGGTGGTCCGGCCGAGCTGGCGGTGGATCTCATCGGAGATGAGTTGTTCCAGCAGTAGCCGGGTCTTGTCGCCGTTGGGGCCGTTCAGCAGTTCGTTGGACAGATTCGGCAGGGTGAGCACCTGGTAGGCGAGAATATGCGCCAGATCGGTGGCGGCCTGTGGTTGCCGTTTGGCCAGCAGCGCCTGTTTCCACAGGTACTTGTACCGGGGCTGCGGATCACCGGGGGTGAACACCACCCGGATGGCGATGATATTCACGACCACGCCGATGAGCGCGGTCACCAGCAGGACGATCACCCACGCCGGTACCCAGCCCCACACCGGTATGTCCTGGTGAATATGCAGATACAAGGCGAGCAGCAGCCCGAAGGGCGCGCCGAGCAAACCGATCCGGACCATGAATTTCAGTTCCGGTGCGGCGATGGTGGTGGTGAGATCCTTGAGAATCTGCGGGTTGTCCTGCAGATAGCGGATGACGAAACCTTTGATATCGATCAGCTGGTCGACGTTGTCGCCGAGCGAGGTGAAGGCCTTCGCGCACAGCTCCGGCATCTCCCGTTCCACCCGCTGGTAGATCAGCTGGCGCATCGTCCGCGGCAGGGTTTGCCACAGGTCCGGATTCTCCCGGTTCATCACCTCGTCGACGAGGGGTTTGACCTGTTTACCGGCGAGCGCGGCGACGTAGTCGGCGATACCGGCCAGATCCAGCTCGTGGATGAAATCACGCGGGCTGCCGATCCGCATCAACGCCTTGTCGACACAGATACTGGCCATTTTCTCGGCCCGCGCCGGAATGAATCCCTGGAAACCCAGCCGCGAACCGTCCTCGGAGAAGGTCGGCAGTACCTGGACGCGGCGGGGTAGATAGGGGTAGAGCACGGCGAGGCCGGGAATCCGGACGCCGCGGAAGAGCAGCGGCCAGAAAAGCATCACCACGCCGGTCCAGTTGGTGAACCAGCCGGCCGCGGCGCTGAATATCGGGAAACTGACCAGGTCGACCACGAATTTGGTCTGCCCGGTGAGCTCCTCCCAATCGATCAACACTCCGGACGAGAGTGTGATCATCGTGCGCTCCCCTTGGGCCGGATTGTGGATTCGAGTGCTCACATTGTCACCGGCCCGTCCCGGGTGTCAATCAGCGCCCGGCCCGGCACCGATCCCCGGCGCGGCGCCCACCGCGCAGCCGGCCGCACCAACCGTGCCGCTCGCCGCGAAACCGGCATAAGGTGCCGTTATGACCGATCTCCAGGCCGCCGCGGCGCTGCCGGCCTTTCTCGACGCCGTCACCACCGGACAATTGGAAGTGGTCGACCTGACCACTCCGCTGAGCAGCTCGACTCCCGCGCTGCGCCTGCCCGCGCCGTTCGCGAACCTGATCGATTTCAGTCTCGAAGAGGTCAGCGCCTACAACGAGCCCGGCCCGTTCTGGCGGCACAACAACATCCACACCGGGGAACATATCGGGACTCATCTGGACGCCCCGGTGCACTGGGTGACCGGCCGGGACGGTGACGATGTATCCCAGATCCCGGTGGGACGGCTGATCGGCCGGGCCGCCGTCCTCGACCTCACCGACCGGGTCGCCGGCGATCCGGATTATCTGCTCACAGTCGCCGATGTCGAGTCCTGGGAACAGTCGTACGACCGGCTCACCGCGGGGATGTGGCTGCTGCTGCGTACCGGCTGGGAATCCCGCGGGCACTCCGAAGCCGCCTTCCTCAACGCCGACGACACCGGGTCGCATACGCCGGGTGTGACGGTCGAATGCGCCCGGTGGCTGGCGACCGAACGCGAGATCACCGGGCTCGGAGTGGAAACGGTCGGCGTGGACGCGGGTCTCGCCGGTGGCTTCGACCCGGCCTTCCCGGTGCACCATTACTTCCTCGGCAACGACAAGTACGGGATCACCTCGCTGCGCAATCTCGGGCGGTTGCCGGCGGTCGGGGCGATGCTGGTCGTGAGCCCGCTGCCGATCGTCGGCGGGACCGGCAGCCCGGCCCGGGTGCTGGCCGTGGTCGATCGGGCGGGTGCGCGCGAATGACCTCCGGGCACCACCGCGGCCCGAGCGCTGCGGTCGTAAGGCAGCACGGGGGAGCCGAGCGGGTCTACGGCCCCACGGTCGCCGATGTGGTGGGCCGGGTGCTGGCCGATCTGGGCGCCGGGCATGTCTTCGGCGTGGTGGGAAGCGGCAACTTCGTGCTCACCGAGGCACTGCGCCAGGGTGGCGTGCCGTTCACCGCGACCCGGCACGAGGGCGGCGCCGCGACCATGGCGGATGCGTACTCGCGAATGTCGGGGCGGGTCGGGGTGGTCTCGCTGCACCAGGGCTGCGGTTTGACCAACGCGATGACCGGTATCGGTGAGGCCGCCAAGAGCCGGACCCCGATGATCGTGCTGACCGCCGACAGCCCGGCCGCGGCCCTGCGCGCCAATTTCCGGATCGATCAGGAGGCGCTGGTCCGCAGTGTGGGTGCGGTGAGCGACCGGGTGTACTCGGCCGCGACCGCGGTCGCCGATGTTATCCGGGCCTACCGCACCGCTGTCGACCGGCGGCGCACCGTGGTGCTGAATGTATCGATCGATATCGCGGCCGTGTCCTGTTCGGTGTCCGGGCCGATCGATATGCCGGTTCCGCCGGCGCGGATACGGCCGGAGGCCGGTTCGGTGGCGCGGCTCGCCGAAGCTTTGCGCGGTGCCCGGAAACCGGTGTTCGTGGCCGGGCGCGGTGCGCGCGCCGCCGGCCCCGTGCTCGCCGAACTGGCGAGTGCGTGTGGTGCGCTGCTCGCCACCTCGGCGGTCGCGAACGGATTGTTCGCGGGTGACGAATTCGCTTTGGGGATTTCCGGGGGATTCGCGTCGCCGACGAGCGCGGAACTCATCGCCGGTGCCGATGTGCTCGTCGGCTGGGGCTGCGCGCTGAACGACTGGACCACGCGGCACGGGCGGTTGATCGGACCGCACACCCGGGTTGTGCAGGTCGACGACGAAATCGACGCTCTCGGCGCGTACCGGCCGATAGCTTTCGGAGTACTCGGCGACTGTGGCGAAACCGCGCGGGATGTGCTCGCCGAACTGGCGAATTCGGTGCCGATCGGCGAGAACGGCTACCGCACCGCGGAGATCGCGGCGCGTATCGCGGAATCGGCGCGCTGGCAGGATGTTCCGATCGACGACAGTTCCACCGCGGAACGGATCGATCCGCGGGCGTTGACGGTCGCGCTCGACGGGATCCTGCCGCCGGAGCGGATCGTCTCGATCGATTCCGGGAACTTCATGGGTTACCCGGCGACGCACCTGTCGGTGCCCGACGAATTCGGATTCTGTTTCACCCAGGCATTCCAGTCGATCGGCCTGGGCCTGTACACCGCCCTCGGCGCGGCCTTCGCCCGGCCCGGCCGGCTGCCCGTACTGGGCGCCGGTGACGGCGGGTTCCTGATGGCGGTCGCCGAACTGGAGACCGCGGTACGGGCCGGAATTCCGCTGGTGGCGATCGTGTACAACGACTCCGCCTACGGCGCCGAGGTCCATCATTTCGGAAATGCCGATCACACCACCGTCACGTTCCCGGAAACCGATATCGCCGCCATCGCCAGGGGTTTCGGCGCCACCGGCGTCACCGTCCGCTCGATCGACGATCTGGAGCCGGTCCGCGAATGGGTGCACCGCTACGGGACCGCGGGGCAGTCGAGCCCGCTGGTGATCGACGCCAAGATCGCCAGCGACGGCGGCGCCTGGTGGCTGGCCGAGGCGTTCGCCGGGCACTGACCGCCGCGCTACCCGGGACGGCCCCCGCGATCCATCGTCTCGCAGTCCGATGCGGACTGCTCCAGCACTGTCGGCGACAAGGTGGTGGAGTGCTCGGTCAGGCTCTCCTTTCACCGTGAGTTCAGGCTGCAGTGACCATCCGCACAGGACCGTTCCAGGCGCCCGCGCGATATCGTCTGCGCCAGTCCGATTGCCCAGCACGCGGGGCAGCCGCGCAGAGCCACCACCCCCACCGGCAACAGCAGCAAGCTGAACAGACCGAGGATCGGTACCAACGCGACCGATCCGGCGATCAGCCCGAATCCGATGACTCCCCGCCACAGGTGAACGGGCACGGACTTGCTGGTGAACGATCGATCGCCTTGCACAACTGGACCGTTCATTTCGGTGTGCCCTCCGTCTGCATACCCAGATCAGCGCGCACGGCCGCGCGGGCACGGTGCAGCCGAGACTTCATGGCCGCTGTGCTCAACCCGACAGACTCGGCCACAGCGCTTCCCGGCAGACCCTGGACGTCACGCATGATCAGCACACGCCGCTGGTCGGCAGGTAACGACGCGATAGCCGTGGCCACGCGCTCGATCTCCAGCCTGCCCAGCACTTCGTCCTCGGCCGACGGGGTGATTACCTCGGTAGCCAGTTCGTCCTGGCGCGACACGGTTCGCACCCGCCGCAAACATTCATTGCGCACGATCCGGAACAGCCACGAGGCGAGAGCACTTGCCGCCCGCAATGTGCCGACCTTGCGAAATAAAACGAGCAGGGCCTCCTGCGCCGCGTCTTCAGCGTCCTGGCTGCTCGCACAGAGCGAGAACGCGAAACGCTGAACATGCGGATGCGTACCTGAGACCAATGCCGCGATCGACGCCTCGTCTCCACTCTGGGCCGCAGCGATGAGCTGGTCCCCCGGCCACGAAGACCTGTTGAAGCTAGCCACGGGAACGCGCCCTCCGACGCAGCAACAGCACGCAACTACATATCAACACGGCCGCGACCACCACGGCGACAATGACTACGGTCATCAGAACCTCCTTCGACAAGCCGGCCTCGAGGCCCGCACGTCCATAAGAGCAACCGATCGAGGAAAAGGATTCGGCCACGGCCGGGTTTCGGTGTCACCGGGTCGGAACCCCTGAACCTATCGAGTTGACTCCGCGTACCGGCGAGTTCACCGTCAGTGCGTGGTCTATTGCCCGGGCCGACGGGCGAACTGGAGCTGTCGGTGCGCCACGCCCTTGACCTCAATGGCAGTTGAGGTAGGACGCTGGAGCGGTGCAGCAAGATATCGAACTCGAGGTGCGCGCGCTCCTCGCCGACTACACAGATCTCTGGATCCGCCACGATATGCGCGAGTGGGGCGGCCTGTTCACCGAGGACTCCGGCTTCATCACCCATCGCGGACTCTGGTGGCGCTCACGAGCGGAGAACGTCCGGGGCCACGAGGACGTCCCCGAGACGGTGATCGCGCAGAAGCGGAACTATTCCCAGGAGATTCTCGATATCCAGCACATTGCACCCGATGTCGTGCTGGTCCATACCCGGTGGAATTGGCCGGAGCACCTGCTGCCCACCGCCGAGGCGGCCGAGGACCGCCAGGGCCTGATCACCATGATCCTGGTGCGCCGCGACGATCGCTGGCTCATTCGGGCTGCGCACAACACGCGCGTCAACGGCCTGGACGATTTCGGCCCGCGACAGAACTGATCGGTCCGGCCGGACCGCACCGGTCGATGGTCGTCGCGAACGAGGCGGCACAGGCTTCTTCTTCAGCCGTATAGATTCTCAGTTGACTTGGCGCAAACCATCTGCACATTCTCAGAATCCTGCGGGCAGTATTTATCACCAGCTTGTCGCGGCGCTGATCTGGTGGCCGGCGGTGAGGTGCAGGCGGGTATTCATGTTGATCAACGGTGATTCCGGCCTGATTCGCTGACCGGGTGGTCAGCGGGAAGGTGAGCAGCCTGCACCATTTGTCCCTGGAGCCGAGCACGATACCAACGCACATCGGTCGCTGGCGGAGCAAACTGCGAGTCGACGGGCGATTGGCCAAGATTTCTCAGCCCGAATCACGCTGTGGTGGTTATCGGCCCGGCGGTATGAAGCTCCCTCCTCCCGATGCCTTAGCTCGAAACCGCGGCGGATGTGGTGCGGCGGAAGGCGCGCTCGTACTGAGGGGGGTGCGGCAGCGTCGCGCCGAGCCGATCTGCGGCTCGGTGGATCCATGCCGGATCACGAAGGAGGGCCCTGCCCAGGAAAACCGCGTCCGCCTGTTTCTGTGCAATGATCTGTTCCGCGTGTTCGGGATCGACGATCATGCCAACTGCGCTGGTACGGACCCCGGCTTCGGCGCGTATCCGTGCTGCGAACGGCACCTGGTAGCCCGGCCGCGCCGGGATCGTCGCATCGGGTACGGTGCCGCCGCTGGACACGTCGACCAGGTCCACTCCGAGCCGATCGAGGTGTTGCGCGAGGACCGATGTCTCTTCGACGGTCCATCCCGGCCGGGGGTCGTCGGTGTCGCCCGCGAGCCAGTCGGTGGCAGATACCCGGAAGGACAGTGGTAGTTCCGCCGGCCATTCGTGGCGGACCGCGGCCACGACCTCGAGTGCGAACCGGATGCGGTTGTCGAAACTTCCGCCGTACCGATCGGTGCGTCTGTTGGACTGCGGCGACAGGAACTGGTGAATGAGGTATCCGTGCGCTCCGTGCAGTTCGAGCACGTGGAACCCAGCTGCGGCGGCACGCCGTGCTGCGGCGGCGAAATCATCTATAACAATGCGGATCTCGGTGGTGCTCAGCTCGGAGGGCGCGGGCAGCCGGCCGAACGGCACCGCGCTCGGTCCCACCGTGGGCCAGGTCCGCGGCTCGCGGCCGGGATCGGGCCACGGTCGGCCGGTCGCCGCCTTCCGGCCCGCGTGGACGAGCTGGATGCCGGGCACGGTGCCCTGCGCGCGCAGAAAGTCGGTGTGACGGCGTAGTGCGCGGGCCTGCCGATCGTTCCAGAGTCCGAGATCGTAATCGCTACTGCGCCCGTCGGGGCTGACAGCAGTGGCTTCGAACATGATCAGCGCCGCCCCTGCGGCTGCCCGGGATCCCAGGTGTTGCAGGTGCCAGTCGGTCGCAGTGCCGGTGTCCGGTCCGTCGGGGACGGCCGCGAATTGCATCATCGGTGACATCCATGCGCGATGCGCAATGGTGATATCCCGCAACGTAATCGGGGTGAAGAGCTGACTCATGGCCTGCCTGTCCTGGTGCTTCGTGGAACGCGGGTGGAGCCGCTGGTTGTCACAGCGGTGGGAGGCCGAGAAATTCCCGGGCGGATGCGACGAGCTCGGTCTCGCTCAGGCCGTGGGCGCCGGCGAACCGGACGGGTTCGGCCTCGGCCATATCGAAGGGATAGTCGCTGCCACAAACAATCCGGTCCGTGCCCGCGTGGCTACGGAGCAGGGTCAGTAGGTGAGGATCGTGGGCAACTGTATCGAACCAGAGCATTTCGAAGCCTTCCGCTGGCGGCCGCGCCGATCCGCTTCGGACATCGGCGCGCGCATGCCAGGCGTGCGTCCATCTGCCGAGTAGCCCGGCCGAGCAGCCACCGGCATGGACGAAGCAGATACGCAGGCGTGGTAGTTCTTCCAGAACGCCGCCGAGCAGAGCCGCGGCCACCGCGGTGGCGGTCTCCACCGGGTTTCCGATCAGATTGACCAGGTAGTAGTCCGGCCATTCGGGCCGGGGGAGTTGCATCGGGTGGACCAGCACCGCCAGGTCCAGCCGGGTGGCCTCGGCAAGCACATGGTGCAGCGGACCGCGGTCGAGCGATTCGCTGCCGAGCAGTGGCGGGATCGCGACCCCGGCCATACCCGGCGTTTCGGCGAGTCGTTCGAGCTGCGCGGTGGTCCGGCCGGGATGTCCGAAGGTGACCATGCCGAAGCCCAGCAACGATCCCTGCGACGAGCCGACGACTTCGGCCAGCGCGGCGTTGTAGGCGGCAACGTAGTCCGCGGCTCCGTCCGAGTCGTGCACCGGGAACGCGAATGGGGGTGCGGAGAGGACCCGGACGCCGACTCCGGCGCGATGCATATCCGCGCGGATCGCGGCCACATCGCTCATCGCGGTAGCCCGGATCGACAACGGAACGTTTCCGAGGTACAGCTCGCCATCCCGGTCGTGCATCTGCCCGTACGGCGAACCCGGCGGAAGACCGAAGAGCTCACGAGGCAGCCAATGGGCGTGGATATCGACGACGCCGGGCGCGATATCGAAGTCGATCATGCCCGGCCGTCCTCATGGTGTAGCGGCAGCGGCGGGTTCGCGCTGTCGAGGTGTTCGACGGTGGTGAAGACGAGATCGGTTGTGCCGATGTTCTCGATATCGTGGAGCAGATATTCGCCCGGTCCGAAGTGGAAGTGGCGGGTTTCGCCGGGCGTATAGGACACCTCCCGCACGGTGCCGTCGTGGGTGTGCTGGCGGCTGCGACCGGCCGTCACGGCCGTCCAGAAGTAGTCGAGGACATGCCGGTGGGCGTGCCACCGCTCACCTGGAGCGAGCCGGATCTCCCACACCCGGACCCGAGGTGATTCGCTCAGCAGGGACGAGCCGACATGGCCGTCGTAGGCGTGATCGGCGAATTCGGTCCGCAGCCAATCCGGCCAGCTGTCGAAATCGGTGGCGACGAGCTCACCCGCGAGCGGCAGGTCGTCGAGGAATGTTCTGTCCTTCATTTCTTTTCCTGTCTCGGGTGGGTAGCGGGATCAGTGGCCCGGACCGTAGAGGCCGAAGCGCAGATCGGGGTCGCCGGGTGTCCAGGTATTGGTGAACTGGGAGCGGGCACCCATCGCCTGCACGCGGGCGAGCAGTGACGCACTGAGGTCCAGCCGGCCCGGTTCCCATTTCGCCAGGGCCGCTGCGATATCCCCGTCGGCCTCGGCCAGTGCTGCTTCCAGCGCCCAGGCATCCGCTGCGGCTTTCGCGGTCCCCGCCGCCGCGTGGGGGCGCGCGCTGCAGGCGGCATCACCGATCAGTGCCGCCCTTCCCTGAGCCGTGGCGGCGGAGCGGCAGTCCGAAACCACTTGGAGGTAGGGCAGCTCCGTCGCGGTGACGATCTCCGCGGCGGCCGGCGCCAGCACAGCGGCCGCAGTCTCCTTCATTTCCGCGATGTGGCGGTCCTGCACCTGGCCGGGATGGACCGATACCGGTCCCGCGAATCCGCGCTTGTCGAGCAATAGTTCGGTCAGCTCGGGCCCGGCGGGGACGTTGCGGTACCAGACGTAATTCATCAGCCGGTGTTCCGGGCCGACGCCCTCGTCGCCGGGGATCGGGTAGAGCGTGATGTGGGAGTGCGGAACCACACTGTAGGTGATGGCGTCACCGGTCAGCTCCCGAGTGGCCGGGGTGAGGTCGTGTACGGGGACGGTTCCGCGCCAACCGACGTACCCCGAGTATTGGAGCGTCGCGTCCGGGTCGAAGTGGGCGCGCGCGATCGAGGTGATACCGTCGGCGAACACGACCAGTTCGGCTGTCTCGGTGCGACCGCTGACGAAACGGACGGTGGCCGTGTCGTCGTCCTGATCGAATCCGCAGGCGAATTCGCCGAGGTGATAGTGCTCGGTGCCGAAATCCGCGAGCAATGCCCGGTAGAAGGTTCCCCACGACGTGTAGGTCCAGGTGCGTTCCTCCTGGAAGACGACGGAGTTCGCACGGTCGAGGTACTGCACGTACGAGGTGGATGTGCTCAGGTCGGTGAGTCGCTGGGTGCTGCGCTCGGTGAACCAGCGCACGGTATCGGGTTGCAGGACGATGCCGCTGCCACGGCCGTCCAGGGCGGCGGGGGTGCGTTCGTAGACGTCGACGGAGAAACCGAGATCCCGCAGGAGCAGCGCAGCGGTCAGCCCGCCGATGGATCCGCCGACAACGATCGCCCGGGCGGAGTCGTAGGTGTTCATGAACGGCTCTCTTCTCGGCCCGCGGCCGGTTCGGAGGGAAGTGACGGGTCCGGAGGGCTGGTGGAGTCCGGGGCCGGAGGGTCGATGGGAAGTGGTTTGCCGCGGGTCTCGGTCGCGAAGGCGAGCCCGATGAAGGCGATGAGGCCCAGTGCGGCGATTGCGGCGGTGGCGACGCCGAGGTTGCCGCTGAACCAGGAGGTCGCGATTACTCCGGCGACGAGCGGTCCGGCCGCGGTGATAACCCGGCCGACACTGTTGACCACGGCGAGGGCGGTGGCTCGCACGCTCGGCGGGAAGACCTCGGGTCCGTAGATGAAGGTTCCGGACAGGGCGCCGAAGAGGCCGAAACCGAGCACCGGCATCGCGACGAGGAATCCGGTATAGCTGTGCTCGAGGGGGAAAACGTAGCCGATCGCGATGGCCGACAGGACGAAACTCAGGGTGAAGGTGCGGCGCCGCCCGAGTGCGTCGGCGAGAAAACCCCACGATGCGTAGCCGAGGATTCCGCCGGCGTTGAACAGCATGGAGGCCAGTGCCACGCGGTGATCGGCGGTGCCGGCGGCCACGGTCGTATCGTTCGCGGTCATCTGCCGGATGATCTGCGGGTACCAGGTCGATACGCTCCAGAAGGAGATCAGTGATCCGGTCGCCAATGCGGTACACACCAGGGTGGGACGCAGCAGCGGTCCCGAGAACAGGCGCCGCAGGACGAATATCTCTGTGGCAGTGTCGTCTTCGTGGAGTCTGCGCTGTTTGCGGGCGCGGATGGTTGCTTGAATCTCGGGTGGTTCGGGCACATAGCGGCGGATGAACCAGACCAGTAGTGCGGGAATGACCGCGAGCGCCATCATCATGCGCCAGCCGTGACTGCCGAGCAGGGCGTAGGTGGCCGCGGCGACGAAGAAACCCGCGGCGTATCCGGACATCATGATGCCGCCCGCGCGGGCGCGATAGCGGTTTCGCCAGGTTTCTGCGATGAGGGCGGCGCCGACGGGCGCCTCGACGCCGGAGCCGACGCCGGCGATGAAGCGCAGGATGCCCATCTGCCACCAGGTATCGGCGAACGCGGCGACCGCGGTGAACACCGCGTAGGTCAGGATGCCGAGGGAGAGCACCCGGGTCCGGCCGAAGTAGTCGGCGAGTATGCCGAACAGGATTCCGCCGACCGCCCAGCCGAGGAGGAACAGGGCGACGGTGAGGCCGCCGTAGAAGCCGATGGCCGAGGTATCGGCGGTGATTCCGCTGTGTGGCAGCAGTTCGGTCATTGCCGGTCCGAGGACGAGAACGTAGAGACTGCCGGCGAATCCGTCCAGGCCCCAGCCGAGGGTGGTGCCGAGGAGTACCAGCCACTGCATCCGGCTGATCTCGGTTCGTTCGGTGCCTGCACCGGTCTGATGCGTCGTCATCGACGCTCCTTCCGCGTAAGGTCGCGTGGTCGGAGGGGAGGTGGGCGCGCGGCATCGCCCCGTGCGGGCTTGCCGGGGTGGATGCTGCGCCGGATGGTCAGTTGAGGCGGGTGTTCGCGTCCGGGCTGCCGTACCAGTCGACGTGGTCGTCGGCGGTTCGCACGACCACGGTTTTGATCCAGGAGAAGTCGTCGAAGGATTCGGTTCCGGCGTCCTTGCCGATACCGGATTCCTTGACCCCGCCCCAGGGCAGCGATGGTTCGAGGCGGTGGTGGTCGTTGACCCAGACCATGCCCGCGACGATCCTGTCCGCGACGCGGTGCCCGCGGGCGATATCGCGTGTCCACACGCCTGCGCCGAGTCCGTAGCGGTTGTCGTTGGCCATCGCGACCGCTTCCTGCTCGGTGTCGAAGGGGATGACGACAGCGACCGGACCGAAGATCTCCTCCCGGGACACCGTCATGTCGATGGTGGCGTCGGCGAGAACTGTGGGTTCGAGGAAGAATCCGCCCTGCAGCGACGCGGGCAGGTCGGGAATGTTGCCGCCGGCGACGAGCCGCGCGCCTTCCCCGACGCCGGTGTTGATGAGCTCGCGGACCCGATCACGCTGGCGTGCGCTGATGAGCGGTCCCATCTGGGTATCGGATGCGGCGGGGTCGCCGATCCGGATGGCGCGGGCCCGCTCGGCGAGTGCGGTGACGAATTCGTCGTAGATCGCGCGCTGAACCAGGAACCGGGATCCGGCGACGCAGGATTGGCCCGCGGCGACGAACGCCGCGAAGGCGGCGCCTTCGGCGGCGACGACCGGGTCGATATCGTCGAAGACCAGGATCGGTGTCTTTCCGCCGAGTTCGGCGGTCACGCGCGCGAAGCGAGTCGCGGTTGCGACGGCGGCCGACCGGCCTGCCTCGGTGCCGCCGGTGAGGGTTATCTTCGCGACGTCGGGGTGATGGGTCAGCCGCTCGCCGGCCTCGCGACCGCCGGTGACGACGGTGACGACGCCGTCGGGAAGCCCGGCCTCCCGCAAAATTCGGGCCAGCGCGAGGGTGGTGAGCGGGGTGGTCTCGGAGGGCTTGACCACCACGGTGTTGCCGTTCGCCAGGGCGGCGGACAGGCTGCGCGCGAGGATCAGCATCGGGTGGTTGAACGGCGTGATGATGCCGCACACGCCGAGCGGAGAACGGCGCTGATAGGTCAGATACGGTCCGTCGCTGGGCAGGACGGCGTCCCGCTGGGCGACGAGCAACCCGGCGTTGTACCGGAACCATTCCGGTACGCGGGACAATTGGGCCCGTGTTTCGGTGACCGGCCGGCCGTTGTTGCGGGTCTCGAGCCGGAACAGGTCGGCGGAGGCGGCTTCGACGGCGTCCGCGATCCGCAGCAGCAACCGGGCACGTTCGCTGCGTTGCATGGCGGGCCACGGCCCGGATTCGAATGCTGTGCGGGCGGTCCGGACCGCCTCATCGACGGCCTCGGCGCCCTGTTCGGCGACGATATCGAGTACCGCGCCGGTAGACGGATCCAGGATCTCACGGGTAGGGCCGGTGGCCCGGTCCGCGGCGGCCCCGAGCGGGGATTGGTCGGTCGTGGTATCGGTCATGGCGCCGAGCCCTTCCTATCGCGTCTCGATGGGGACGCCCGGTGTGGTACCGGCTGTGCTCGGTGCGAAGAACTTCGGCACAACAATGGGCGCGAATCGAGTATCGAGTCCGGCGTGTTCCGCATCAATGTCTCCGGATACACAGTATTCGGAAATATATGTCCGTTGACACATAATGTGCCACGCTGGGCCGGTGACCGAACAACAGCGGGGCGGCTATTCCGCCGAGTTGGTGACGTGGTTGGCCAGCCTGCGCACACTGAGTGCGGCCGCAGTATCGGGCGACGGTCTGCGGGAGGTACTCGATCTGGTGGCCGCGACGGCGCGCGCACTGCTCGGCTTCGACTTCTGCGGGGTCCTCACGCCGGGCACCAGCGAAGAAAGCCTTCTCATCGCGGGCTGGAGTGGTTTGTCCGACGACTACGTGGCCCGGATCAACGCCGACCGGCCGGTGGGTCTGGCCAGCGCCGCGCCCTCCACCCGCGCTTTCCGGACCGGGCGGCCGGTGGTGATCCGGGATATCGCCGCCGAACCGCAGTTCGGACCGTGGGGGGATGTTGCCCGTGACCAGGGCTACCGCGCGATGGTGTCGGTTCCGCTCGTTGCGGCCGGACATGTCCTCGGCACCCTCAACGGGTACTACAAGCCGGTTCATACCTTCACCCACTACGAGACCGAGCGGATGTCGCTGCTCGCGAACCACGCGGCGATCGCCCTGACCTCGGCACGCAGGCTAGCGGAACTGAGCCGGCTCAACGCGTCCCTGCGCGAACAGCGTGACCTGCTGACCCGATCGGAACAGATCCACGAACGGCTACTCGATGTGACCCTGCGATCCGGCGGGCTCACGGGCATCGCCGAGGTCCTCGGTGAGCTGATCGCGCGTCCTCTGCTCGTCGAGGACTCCGGCGGAGCCGTGCTCGCGACGGCGGGAGACAACGCGCGACTTCCCGATCCGCGCTACCGCGCCGCCGCCGATACGTCGGCAGCTAATTCGGCGAAACCTGTTGTCGTATCGAATGATTCGATCAAACACTGGGTGTCGGTGGTTCGGCTCGACAACGAGGTGGTGGCCCGGATGTGGTATCCGGGCGACCGCGGTCCGCTCGATGCGCTGGGGGAACGCGCGGTAGAGCACGCGGCGCTGGTCGTTTCGCTCGAGCTCTTTCGCATCCGTACCGGGACAGAAGCCGAGCATCGCCTGCGCGGTGAGCTGCTCGCGGAACTGCTCACCGGCGGCGAGATATCGGAGGAGATGATGCGCCGGGCGCAGCGGCTCGGCCACGACCTGTCCCGCCCGCACCGTGCGATCGTGGGATTGCTGACAGTCGACGGCAAAGAGGCGGATACCCGTACCTATTCGCGCGCCCTCACCGCGGTAACCCAGTTCGCTCGCAGCCATCGTCCCCGACCGCTGGCGGCCATGCACCGTGGACAGCTCGTGGTGCTGTGGCCGCAGGGCGCGCTGGCCGGACCGGGCGATGCAGAGGTGACGGACCGGCGGGTAGCAGAACGCGTCCGGGCAGCGCTGGCGACCGCGGCCCGTGGGGTCACCGCGAGCGTCGCTGTCGCCGGTACCGGCCGCGAATCGTATGTGCAGTCCTACCGCGTCGCCAGGGGTGCACTCGAGGTATCCGTACGGTCGGGGAACCACGGCGCGGTGGTGGAATTGGGCGATCTCGGGTTGGCCGGTCTGCTGCTGCAACTCGACGACCCGGACCAGTTGACGGCCTTTTCCGATCGGACGCTGGCACCGTTGGCCGGCTACGACCGCGAGCATCGGACGCATTTGGTCGATACGCTCGAGGCATTTCTCGGCTCTCGATTGAGCCGACTCGACACGGCAGCAGCGCTGCATATTCACGTGAACACCGTGAAACAGCGCATCCACCGGATCGAAGAGCTCACCGGCTGTGATTTCTCGGATCTCGACACTGTCGTGAAGTTCGCCACCGCCCTCACTCTCCGCGATATCGCGAACGCCGGGCGCTGATACACACTTCGCGGGCCGGGAAGCCTCGTCGTGCTGTCGGCTCGGTACCGCTGTCACCGTGGCAAGAGCCGCGATCGCTCGACCGGGACGAACTCGATCCACATCAGTGGACGCTGCAATTGCACCACGCGATACAGTGCCGTAAAGGGTGACCAAGTCATAGCCCGTATATGAAGTTGAGGAGCCGCGCATGAGCATTGTTCGGCCTCCGTCGCGCATCGACGGAAAGCCGGGACTGGGCCCGCGGTCGAAAGTACGGTGCTGAGGTGCCGCTTCGCGTAGCACTCGCCGATGACGACGTCCTGTTGCGAGAAGGTCTGGCGACTTTGCTCACGAGTGCGGGCATCGAGGTCTTGGGTCAAGCCGGCGATGCGGATGGTCTTCTCGCCGTCGTCGCCGATGGACGCCCCGATCTCGTGATCGTCGATATCCGGATGCCTCCGACCCACACGACGGAGGGTCTCGATGCCGCGCTGCAGATTCGCCGCGGGTATCCCGAGACCGCCATCCTGCTACTGTCGGCGCACGTCGAAGTCGATCAGGCTCTCGAATTGCTCGAGGTGGGCACGGGGATCGGCTACCTTCTCAAGGGCCGGGTCACCGACGTCGGAGACTTCGTCGACACGATGCACCGGATAGCGAACGGCGCGTCGGTGATAGATCCGGCCCTCGTGCAGGAACTTGTCGCGGCGCGGCGCCGCGACAACCCGTTGGAGGCACTCAGCAGCCGGGGGCGCGCGGTGGTGGGGCGCATGGCGGAGGGTGTGTCGGACGCGGGGGTCGGGCGGCGGCGGTGGGTGACCGAGGG
>NZ_JARWPM010000203.1 GCF_029869215.1 Nocardia carnea
CATCGGGCTCGTAATCGGGTGTCATCGGCACCCGGCGCGACCGCGTCGAACCGGGCGCCCGGATCGCCAGGGTGGCGCCGACGGCCCCGTGCCCGTCGCGCCACACCACCGCCCGCACCGGGAAGACTTCCCCGACCCCCGCCTTCCCCCCCCGCGCCGGGGGGGGGGGGGGGGGGGGGGGGGGGGGCCGCCCCGCCCCCCCCCCACGTCGATTACGCTGGGGACGTGGCCGCTGTTGTCTGGCTGGTCGCCGGGTTACTGCTGGCGGCCGCCGAGATGTTCGTCGGTGAACTGACGCTGCTGATGCTCGGTTCCGCCGCGCTGCTGACCGCCGGGGTGAGTTTCCTGGCCGACGCTCCGGTCGTGGTGGAGGCCGTGGTTTTCGCCGTGTCCGCGGTGGTACTGCTGCTCGGCGTCCGGCCGGCCCTGATGCGGCGCTTCGGGACTCCGCCCCCGACGCCGACCAATGCGGAGGCGCTTCCCGGGAAGACCGCGCTGGTCCTCGAACCGGTCGGGGAACACGGCGGCCGGGTGAAACTCGGCGGTGAGGTGTGGAGTGCCCGGTCCTTGGACCCGGGGGAGGAGTATCCGCAGGGCACGACCGTGTACGTGATGAAGATCGACGGGGCGACCGCTGTCGTCTGGAAGGGCCCGTAATGACTGCAGTGATAATCGTCGCCGCGCTGGTGGTGCTGGTGGCGCTGGTGGTGGTCAAATCGATCGCGCTGATACCCCAGGCCGAGGCGGCGGTGATCGAACGCCTGGGCCGGTACACCCGGACGGTATCGGGGCAGCTGACGTTCCTCGTCCCGTTCGTGGACCGTATCCGCGCCAAGGTCGACCTGCGGGAACGGGTGGTGTCCTTCCCGCCGCAGCCGGTGATCACCCAGGACAATCTCACCCTGCAGATCGATTCGGTGGTGTATTTCCAGGTCATGGAGCCGAAAGCCGCGGTCTACGAGATCTCGAACTATATCGCCGCGGTGGAACAGCTCACCGTCACCACACTGCGCAACGTGGTCGGCGGGATGACCCTGGAGGAAACCCTGACCTCCCGCGACCAGATCAACAACCAGCTGCGCGGAGTGCTCGACGAGGCCACCGGCCGGTGGGGCCTGCGGGTGGCCCGGGTGGAGTTGAAGGCGATCGATCCGCCCCCGTCGATCCAGGAGTCGATGGAAAAGCAGATGAAGGCGGACCGGGAGAAGCGTGCCATGATCCTTACCGCCGAGGGCACCCGGGAATCGCAGATCAAAACCGCCGAGGGCGCCAAACAGGCGCAGATCCTCGCGGCCGAGGGCGCCAAACAATCGGCGATCCTGTCCGCCGAAGGCGAGCGGCAGAGCCGGATCCTGCGCGCCCAGGGTGAGCGTGCCGCCGCCTACCTGCAGGCACAGGGGCAGGCCAAAGCGATCGAAAAGGTTTTCGCGGCAATAAAATCGGGCAAACCGACACCGGAACTGCTGGCCTATCAGTACATGCAGACCCTGCCCATGGTCGCGCGCGGTGACGCGAACAAGGTGTGGCTGGTGCCGAGCGATTTCGGTAAGGCGCTCGAAGGCTTCGCCAAGAATTTCGCCACCCGCGGCGAGGACGGTGTCTTCCGCTACGAGCCGCCCGCCGACGAGGATGTGCCCGGTAAACCGGAGGACGATTCCGATGAGGTGGCGGACTGGTTCGACACCAGTACCGACCCAGCTGTCGAGCGGGCCGTCCGGGCCGCGGAATCGGTCGCCCGGACACCGGTGGACACCGCGGCGCCGGTGAACACCACGAAACCCGACCCCCAGGCTCCGCCCCGGTAACGACCCGCGCTGCCCTCGTCCCGTAGTACGCGTCGTTCTCGGGCGGGCCCGATTACGCGCCGAATCCCCTGCCCCCGGCGCGCCGATCGGCAATAATCGGAACCTCTGCTGGACAAAGGAACTCGGGGGGGACCGTGACGACACGTCGCACCGTTCTCCGGACGGCCGCGGCCCTGCCGTTGCTGGCGGCGTGCTCACCGGACGTGCTGCTCGGCGCGCCGGGATCGGTGCGGATCGCGGTGTCCTGGAGCGGGCCGGAACTGGCGGCGTTCCGGTCGGTGCTGGCGGCCGCGCGGCTACCGGAACCCGTGGAGGTCGTACCGCTCGGCGACGAGATCTACACCGCGCTCACCGCCCGCGGCCGCTCGGCGCCGGATATCGTCATGCTCCCGCAGGCCGGGCTGGTGCGGCATCTCGTGATGGAAGGCCGGTTGCGCGCGGTCCCGGAAGAGCTGTGGTTCGACGCCCAGGGACCGCGCTACGGCGAACAGTGGCGCCGGCTGTGTTTCCACAACAGCCGTCCGTACGGGGTTCCGTTCAAGGCGAGTGGTAAATCCCTGGTCTGGTACGACCGGGAGGCCCTCGCCGATCTCCGGGCGGGTGATCCGGCGTCCTGGACGCTGCTCGATTGGGCTACGCAGGTGCGCCGCTTCGCGGGCACCGGGCGCCGGTTCCTGGCGGTCGGCGCGGCGGACGGCTGGGTACTCACGGACCTGTTCGAGAATCTGCTGCTGGCCGAATCACCAGCGGTGTACGACATGCTGGGGTCCGGCCGGCGGGACTGGGACAACCCGGCGGTGCGCACCACGTTCACCCGGCTCGGTGAGCTGTGGGGTGTCCGGGAAGGGCTTCCCGGCGGGGTGGCCACGGCGCTGGTCCGGCAGTTCGCCGACGCGGTCCGCGATGTTTTCGAATATCGCCGCGCCCTGGCCGTGGCGGCCCCCGATTTCGCCGAACCCGTGGTACGGGACGCGCTGCGCAGGGCGGGACGCCCCGAATCCGCGGCGGGTGTCGTGCCGTTTCCGGCGGTGGCCGCAGACCGGCCGGGACCGCGCATCATCGGCGGTGATGTCATGGTGCTCACCGCTGCCGCGGCGGCGCGTGCCGGCGAGGTGGTGCGTGCCCTGGCCGATCCGCAGGCGCCACTGCCGTGGATCCACGGGATCGGCGGGTTCCTCGGCCCGAACACCCGGACCCGGGCGCGTTATTCGCCCTGGGTCGCCGATTCGGCCGCCGCGCTGCCCACCTGGCCGGAATTCGACCTGTCCGATCGCATCGGCGTTGTCGGCGGCCGGGACGGGCTCTGGCGCGTGCTGACCGAATTCCTGATCACCGTCGGGGATCGAGGTGGCGACGTGCGCGCCGCGACCGATACCGCAGTAGCGACGCTGACACGATTCGAACGGGGGTGGCGATGACCTCGGCGGACCATTCGGAGCGGCTGTCCCGGATATACCGGGCGCACGGTGTGACACTGGAGTTGCCGCTGTCGCGGTTACGCGGTCCGCTCGTCCCGGGGGCGCCGCCCTCTCGTGGGATCACCCGGATCGCCTGCGGGCCGGCGGTGCTGTTGCTGGTCCTACTGCTGATCCCGACGGCCGTCACCGCCGTGCTGGCGGTGCGGACCGAATTGTGGCTCGTGGTGGGTTGCGCGGTCCTGGCAGGGTTGTTCGTGCCCGCGCTGCGATACGCCCGCCGGGATGCCGGCCCGCGGCCCGGACCGGCCGAGGCGAATGAGGAAACCGGGAACCGGTCGTACCGGTGGGTGTGGCCGGCCGGGCTGGGGGCCGCCGCGGTGCTGGTGCTCCACTCGATCGGCCCGTCGTATGCCCGCAGCCTGTACTGGATGGGATTCGCGGCGGTGCTGCTCGTCGTGGCCATGGTGCTGGCCTGGTGGAGCCGCGAGACCCGGGGTTTGTGGTTGCTTCCGCTGATCGTGCCGTTCGGGATCTCGGCGTTCGTCGCCGGTGTGGCGTTCCGGCTGATCTTCCAGTACTCCGGCGCGCGGGTCGGTTTCGACGGGTTTCCCGGCTACCGGACCTGGTTCGCCGTCATGCTCGGGTCGGCGTTCCTCTGGACCTGGCTGGGATTTCTGATCGCGCTGTTCCGCGCGAGTATCCGAGCCGTGACCGCCGATCCGGTGCGGGCCCGCCGGCTCACGGACTGCACGGGGCCCACACTGTACAAACGACTGTTCGATCTGCAGCGACCGGTGGTGCTGGTGGCCGGTCTGGTGGTCGGGGTGGCCGCCGCCCGGGTATTCGACGTGGTGCTGATCGGTGTCCCCGGTTCGGTGCAGTACCGGCTCGACAGCGCGACCGTGTCGTGGTGGCGGCTGGCCGGTGACCCGGCCGGTGCGGGCGAAGCGGCCGCCCATGCCCTGCCGCTGGCGATACTGCTCGCCGTGGCCGCGTGGGCGTTGCAGAGCGACCTGCGCGAGCGCCGCTCCGGTTTGTCGCCGATGCCGGCGCCGCCCTATCCGGCGCCCCTCGATTCCGGCACCGGCGGGGGGCTCGCCGGCTACCTGCGCACGCTGGGTTTCGGCCTGGTCGCGGTCGCGGCGATGCTCCCGATCGGGGCACTGGTGGTGGCTGCGCTGCAGGGGCCCGGCGGCTGGTCGCTACACGCGTTCACCGAGATGTGGGCCGACCCGGCACTGCGGAGATCCATCCAGACGACCCTGTGGGTGGCTCTCCTCGCGACCGTGGTCGTGGTCGCCGCCGCCGCGCCACTGGCCTACCGGCTCGCGGTCGCGCCGGACGGCTGGGTGGCGCGCGGTACGGTCAGCGCGCTGGTGGTTCTCGCCGTGCTGCCGGTACAGGCGTATCTCGGGCCGCTGGACGCGTTCATCGACGAGCACGGACTGTCGGGCACCCGGATCCCGCTGGTACTCGTCCACGTGGCCGCCGGGTTGCCGATCGCGGTACTGATCCTGCGGGGCGCGGTCGCCGCGCCACCGGGCAGCCCGGCCGCGGACGCGTTGCGTGGGATGGCCGCCCCGGGAACCATCGGCCGGCGGCTGCTCGCGGCGGCCGGGCCGGCGCTGGTAGCGGTCGCGGTTCTCGAATTCGTCCAGGTCTGGAATGATTTCGTGGTCGGCCTGCTGATCAGCGGTGCCGGGGCGTCCCCGTGGTCGCTGCTCCTGTGGGGTGAGGCGCGCCAATTCGGCGAGAACGCCGCACCGCTCGCGGCCGGGGCGCTGATCTCGGCGGTGCTGCCGGTCGCGCTGGTGCTGGCGACCTGGCGGCGCTGGATCGTCCCCGGACTGACCGGTGGGGTGCTGCGATGAATGAACCGCTGCCGCGTTCTTCGGTGGTCCCGGGTGTGCTGGGCGGGCTGTCGGTTCTCGCGACCACCCTGCTGCTGGAACTGGGCCGCAACCTGGTGACGAATTCGTTCGGGGAGAGCGACGCCGTCCGGCTGGTGTCCTCGGGGTTGCGCTGGCTGGCCGTGCTGGTCGTGGTGCTGGCGCTGCTGTACACCGCGCACCGGTTCGTGGTGGAGCGGCGGGCCCGGCAGCGGCTGGTGTGGCGCCGGCAGGCACTGGCGGTACTCGACGGTGCGCGACCCGTGGGACCAGCCGTCCCCCGGGATATGTCGGAAGACGATCGGATGTCCGATCCGGGCCGCCACAGCGAATTCGTCGAGGCCCTGGAAAAACTACCCGTGCACCGATACGACTCCGCCACCTTGTCCGCGGTCCTGACCGCGGTGGTGACGGTGTACGTCGGCGAGCCGACGCCGCCGGACGGTGAAATGTGGACTGCGCCCGGTTTGCAGGCGTGGCTGGTGGACGAGGACATCATGTCCTGCCGGGACGGTCGTTACACACTGAAACGGGTACCGGCGTCGTCAGCGGGGAACAGGGATCTGGTCGATGAACTGGAACAGGCGGCGTTGTTCGGGCTCCTGGCCCACTGCGCCGACCAGGCCTCGAGCTGGGCGGTCGCCTTGACGACCGTCCCGTTCGCACCGGGTGCCCGGCGCTGGTTCACGGTGGAGGCACCGTATCTCCGGAAGCTCGTCGAAGAGTGCGGTAAACGGCCCCCCGAGCAGATTCCCTCGGCCACGGTCGCCCAGCTCGTGCGGATCGCCGACGCGCTGGATATCTGGTACGCGCACCAGATCTGCGTGCAGGACGACGAGAGTGCGGTGGTGGCACACCACCTGGAAACGCTGGTGGGTGGCGCGGAATCGAGTTGGTTCGGCCGGCTGATGTCGGTGCGGCGGCCGGAGCCGCCCGGCGACGAGGGTGACGGGCACGGCCCGGAAGCTGCTCGGCCCGGAGAACAGCCTGCCCCGGCCACCGGCCGCGGCCCGGGGACTTCGGCCGCCGTAGGCCAGGAGGGGGAGCTGTCGGCGCGCTGGTTCGGCGGAATACGGTGGCGGGCGACCGGACTCGCCGCGCGGCGGTGGCACCGGGCAGCCCTGAGCGCGTTGTGCACGGCCGCCGAACCCCGCGAACTGGGTGAGGCGGTCAAGCAACTGCGGGAGGTGTGGTGGCGGCTTCCGCGGGAGGATGTGACGAATCAGGTCCGGGTGCTCACGAATCTGGCCGTCGCGCATATCGCGCAGGGCCGGCTGGACGCGGCGGCGGACCGGCTCGAGCTGGCCGCGGTCCGGGCGGCCGCCGAGGAGGACGACGAAGGCCGGGCCTTGGTGTGTGAACTGGAGGCGGCGGTGTGCTGGGCCCGCGGCGAACCACGGGGCGCGCTGCGGAAATGGCAGCGGGCGCTGGGTCTCTACGAGGATCTGGGCCATCCCCGCGGGATCGCCGGCTGCCTGCACCATATCGGTTCGGTGCTGCTACTCGTCCCCGAGCACGCCGACCTGGTACTGGGCGATGATCCGCCCCCGGCCGTCGATGAGGCGCGGCGGTACGCCCGGGAGTGGTGCGACGAGGCCGCGGTGTGGCGGCGGGGCGAAACGCCGCCACGGACCGGCCGCCGGCCGCTGCGGTTCCCGGAGGAGGCCGGCGCTTCCGGACAATGACGGCGACGGCCGTGAAACCCTGTCGTGCCGGGTATGCGACCTGCGGCCCGTACCGGCGGTCGGACGGCTCGCGCCGATGGGCACTGCGGCGGGGATACGGTGGCAGCGAGGCATTGGCGCGGCCCCGGAGAGAGGAAGCGGCTCAGGTGCAGGGACGCACCCGACAGCCGCCGGACCGGCTGGTTGTCGCCGTCGTCGGATCTCCAGTTCGAGCGAGCGATCGCCGCATCGGTTTCGGAGAGCGTGGCGATCGCGGATGTTCTCCGCGCCGGAGGCGCCGTGGCCGCTGTGGTGCACGGCCAGGATGTAGCGGACCCCGTGTGCGGCGGGTCGCCGAGTGTGGTGGTCTGCGCGGTAACCCGGTTCGGGTGAATGGTAACCGGGCGGGGCGCGGCTACCGGTCGGCAACCATATCGTTCGGCGTTGCGGCCGGCGACGTGGTGGCGGCTTCCGGGCGAACGGCCGGATTGCCCGTCACCGGTTTCCAGCGCTGATCGATCACCAGGCCGAGGCAGCCGGCGGCGATACAGGCGATCGACACCCCGACCATGACCGGATGCGTACCACCGGTCAAGGCATCGGCGAGCACCACGGTGGCGGCCGTCCCGGGCAGGATGCCGCCGAACGTCGCACCCAGATAGGGCCAGAAACGGATCGCGGACAGCGCGCACGAATAGTTCACCACCGAGAACGGCGCGAAGGCGATCAACCGCAACGCGCCGACCGCGAGCCAGCCCCGGCGGTGCAGGCGGTCGTCGATGATCTGCACCGTGGGATGGGTCAGATAGGGCGCCACCCGCTCGCGGCCGAATGCGCGGACCAGCAGGAAGGCCGCCGCGGCGCTGAGCAGCGAGGCGGCGACGGCCACACCGAGCCCGACGACCGGCCCGAAGAGCAACCCCGACGCGACGGTGAACACCGTGCGGGGGACCGGCGCGATGATGATCAGGGTGTGCGCCGCGAAGAACAGCAGCGGGAACCACGGCCCGGCGTCTTCGGCCCACTCCTGGATGTGGCGCGGGTCCGGCAGCGGGGTGAGCAGCGCCGCCGCGCAGACGACCGCGACCAGGCACAGTACGAAGACCAGCCGGCGGTCGCGGAGGATGCGGGGCACCGGGCGAGATTACCGAGTGCCCTCCGCGGCGGGGCACGCGGTGCCGGCGCGGAGCCCGGCCACGGTGACCGCGCGGCGGCGGTGGAATCGGCCGGCGCGGCAGAGAACGGTAGCGAACCGGGCGCTCGCCCGCATCGCCCGGAGGACGTTACTCGTTGGTAGTGGTGGCCCCGGGCGCTCGCTGTGTGAGCCCCGGCTAGCATCGGAGGGGCGGGCTGAATGCCCGTTAACCAAAGTATTCGCTGAGCTGGGCGGATGCCAAGGTACCCGCGCACGCAGGTGGTGCGCTTGTACTGGAACGACAAGAGGGAACAGGGTATGCCGATTGCTGCAGAGCCCGCGGCCGGGGCTGATCCGTCCTCGTCCGCGGTGCCCGATTATCCCGCCTGGCGCAAGGGTGTGGCGGGTGTGCTGGCCAAAGCCCGCAAGGTCGATGCGGCCGAACTCGGTGCGGAACCCGAAAAGCTGCTGAACCAGTCCACCTACGACGGGCTGGCGATCGCGCCGCTGTACACGCGCCGCGACGAACTGCCCGAACAGCCGCTCCCCGGTGCCTATCCGTTCGTCCGCGGCGGCGACGCAACCCGCGATATCCATCGCGGGTGGTTCGTCAACGTCCGGATCGCCGCCGCCGATGCCGCGACCGCCAACCGGGAACTCACCGCGGGCCTGGAGAACGGCGCGAGCGCCGTCGAACTCGGTGTCGGTGCGCACGGTGTACCGGTGAGCGATCTCGCCGCCGCGCTCGACGGTCTGCTGTTCGAACTCGCGCCGCTGGCCCTGCGCGCCGGTACCGCGACCGCCGACGCCGCCGCGGCCGTCTACGACGTGGTCGATCGGTATTCGGCACCCGACCGCTCCGCGATCCGGATCTCCCTCGGGGCGGCCCCGCTCACCGCGGCCTTCGCCGGAACCGCCGACCTCGGCCTCACCGAGACCACGGCCCTGGCCGCCGCTGCCGGCGCGCGAGCGGAAACCGTCCGGGCGATCACCGTGGACGGCACCGTCTTCCACGATGCCGGCGCCTCCGACGCCCAGGAGCTGGGTGCCGCCGTCGCGGCCGGGCTCGAATACCTGCGCGTGCTGTCCGGTGAGATGCCGGTCGCCGAGGCGCTGCGCCAGGTGGAGTTCCGGTTCGCCGCCACCGACGATCAGTTCGCCACCATCGCCAAATTCCGGGCCGCCCGCCGCCTCTGGGCGCGGGTCGCGCACGCCCTCGGCGCGCCGGCCGACGGCGCGGCCCCGCAGCATGCGGTGACCTCCGCGGCGATGATGAGCCGGCGCGACCCCTGGGTGAATCTGCTGCGTACCACGCTGGCCGCCTTCGGCGCCGGGGTGGGCGGGGCCGATACCGTCACCGTGCTGCCGTTCGATTCCGCGCTGCCCGCCGGTGAGCTCGGCGTCTCGGCCGCGTTCTCGGAGCGGATGGCCCGCAACACCCAGCTGCTGCTGCTCGAGGAATCCCATCTCGGGCATGTGCAGGACCCCGGCGCCGGTTCCTGGTACGTCGAGCAGTACACCGCCGACCTGGCCACCGCCGCCTGGGAATTCATGCAGGAACTCGAAGCCGCCGCCGGCTATCGGGCGGCGCTGGACTCCGGACTGCTCGGTACGCGGATCGGTGCGACGAAAGCGCGGCGGGACAGCGATATCGCGCACCGCCGCACCGCCGTCACCGGCGTCAACGAATTCCCGAACCTGGCCGAGGCACCGCTGTCGGAGGCCGCCCGTACGGCGGGGCCGGGACAGCGCTACGGCGCCGCGTTCGAAGCGCTGCGCGACCGTTCGGATACCTATCTGGCGGCGCACGGCACCCGCCCGCAGGCGCTGCTGGTGCCGCTGGGCACGGTGGCCGAGCACAATGTGCGGGTCACCTTCATCGCCAACCTGCTGGCATCCGGCGGGATCGAATCAGTCAATCCGGGGCCCCTCGCCGGCGACGAGATCGCCGCGGCGGCACGGGAATCCGGCGCGAAGATCGCGGTGCTCTGCGGTACCGACGCGCGCTACGGCACCGATGCCGCGGAAGCGGTGGAACAACTTCGCGGCGCCGGCGTCGAGACGGTGCTGCTGGCCGGGCCCGAGAAGGTACTGAGCGGTATCGAGGAGGCTCGGCGGCCGGACGGGTTCCTGGCAGCCCGGATCGACGCGGTCGCGGCCCTGACCGCCCTGCTGGAGAAGGTGGGAGCCTGATGACGACACAGCGAATCGAGCAGGTGGTCGGCAGTTTCGCCGACGTGCCGCTCACCGAGCCGGGTTTCACCCCCGCCGCGGCCGACGAGAGCGCGCGGACGGCCTTCGTCGAACAGTCGGCGACAGCGAACAACTACGCTCCTGAGCAACTGGTGTGGTCGACCCCCGAGGGGATCGATGTGCCGCCGGTGTTCACCAAGGCCGATCGGGACGCGATCGCCGCGGCGGGTTTCCCGCTCGACAGCGTCCCCGGTGTCGCGCCGTTCGTGCGCGGACCGTATCCGACGATGTATGTGAACCAGCCGTGGACCATCCGCCAGTACGCGGGTTTCTCCACCGCCGCCGATTCCAACGCCTTCTACCGCCGTAATCTGCAGGCCGGTCAGAAGGGTCTGTCGGTGGCGTTCGACCTGGCCACCCACCGCGGGTACGACTCCGATCATCCGCGCGTCCAGGGCGATGTCGGGATGGCGGGCGTGGCCATCGATTCCATCCTCGATATGCGCCAGCTCTTCGACCAGATCCCGCTCGACCAGGTCAGCGTCTCGATGACCATGAACGGTGCGGTCCTGCCGATCCTGGCGCTGTACGTGGTGGCGGCCGAGGAACAGGGTGTGGCGCCGGAGCAGCTGGCCGGAACGATTCAGAACGATATTCTGAAAGAGTTCATGGTCCGCAACACCTATATCTATCCGCCGAAACCCTCGATGCGGATCATCTCCGATATCTTCGCCTACACCAGCGCGAAGATGCCGAAATTCAATTCCATCTCCATTTCCGGCTATCACATCCAGGAAGCCGGTGCGACCGCCGATCTCGAACTCGCCTACACCCTCGCCGACGGCGTGGAATACCTGCGGGCCGGCATCGACGCCGGAATGGAAATCGACAAGTTCGCGCCCCGGCTGTCCTTCTTCTGGGCCATCGGCATGAATTTCTTCATGGAGGTCGCCAAACTCCGTGCGGGCCGGCTGTTGTGGAGCGAACTGGTCGCGAAGTTCGATCCGAAGAATCCGAAATCACTGTCGCTGCGGACCCATTCGCAGACCTCGGGCTGGTCGCTGACCGCGCAGGACGCCTACAACAATGTGGCCCGCACCTGTATCGAAGCGATGGCGGCGACCCAGGGGCACACCCAGTCGCTGCACACCAACGCCCTCGACGAGGCACTCGCGCTGCCGACCGATTTCTCGGCCCGGATCGCGCGTAACACCCAGCTGCTCATCCAGCAGGAGTCCAACACCACCCGCCCGATCGACCCGTGGGGCGGTTCCTACTACGTCGAATGGCTGACTCATCAGCTCGCCGAACGCGCTCGCGCGCATATCGCCGAGGTGGAGGCGCACGGCGGGATGGCGCAGGCCATCGGTGAGGGCATCCCGAAGCTGCGGATCGAGGAAGCCGCCGCCCGCACCCAGGCCCGTATCGATACCGGCCAGCAGCCGGTGATCGGGGTCAACAAATACCAGGTCGCCGAGGATCACGAGGTCGAGGTTCTCAAGGTCGAGAACTCGCGGGTGCGTGCCGAACAGCTCGAGAAACTGCGGCAGCTGCGCGCCGATCGGGACCAGGACGCGGTGGACCGCGCCCTGGCCGAATTGACCAGGGCCGCCGCGTCGTCCGACGGCGGGATGGAGAACAACCTGCTGGCGCTGGCCATCGACGCCGCGCGGGCGAAGGCGACCGTGGGCGAGATCTCCGACGCCCTGGAGAAGGTCTACGGCCGGCATCAGGCCGAGATCCGTACGCTGTCCGGTGTGTATCGCGACGAGGCCGGCAAGGTCACCAACATCACCACCGCCGGGGATCTGGTGGAGGAGTTCGCCGAGGCCGAAGGCCGGAGGCCCCGGATCCTTGTCGCGAAAATGGGCCAGGACGGGCACGACCGCGGCCAGAAGGTGATCGCCACCGCCTTCGCCGACCTCGGCTTCGATGTCGATGTGGGCCCGCTGTTCCAGACCCCGGAAGAGGTGGCCCGCCAGGCCGCGGACAACGACGTACACGTCGTCGGTGTCTCCTCGCTGGCGGCCGGCCACCTCACGCTGGTGCCGGCCCTGCGGCAGGCGCTGGCCGATGTCGGCCGGCCCGACATCATGGTCATCGTCGGCGGGGTCATCCCGCCCGGTGACTTCGACGAGCTCTACGAGGCGGGTGCCGCGGCGATCTTCCCGCCGGGCACGGTGATCGCGGACGCCGCGATCGACCTGCTGCGTAAGCTCGGCGCCGCGCTCGGACACGAGCTCGGTTCCGGCGCGACCGGTTCCGAGGCGAATACGCAGGGATGAACGCGCGCGCCATCGATGTCGACGCGCTCGCGCAGGCGGTCCGCTCCGGTGAGCGGGCCGCCCTCGCCCGGGCGATCACCCTGGTCGAATCCACCCGCGCCGACCATCGGGAACAGGCCCAGCAACTGCTGCTGAAACTGACCCCGGAACCCGGTGCGGCCCTGTCGAACCGGGTCGGTATCACCGGGGTGCCCGGGGTGGGGAAATCCACCTTCATCGACGCCCTGGGAATGAACCTGATCGGGCAGGGGCATCGGGTGGCGGTGCTGGCGGTGGACCCCTCGTCCACTCGCACCGGCGGTTCGATACTCGGCGACAAGACCCGGATGGCGCGGCTGTCGGTGGAGGCGAACGCCTTCATCCGGCCCTCGCCGACCGCCGGCACGCTCGGCGGAGTCGCCAAGGCGACCCGCGAGACCATCGCGCTGCTCGAGGCCGCCGGCTACGACGTGATCCTGGTGGAAACCGTCGGCGTCGGCCAGTCCGAGGTGACCGTGGCGAATATGGTCGACGTGTTCTGTTTCCTCACCCTGGCCCGCACCGGTGACCAGTTGCAGGGCATCAAAAAGGGCGTGCTGGAACTGGCCGATCTGGTCGCCGTGAACAAGGCCGACGGTAAGCACGAGATCGAGGCCAAGAGCGCGGCCCGCGAACTGTCCGGTGCGCTACGGCTCATCCATCCACACGATGCGCTGTGGAAACCGCCGGTGCTCACCATGAGCGGCCTGGAGGGGACGGGGCTCGACACGTTCTGGCAGACGGTGCTGGAGCACCGCCGGGTGCTCACCGAGGCGGGAGAGTTCGCCGAGAAGCGCCGCCGCCAGCAGGTCGATTGGACCTGGACCATGGTGCACGATCAACTGCTGCGCCGGCTGGCCGACAATCCGAAGGTGAAGGCCATTCGCGGGGACATGGAGGCCCAGGTGCGGGCCGGGGCCCTCACCGCCGCGCTTGCCGCTGAACGATTGCTCGACGCCTTCGACAGCTGAGATTCGGACCTCGGCTGCGGGTGGTGGGCTGTCCGGCCGCGCTGAGACCCCGACGCCCTGCCGGGTCTCGACACGCAACAGATGGAAATTTGGGGATATGCGCATTCAGTGATATTTCCCGCGGAATGGGCGGAGAGAGTTCGTGTGTCAGTCGAGAGCGAAGAGCCGGGCGGCGGCGCCGTAGCAGACCGCGCGCAGCCACTCGTCGCCGAGATCCAGGCGTTCCAGTGCCTGAACGGCGTGCCGGTACGGGTAGGGGATGTTCGGAAAATCGCTGCCGAACATGATGCGGTCGCCGAGGGCGGCCAGGCGCTGCCGGTCGGCGGGCGGGAACGGGGCCGTGTCCTCCGCGAAATCGGTGAAGGCCATCGTGGTGTCGAGGTGGACGCCGGGGTAGCGGTCGGCGAGATCGAGGAATTCCCGGTACTCCGGCATGCCCATATGCGCCACGATGAGGCGTAGCCGCGGGAACTGCCGGAGTATCTCGGCGATCGGGCCCGGACCGGTGAACGCGCCGGGTGCCGGGCCGGAGCCGCAATGGATGACGGTCGGCACGGCCGCGTCGCTGAGTGTGCCCCAGACCGATGTCAGCAGCGGGTCGCGCGGGTCGTAGGCGCCGACCTGGACGTGCGCTTTGAACACCCGCGCGCCCTGGTCGAGAGCGGCCGGGACATAGTCCGCGGCGGCAGGTTCGGGAAAGAATGTCGCGGTGTGCAGGCAGTCGGGGACCTCGGCGGCGAACTTCGCGGTCCAGTCGTTGAGCCAGGCCGCCATATCCGGGCGGTGCGGATAGACCAGGGCGGTGAACGCGCGGACGCCGAATCGGCGTAATGCCGCGAGCCGGATCGGTTCCTCCGCGCGGTAGGTGATCGGCCACGGACGTCCGGTGAGCGGACCGGCGGAATCGAAATAGGCCCACACCTTGCGCAGTACCCGATGCGGCATGAAATGAGTGTGTACATCGACCAATCCGGGCAGCCCGAGCCGCTGCCGGAACTGTGCCAGATAGGCTTCGTCGGCGGGGATCTCGGCGGCGGTGGATTCGGTCACGGGCTGGTTCTCCTGGCTCGGGGCGCTACGGTCGGTTCGGTCCGGCGGCGACCCGTTGCGCGGGCGACGCGCCGGGTAAGCAGGCGCGGGCATAGTCGCCGAGGCGCGCGATCAGCCGGTCGAAGAACAGGCCGGGATCGGTGGCGACGACGACATCGGCGTTGGGCGGGCGGCCCCACATGCCCGCCCAGTCCGCGACGGTGGCGCCACGGGTGAGGGTGCCGGTGAGTTCCACATCGACCGTCGCCGGCCGGGTGCGGGCCAGTGCGGGGTCCAGGGCCACCGCCGCGGCGAACGGGTCGTGCATATGCGCCAGATAGCCGAGGTCGTAGGCGTGGTGGAAATCGAAGTAGAAACGGACGGCGTCGGTGAGATGGCGGACGATCGGATTACTCGCCGCCGACCGGGCGGTGGGCGGATCCTGCGGGGAAACCGTTTCGACAGGTGTACTGCCGGCCCGCTGCGCCAACCGGACCAGATGCGCGGGCCGCATTTCGATCGTCTCGGTGATATCGAGCCCGCACACCACCGGCCGGCGTTCCGCGGGTGCGGCGGAGAAGGCGTCGAAAACGATCTTCGCGGCCTCGGGGTCGACGTGGATGTTCCACTCGTTGGTGGGGGTGGTGTTACCGGGGTGGTTGAACGCACCGCCCATGATCACCAGCCTGCGCAGCAGCCGGGGTAGCTCGGGTTCGATCCGCAGTGCCAGTGCCAGATTGGTGAGCGGGCCGGTGCACAGGCCGAGGAGTTCGCCGGGATTCGCCCGCGCGAGGTCCACCCACATCTGCGCCGCGGTGCGCGCGGAGATCTGCCGGGTAGGCGCGGGGAGTTCGGCATAGCCGACACCTTGCGGGCCGTGGGTGTCCTCGGTAGTGCGCAGCGGTATCGCAAGAGGATCGGCCGCGCCCAGCGCCACCTCGATCTCCGGCGCGCCGGCCAATTCCAGCCAGGCGAGATTGTTGATCGCCACCTGCCCGGCCGGGACATTCCCGGCGGTGGCGGCGATTCCGGCGATCTCGGCGTCGGGGCAGGCCAGGAGATACAGCAGGGCCAGGGAGTCGTCCACTCCGGTATCCACGTCCATGATGATCCGCTGCCGCACCCCCCGAGCGTAGCGAGGCGGTTCCCGGGAGCCGCAGTGGCTGTCCCGAGGGGCGCGGCCCATTCACGTCACGTGACGCATTTCGGTCAGGAGTAGGGAGATTCAGTCCCGGGTCGGCCAGTAATTGTCTGCGGCGGGCCGGCGGGTCAGTGGTGCCGGACCGCCGACCTCGGTGAGGCCCAGGTGGAACAGCATGCCGACGGTCACCAGGCTGACGCTCACGATCAGTGGGGTGAGCAGTTGGGCCGCGCCGGCCCCCGACGGCGGCATATGGTGCTGGTTGTCGCCGATATGCATGGCGAACATCCCGGTGTAGTGCATCCCGGCGACGGCCATCCCCATCACCAGCGCGGCACGGTGGGTGGGTTGTGTGCCGCTAACTTTGTGGGTTAACCAGTGCGCCGGGGTGGGGGCGACCACCGCGATGATCATGGACAAGGCAACGGTCGGCCAGTCGTAGCCGATTTCCACATCGGTTTTCATGGCGTACATCCCCGCGTAGTGCATGGCGCCGACACCGAGCCCGGTGACCACGCCCCCGACGAGCAGGCCCTGGGTACCGAGCCTGCGCAGCTGGGCCAGGCACAGCCCGATCCAGACCACGACCATGGCGATCAGGGCGCTGATCAGGGTGATCGGTACGTCATATTTGATTGCTGCGCCGTCGATCCGGAACCCCAGCATGGCGATGAAATGCATGACCCAGATACCGGTACCGCCGAGGGCGACGGAGGCGGCGATCAGCCAGCCGTCGAAGATCGACTCCCCGCGCACCCGGCTCATACACCGTAGTCCTAGCAACGAGCCGGTGAACGACATGACGTACGCGACCACGGGGGTGAGCCAGCCGTGGCTGAAGTGGTCGATTTCCACCGGGGACCTCCTCGCTGGGCGGAATACCGTACCGCACGACTGCGGAACGCGGGCATTCCAGAACGGTGAACGTGCAGGGAGTGAATTTAAAGGAGATATGTTGTAAAAAACAAGGGCCGCAGAAAAGACATAGGCGTACATGTGACAAGCCGGGCCGGAAGAAAAGCGACCGGAACAGCGGACACGGACCGGAATCTGCCGGGGCGGGGTTCCCGCTATCGATGGGCACTCCCGCCGCGCCGGCGATTCCGTATGGCGCCGGTCGAATACGGCCGCGCCGGACCGGTGGGCCGGCAGGTGGCCCAGGGGTGCTGAACCTCGCCACGACGAGCCTATCGCTCGCACGGTGCCGCGGAAGGATTTCCGGTTGCGCTGTGCGCCTCGGGTCCCGCGGCGTAGGCTTCGAGGAACTCGAAGGAGACCCATGCCTGGCACATCCAGCCGTAGCACCCCCATCGACCACGAGCTACCCGAGGTCGAACTGGCCGAATTCGCCGAGATCAGGAGTGCCGAGCGGGCCGAGGTCGCCCGCCGCAGCGCCGTCGCGGCCCGTATCGTCGCCGGTCATTCCACCGATGCCGCCGACTGCCGCAATCTGCTGGCGATGCTCGGCCTCGACGCGGAAGCGGGCAAACTCGCCGGACTCCAGACCTGATCACCGCCGCGACGGGCGCGCGGAGGCCGGGCAGCTAGGCGGGGCGGCGTACTCGCCGGAGGCCGGGCGCAGCGTCCGCCCGGTCCTCCGTACGCTCGGTGTATGTCCGATACGGCATTGCTCGGGACCGATCAGCCCACGCAGGTCGCCGATCCCGTGGACGACCTGGCCGGGCTGATCGGCGACCGCCGTCTCGTCGTGCTCACCGGCGCCGGGATCTCCACCGACAGCGGAATCCCGGACTACCGGGGCCCGGACTCGCCGCCGCGCACCCCGATGACCTATCAGCAGTTCACCGGCGACCCGCAGTTCCGCCACCGGTACTGGGCGCGTAACCACGTGGGCTGGCGGTATATGGACGCCGCTCGGCCGAACGCCGGTCACCGCGCGCTGGCCGACCTCGAACGCCGTGGTGTGGTGGCCGGGGTCATCACCCAGAACGTCGATCTGCTGCACACCAAGGCGGGCAGCCGCCGGGTGATCGATCTGCACGGGACTTATGCGCAGGTGGTGTGCCTCGCGTGCGGCACCCGGATCTCCCGGATGGCGCTGGCCGATCGGCTGGAATCGGTCAACCCCGGTTTCGCCGCGGGTTCGGTGACCGGCCTCGAGGTCGCGCCGGACGCGGACGCTGTGGTCGAGGATATCGATGGCTTCCGGATGGTGGACTGCGAACGCTGTGGCGGACTGCTGAAGCCGGATATCGTCTACTTCGGTGAAAACGTCCCGCGGGACCGCGTGGCGGCGGCCACCGAACTGGTGGATTCGGCCGAGGTGATCCTGGTGGCGGGTTCGAGCCTCACGGTGTGGTCGGGTCGCCGGTTCGTGCACCGAGTGGCCCGCCGGGGTGGCACCGTACTGATCGTCAATCGCGGACCCACCCGCAGCGACGGCCTTGCCGCCCGCACCGTCGACGCGGGCTGCTCGCCCGTTCTCGCCGGTCTCGCCGAGTACTTCCGGGATCGGCATCGAGCGTACTGAGCGGGGCGTTGCAGGGGCGCCCCGATCGTCCGGCCGATTCGGAGCCGGTCCGCCCGGCCCGCGCAGGAGTCCGGAGCGTGCCGATGTCCGGTGGTGGTACGGCTACCTGCGGCCACGTCCGCGAACGAGTCCCGCGTATTCTGCGCACTATGCGGAGCACACTGATCGCGGTGCGGACCGGGAACTCCGAGACGGTCCGGGATATCACCGGTGAATGCGCGGACTTCGTGCGGGAGGCCGGTGCCGACGGGCTGCTCCACGTCTTCGTCCCGCATGCCACCGCCGGTGTGGCGGTGCTGGAATTGGGCGCGCACAGTGACGAGGACCTGCTGGCCGCGCTGCGTGATCTGCTGCCGGCCGATGACCGCTGGCGGCACGCGCACGGTTCGCGGGGCCACGGGCGCTCGCATGTGCTGCCCGCCCTCATCGCGCCGTACGCGACCGTCCCGGTGATCGCCGGCGAACTCGCCCTGGGCACCTGGCAGTCGATTGCTCTGGTGGATGTGAACGTCGACAACCCCGACCGGCAGGTGCGGCTGTCGCTGCTGACTTCCGCCGGATGAGCCGGGTGCCCCGGTAACGTCGGGCCCATGAGCAGTCTCGGCGTGGCGATCATCGGGTACGGCCTGGCGGGTGCGGTGTTCCATGCACCGTTGATCTCTGCCGAACCGCGAATGCGGGTGGCCGCGGTGGTGACCGGGTCGGCGGAACGGGCCGAACAGGCCCGGCGCGACCACGCCGGGGTCCGGGTGCTACCGGACGCCGACGCGTTGTTCGCCGATCCGTCCGGGATAGACGTGGTGGTCGTCGCCGCGCCGAACCGCACCCATGCCGCACTCGCCGGGCGGGCGCTGTCGGCGGGTACCGCCGTGGTGGTGGACAAGCCGTTCGCGGTCACGTCCGCGGAGGCCGCCGAGGTCATCCGGAGTGCCGGGGAGGCCGGCCGGATCCTCACGGTGTTCCAGAACCGCCGCTGGGACGGTGATTTCCGGACGGTCCGGCAACTCGTCGAAGACGGCCGGCTGGGGCAGGTGCGCCGCTTCGAATCCCGGTTCGAACGGTGGCGTCCGGTACCGAAGAGCGGCTGGCGGGAAACCGGTACCGCCGCCGATGCCGCCGGTATCCTCTACGATCTCGGCAGCCATCTCGTCGATCAAGCGCTGACGCTGTTCGGTCCGGCCGGAACCGTCTACTGCGAGCTCGATTCCCGCCGTCCCGGGGTGAGTACCGACGACGATATGTTCCTCGCCCTGACCCACACCACCGGCGTCCGCTCCCATCTGTGGGCCAGTGCGGTGGCGCCGCTGCTCGGGCCGCGTTTCCGGGTGCTCGGGGAGAAAGCCGGCTACGAGGTCCGCGGTATGGACCCGCAGGAGGACGCGCTACGCGCCGGGCGGCGTCCCGGCGACGGAACCCCCTGGGGAACGGTCGATCCCGAACGATACGGGACCTTGGGCGCGGAGCCGGACCGGACGGCGTTCCCGACACTGCCCGGCGACTATCTCGCCTTCTACCGCGCACTCGCCGACGCGATCCTCGACGGTTCCCCCGTGCCGGTGGACCCGGGCGATGCCCTGGCAGGCCTGCGGATCCTGGAGGCAGCCCGGGAATCGGCGGAGTCCGGGGCCGTGGTGCGGCTCTGACCGCGCCGCTACGGGATGCGGTATCCCCGGAACGTGACTTTCCTGCGCGTCTCGAAACCGAGCCGTTCGTAGAGGGCGATGGCGCCGGTATTCGATTCGGCGGCGTGCAGGAACGGGCGTTCGCCGCGGGCGATGATCCGGGCGGCGACCGCGCCGACCAGGCGGGCGGCATGGCCGCGGCCGCGCGCCTCGGGAGCGGTGCAGACGGCGCTGATCTCGGTCCATCCCGGCGGCCGGAGCCGTTCACCCGCCATCGCGACCAGGACGCCGCCGTCGCGGATACCGAGATAGGTGCCGAGTTCGTGGGTCCGCGGGCGGAACGGGCCCGGCTGGGTGCGCGCGACGAGATCGAGCATGTCGGGGACGTCCGCCACATTCAGTTCGACCAGGTCGGCCGGTTCGCCGGACCCGGCGTCGCCGGTGTAGATCATCTGGCGGCCGTCGAGGGTGAAGACGGGTTCCCAGTCCGGGGGCGGCACCGCGGCGGAACTGAACATATCGGCGAATTCGCCGGGGCCCAGCAGCCGGGCGAGGTCCGCCCAGTCGCCGGGGTCCGGGTCGGCGGGGACAGCGGAGAAGGACGCGACCTCCGCGACGTAGGTACAGGCCTCGCCGTGGCGGCGCGCGAGATGTGCGTGGTGGCCGCGGAGCGATTCGCTGACCGGATCGTCGAGGACGGTGGCGGTGCGGTACATGACGTGCTGCTGCTCTCTCGGGAAATGGGGTGGCCGTAGCGGCCGCTGCCGGGCAAGCCTACGGGCAACCGTGCGGCGGGTGACGCCCGATCCCGGCGCGCATCGGCGCTCGGAATGCCGCGGCTCCGGCGCCGTGGCCGGTCTCGTGGAGGCGGGCGGTGGTCACCGAGCGCGAGAGTGTTGCGGCTTCGGACGCGTGGGGGCGGCGTGCCGCCACCGGGCCGCGGGGGCGTCCTGGCTCCGGCGCCGGACCCGGGCTCATGGCGGCGGGCGCGACCACCCAGCGCCCCGGCGGTCATGGTGTCCCGCGTCGGTCAGCCGCTCCGTCGCGGGTCTGCTGGGCTTACCGCCGCGCGGTGCCGGCGACCGGGGCCGTGCCGGTGGCTCGGCACCGGTAACTGAGGGCGGGTTGCTGCAGTTATTTCCGGCAATACCGCAGAACCCTTCCCGGGCGCCGGTGCGGCGGGCCATCATGGAGTCATGACGCGATCTACGTCTCCTATTCATGCCGGTACCGGCTCCCGGAACCTGCTGCGCACCTGTCCGCTGTGCGAGGCGGTCTGCGGTCTCGAACTGACCCTCGACGGTGCCGATCAGGTGACCGCGGTCCGCGGAGACAAACAGGATCCGTTCAGCGCCGGATTCCTCTGCCCGAAGGGCGCGAGTTTCGGCCGGCTCGACGGCGACCCCGACCGCCTCACCGAACCCATGATCCGGGACCGCGCCACCGGCACGTGGCGGAGCGCGAGCTGGAACGAGGCGTTCGATCTCATCGCCGAGCGCATCCCGGCGATCAAATCGGCGCACGGCAACCAGGCGGTCGCCCTCTATCTCGGAAATCCGAACGCGCATACCGTCGCAGGCACCCTGTACGCCCCCGCCCTCATCCGCGCGCTCGGCACCAAGAACCTGTTCTCCGCCAGTACCGCCGACCAGATGCCCAAACAGCTGGCCTGTGGGCTGCTCTACGGAGATCCGCTGGCGGTACCGGTACCCGACCTGGATCGCACATCGTATCTGCTGATGCTGGGCGCCAATCCGCTCGAATCCAACGGTTCGGTCTGTACCGCCCCGGATTTCCCCGGCCGGTTGCGGGCGCTGCGCACGCGCGGGGGCCGGCTGGTGGTGGTGGATCCGCGCCGCACCCGGACCGCGGAGATCGCCGACGAACACCTTTTCATCCGGCCCGGTGCCGACGCGTATCTGCTGTTCGGAATCGTGCACACGTTGTTCGCCGAGGGGCTCACCAGGGTGACGGCCGAGGTCCGCGGCCTCGACGAGGTGCGCTCCGCCGCAGCGGAATTCACTCCGGAGATGGTTGCCGGCCGGACCGGTGTACCCGCCGATACCGTGCGCCGCCTGGCCCGCGAACTCGCCGGGGCGCCCGCCGCGGCGGTGTATGCCAGGATCGGCACCTGCACCGCGGAATTCGGCACGCTGACGCAGTGGCTCGTCGATATCGTCAATACGCTGACCGGTAATCTCGACCGGCCCGGCGGGGTCATGTTCGCCACCGCCGCGGCCCGCGGGATCGTGCGCACCAAACCGTTCCGGCCGGGCCGATGGCGCAGCCGGGTCCGGCAGCTGCCGGAGGCGATGGGGGAGTTGCCGGTCGCCACGCTGATCGATGAGATCACCACACCCGGTGACGGGCAGGTGCGTGCCCTGATCACGGTGGCGGGCAATCCCGTCCTGTCCGCGCCCAGCGGTCCCCGGCTGGACGCGGCGTTCGCCGGGCTGGAATTCATGGTCAGCGTCGATCGCTACCTCAACGAAACCACCCGGCATGCCGATGTGATCCTGCCGCCGCCGCGTCCGGTGCAATCCCCGCACTACGATTTCGCGCTGCTGCAGTTCGCCGTCCGTAACTATGCCCGGTATTCCCCGCCGCTGGTGCCGCTGGGCGACCGGCCGTCCGAGGCGGCGGTCTACGTGCGGCTGGGAGCCGCGGTGAGCGGGCAGCCGCACAACCCCACCGCCGATTTCGATCCGCTCGCCGCGTTCGACGAATTCGTGATCGCCGATACGCTGCACCGCGCCGGCCTCGCCCAGCGGCGGCCGGATCTTCTGGGGGAGACCACGACCGAACAGCGATTGGATCTGATGCTGCGGCTGGGCCCGTACGGTGCCTGGAACGGCGGTGAGCTGAGTCTGCAGACCCTGCTGGACAATCCGCACGGTATCGACCTCGGCCCGCTGCGGCCGCGGCTGGCCGAGGTGCTGCGGACCGCCTCGGGGAAGGTCGAATTGGCACCCGAACTCCTGCTGGCCGATATCGCCCGGCTGCGCACCGCGGCGGCTGCCGCCCCGGCGGATATGGTGCTCATCGGGCGGCGGCATCTGCGTTCGAACAACAGCTGGATGCACAATATGGAACGCCTGGTGGGCGGGACGAACCGATGCACGCTGCAAATCCATCCCGACGATATCGATCGCCTGGGCCTCGGCGACCGGGCGATCGTGAAATCCGCGGCCGGGTCGCTCACCGTCCCGCTGGAACCCACGGATTCGATCATGCCCGGGGTGGTGAGCCTGCCGCACGGGTGGGGGCATTCCGGCAGTGCGCAGCAGGTGGCGGCGGACCACCCCGGCGTGAACGCCAACGCCCTGACCGACGATTCGGTGCTCGATATCCCCTCGGGTAACGCGGTCTTCAACGGTGTCCCGGTGTCGCTGACGCCGGCCTGACACCCGCTGCCGGCGGCGTCCGCGCCGGCCATCACCTCTCGTGCGGGCCGGAACTCGACGCCGTCCGGCGGGTGCTCGCCGGTATCGCGGGCGGCACGGGTCCGGATGTCCGGAGTGATCACGGTACAGCGCAGATACGGAAGTGGTGCGTCGTCTGGACTTTCGAATCGACCGGAAACACTCGATTCGACCGCCCAGATCCGCGGTGATTGATAGTCTGAGACAGAAATCACTATCAATGGTTCCGGTAGGCCGCCGATCGTTCGCCCTCGATGAGGGCGGACGAACGACTGCGCTAGGAGATGTGATGGCCCAGGTCCGCGTACCCCCGGCCGGGGGGCCGGTATCGGCGGGGCTGGAGCGGATCGGTGACAGCACCCGCACACTCGGCCGGGTGGTCCGGCTGGGGGTACGAGCCGGTGCACTCATTGTCTCCGACAGTGCGCGACTACGGTTCCCGCTCCGCGAAACCCTGGTGCAGGCCTGGTTCTTCGTCTCGGTCTCGCTACTGCCCGCGATCCTGATATCGCTGCCGATGGGGGTGGTGATCGCGGTCCAGGTGGGCAGTATCACCGAGAACGTGGGCGCCGCCTCGATGGCCGGCGCGGTCGGCGGGATGGGGGTGATGCAGCAGATCGCACCCCTGGCGGCGGCGCTGCTGGTCGGTGGCGCGGGTGCCTCGGCCATCGCCTCCGACCTGGGCTCGCGCACGATCCGCGAGGAGATCGATGCGTTGCGCACCATGGGGATCGATCCGCAGCGACGGCTGGTCGCGCCGCGGGTGCTGGCGATGACGGTGGTCGCCCCCATGCTGGCGGTCGTCGTGATCCTGATGAGTATCGTGGCGAGTTTCCTGGTGGCCGCGCTCGCCCAGGGTGTCGCACCCGGCTCGTATTGGCTGTCGTTCGGCAGTTTCGCCTCCGTGCTCGATCTGGTGATCTGCCTGGTGAAGGCCGCGATATTCGGGTATCTGGTCGCGGTCATCGCCTGCCAGCGCGGCCTGGAGGTCTCCGGCGGCCCGAAAGGTGTGGCCGACGGAGTGAACGCCGCCGTTGTGCTCGGGATCCTGGCCTGCCTGGTGGTGAATCTGGTGCTGACCCAGATCGTGCTGCTGTTCGTGCCGATGAGGTTGTTGTGATGGATGCCGGCCGGATCGCCACCCCGACCCCGTACCGCCCGCCCGGACTCCGCTGGACCCGGCCGCTCGGCCGCGCGTGGACGCCACTGGAATCGCTGGGGCACCAACTGCATTTCGGATACCTGGTATGCCGCGGCCTCGGTCACGCGGTACACCGTTACCGCGGCCGGATGGTGCTGATCTTCACCGATCTCGCCTGGGGCAGCGGGCGTTCGGTGATCGTCGGCGGCGGGGTGGCGCCGGTACTGGTGATCATGGGTGTGGTGGCCGGCGCGATGATCGGGATCGTCGGCTTCGGCGCGCTGGACACGCTCGGTGTGGGCCCGCTGGCGGGTGCCATGTCGGCGTTGGCCAACCCGCGGGAACTGGCGCCGCTGGTGGCGGCGGTCGGGTTCGCCGCGCAGGCCGGCTGCCGGATGACCGCCGAAATCGGCGCCATGCGGATCTCCGAGGAGATCGACGCACTCGAGGCGCACGCCATCGACCCCATCCCGTATGTCGTCTCGACCCGCCTGGTGGCCGCGGTGGTCACCGTGATCCCGACCTATCTGATCGGCCTGGCGCTCGGCTTTCTCACCACCGATCTCACGGTCACGCTGGTGCACGGGGCGGGGTCGGGCGCCTACGGCCATTACTTCCAGATGTTCGTCACCCCAATGGATCTGGTTTTCTCGCTGGTCAAGGTGGTGGTGTTCGTGGTCCTGGTGACCTGCGTCCACGCCTATTTCGGGTTCTACGCCACCGGGGGACCGGAAGGTGTGGGCGTGGCCTCGGGCCGCGCGATCCGCGCCGGCCTGGTGCTCATCGCCCTCGGGGATATGGTCATGACCATCGCCATGTGGGGGTTCTCGTCGGAAATCCGATTCACGGGGTGAACCGATGACCGCTGCCGCCATCTCACTCTCACCTCGTGGGCCGGACCGGGCCGGCTTACGGCTGCGCGGGCTGGCCGCGCTGCTGATCGTCGCCGTGCTGGTCACCGCCTGGGTCCAGTTCCGCCCCGAACCGCGCGATCAGGTCGGATTCACCGTGCTGACCACGGCCGTCGGGGACGGGGTGGAGCCGGGGACGCCGGTGCGGTTGCGGGGGATGCGGATCGGCGAGATCACCGAGATCGGCACCGGCCCGCGGGGGCGCCGGCTCACGGTGCGTATCGACGCCCCGCGGCTGGCCGAACTGTCGACCACGACGCGGGCCAGGTTCGTCTCGGCGAATGTGTTCGGTTCCACCGCATTGGAATTCGTACCCGCCGCGGGCGGCCGGCCGCTCGCCGCGGGGGATGTGCTCGATATCGCGGACCGGGCCGGCAACTACACGGTGACCGGGATCATGCGCGATTCCGGCCGGGTCGTCGCCGAGGTGCTGACCGCCCGGCTCGCGGAATCGGTGCGGAATTCGGCCGACCTGGTGGATGCCGGTACCGGGATGGTCGCCGCCGCCGTGCTCGTCCTGCGCGTCTGGCAGCAGACCGAACATCTCCCCGTCACCGAACTCGTCCCGAAACTGGCCGGGATGACCGAGGGTTTCGCCGCCTTCGGCCCGTCGAGCCTGGGCATCCTGCACGCGCTGTCGTCGGTCGACGAACTCGACGACACCGCCCGCACGCGGCAGGCCTCCGACACCATTTCCGAAGTATCGAATCTGGTCTTCGCCTTCGCCGGCGAAATCGTCGGCGCGCTGGGCCCGACGTCCCGGTTCGTGGACATGCTGCTGGATGTGGTGATCCCGATGAACCACAGCATGCGTGCGGTCACCCCCGAGCAGATCCGCCGCCTGCTCGACGGTGTGGGCGGGGCGCTGCACCAGCGCGCCGGCCGCACGGTTCTCGATACCGAGATCCTGCTGGATATGCCCGCCTTCCGGGTGCCGCTGCAACTCCTCCCGGGGGGTGTGCGATGAGAACTCCACGCGCCGCCGCGTGGCGGTTGGTGCTCCTGCTGACGGTGGTACTGCTCATCGTGATGCTGGTGGTACAGGCCATCCGCCGCCCGGTGGGCGGTGAAACCCTCACCTACCGAGCCGATTTCGGCGATGTGTTCGGACTGCAGGCCAACGCGGATGTGCGGTTGCGCGGCGTCCAGGTCGGCAAGGTCACCGGGATCACCGTCACCCCCGAACACCGCGCCGAGGTGCGGTTCACGCTGCTCGAGCGCTACCGGTTACGGGATACCGACCGGCTCGCGGTGAAAATGCAGAACCTCACCGGCCAGCGGTACCTCGCCCTGGAACGTGGTGCCGGCAGCGCGACCTTCCTCGACCCCGGCGCGCCGGTCCGCGCCACCGTGGACTCGTTCGATATCACCGTGGTGTTCAACGGCTTACGCCCCTTGCTGCGGGAAGCGGACCCCGAGGTGTACAACCGGCTCGCCCGCAACCTGGTCGCGGTGATCGAAGGCGACCAGGACGATGCGGCGCCGCTGCTCCGTGATATCGCCGCCCTGGCGGGGTACGCCGCGGACCGCACCGCCGTCGTCGCCACCGTCGTGCACAACCTGCACACACTGTCCGGGCAGTTACGCGGCCGCTCGGGGAATCTCGAGAACATCCTGCGCGTTTTCCATTCGATCTTCATACCGGTCGCGAGCAGGATGGCCGAATTCCTGAGTCTCATGGACAAGGGGTCGGTGGAGATGACCGAACTGGTACGGACCGCGGACACCCTGTCGCGGCTGCTGCTCGGCGCCACCGACAGCTCCGACCGGCTGACCGAACGGATCCGGCAGGCCATACCGGACAGCACCGCGGCCGTGCGATCGCTGTCGGTGCTGCCGGGGTTGCTCGAATCCCTCAACGCACTCATCCCCGCGACCGATCCGGCGCTGCACTGTGCGGCCGGATCGCTGCCGGTGCCGGTGCAGGCCGAGGTGCTGGTGGCGGGCCGGCCGCTGACCCTCTGCCGGGAAGGTGGTTGACAGTGCTCCGTGACCTGTTACGCGGCAAGGCCGCTGGTCTCCGCTTCCGCGGCGGCGGTGAGGACCCGAGTCCGCGAGCGCAATTGGTGTGGGCCCTGATCGGTGTGCTGGCCGTCCTGATCGCCGGCACCACCCTGGGCGTGTTGTACGTACGCCCGCCCGGTAACGCGACCTATCACGCCCTGGCCCCGGAAACCGGCGGGGTCCGGCCCGGTGACGGGGTACGGATCGCGGGCGTGCCGGTGGGGCGGGTGCTGTCGGTCGAACTACGCGGCGACACCGTGGATATCGAATTCATCGTCGGCGACGGGTACCGGATCGGTGCCGATACCGCGGTCGATGTCCGGATGCTCACCCCGATCGGCGGGGTGTACCTGGCGCTGCGGCCCGCCGGGGACACCCCGCTGCGCGAACCCATCCCGCCCGAGCGGGTCCGGCTGCCCTTCCTGGTCACCGATCTGCTGCCCGCGGCCGGTACCGTCGCCGGGCAGGTGGATACCGAGGCCTTACGCGCCGCGGTCGACGGAGCGGGCCGGGCCCTGGCCGGCGCCCCCGGCGCCCTACGCGAGACCGTCGCCGGCCTGGGGTCGGTGGTCGATGCGATGGCACAGCAGAAACAGCAGATCGAGGACCTGCTGGTGCTGTCGAACGAGTATCTGGCCGCCGTCCGGGACAACCAGCAGCTGGCCACCGAGGTGATCCGGGCCTACGCCATCCTGGGCCCGCAGATCGTCGCGGCGCGCGGCAAGGTCGAGATCTTCTCGGACAAGGTCACCGCCGTGGTGGGGCTGCTGTTCGATTTCCTCAGCGGTCCCTACGCCGAACGTGTGGAGCCGCTGCTACCGCCGCTGGAGCAGACCCGCGACACCAGCCGGCAGCTGCTCGCCGATATCGAGGCGATGATCGCGGCCGCCGCCACCACCCTGACGAGACTGTCCGGGCTCGCCGGCCCGGAGGGCCGGGCGCTGGTCGATCAGAGCGGGCTCACGGTCATGCCGCCGCCGGTGTGTATTCCGGTCCCGGGAGCGGGGTGCTGAGATGCGCGGATTCGCCGGACGTACGTGGTGGGCGGCAGCCGGTGTCGCGGTCGCGGTGGCCGCCGCCGCGGTGGTCGCGCCCGTCGTGGCCGGCGCCGGGCGTCCCGCGACAACGGTCTGTGCGCTGTTCGACACCACCTTCGGCCTGTACACCGACGCGCCGGTGACCATCCGCGGTATCGAAGTCGGCGCGGTGCGGTCGATCGAACCCCGCCCCGCGGATGTGCTGGTCCGGATGACGGTGGACCGATCGCTGCCCGCGCAGGTGCGGGCGGCGATCGTGGACGCCTCGCTGCTCACCGACCGGCGGGTGGAACTGGTCGGGGTCACACCGGACGGTCCCCGGCTCCCGCCGGAGGCGTGTATCGCCGCCGACCGGACCGCGACCCCGGTCGGTGTCGCCGAATCACTGCGCTCGTTCGGTGAACTCATCGATCGGCTCACCCGCCCCGCCGCCGACGGCACACTGCCGCTGGGGTCGCTGCTCACCGGCGCCGACCGCGAACTGTCCGGGCTCGCGCCCGAGGTCCGCGCGCAGCTGCGGTCGCTGGCGGACCTGCTGGCCGCGCCGGACACCTTCACCGCACAACTCGGCGAACTCATCGGCAACAGCGCCGAACTGAGCCGGTTCGTCAGTGCCGAATGGGGCGAGATCACCACCGCGCTCACCACCTTCGGGCCCGGACTCGAACTGCTGGAACAGACACTGGTCATCGTCAAGGTCCTGGTGGGGAAACTCGCGGCGGCGCTGGGACCGATGGACCGGCTGTTCAACCAGCACTTTCCGTATCTGATGGAAATTCTGGAATCGTCGATTCCGCTGGTCACCCTGGCCCGGACCCGCGCGCAGGACTCCCGGGAACTACTCGCGACGGTACCCGCCGTGGTGACCATGCTGCGGTCGATGGTCGAAAACAATACCGGCGCGGTGGAAATCGGCTACCGGCCGCCGGCGGCGGAGATCCCGGCGCCGGACCCGGTGGCCTTGTGTGCCGAGATACACCGGTTCGCTGCCGCCGAGTGCACCGCGGTGGCCGACCACACCGCGCGCCTGCCGCTACCCCTGCTCGTGCTCACCGCGGTGGGAGGCCCACGATGATGATCGACGCGCGGACATCCCGGACCTTCGCCGTTCTCGCCGTACTGCTCGGCCTGGTGACCGGATGCGGTTTCGACCCCAGCGATCACGCCTTACCCGGCACCGGTACCCGCGGCGCCACCTACCGGCTGACTCTGGCCTTCGATTCCGTGCTCAGTCTGCCCGCGGGCGCCGCGGTCCGCAGCGGCGGAGCGCGGGTGGGCACCCTGACCGGGGTCGACCTGCGCGACGACGCGGCGCTGGCGCGGATCGAGGTCCGGGAATCGGCGCGGCTTCCGGTCGGCACCCGCGCCGAACTCCGCCGGACCACGGTGCTGGGCGATATCCATATCGCGTTGATACCACCGGCCGGGCCCGCGCCCGGCAGCGCGCTCCTGCGGGACGGCGATACGATCCCGCGGTCCGATACCGAGACCGGGCCGCAGCCCGAGGAGATGCTCGCCCAGATCGCCACCTTCGTCCACGGCGGCAGCGTCACCCGGCTGCAGGACGCCCTCGCCCGGCTCGACACGCAACTACCGCCGCCGGCCGAAACCCGGCAGCTGGCCGCCGGACTCGGCACCGATCTGGCCGGGGCCGCCGCGACCACCGCCGATATCGACCGCATTCTGCACGCCACCCGGCAGATGTCGGACGAACTGGCCCGGATGCGCGCCGAGGTGGGGTTCGTCTTCTCCGAAACCGCGCGCCGCCGGCTGGACCGGGTCCCGGAATTCATGACCGCGGTACTGAATGTCGTCATCGATGTGGAAACCCTCACCACCGGCCTGGATTGGCTGATCCCCCGCCTACCGCACCTCAACACCCAGCTGGAACAGCTCGCGGTGCTACTCCGGGAACCGTCGCCGGATCCGGGTGAACTCCGCGGCAACGCCGGCCGCGCGGTGGAGCTGGGCCGCACCGAACTCGTGCCGTTCCTGCGCGATCCGCACCTGAATCTGCGCACCGTCTCACTCGTCGGCGGCAGCGCCGGACCGGCCGCGGACGCGACGGTGGTGCTGGGCATGATCGGAGCGCTCCGATGACCCGCATCCCCGCCTGGCTGTCCGGCGTGATCCTGGCCGTGGTGCTGGTCCTCGGCGCCGGCTACCTCATCGGCGGGGTGCTGCGTATCGACCCGCTACAGGAGCGGCGGACGCTGGTACTCGAAACGAGCGAGACGGGTGGCCTGCGCGCCGGGTCGGAGGTCGTGTACCGCGGGGTGGATATCGGCCGGATCGACCGCGTCGAGGCGGTCCCGGGTGGGGTCCGGATCGCGCTCTCCTACGCCGGCGAATACCGCATCCCCCGGGACAGTGTCATGAAGGTGGAGAACCTGTCGGCCCTCGGCGAACCCGTTTTCGCCTTCCTGCCCACCGGAACCGGCGAAGCGTTCGACGACGGCGCCTTTCTCGCCCACGCCGAGGTCGAATTCCCGCTTTCGGTCTCCGAGTTGCTGCAGGCCGGCGCCGCCCTGTTCGAGCAGGCCGATCCCGCGGTGCTGGCCCGGCTGGTCCACGGTTACGCCGAAACCGTCGCCGATGCCGGCGAGCTGTCCCCGGCGCTGGGCCGCGCGGCCGACCTGCTCGCCGCGACACTGCTGCGCTACCGGCCCGAAATCGCCGAAACACTGGTGAACCTGCACCGCATCATGCCCCATGTGGACTGGGTCGGCCCGACCCTGCTGTCCGCCCCGCCGCAACTCGACGCCTTCGGCGACACCCTGGGCGTGTCCTACGAGTACCTGTTCGAGGGTTCGGCCCTGCTGCGTGGCAGGGAGGTCATGGGGTCCTGGCGCGAGGAGGAGGACCGTCTGGTCGACTTCCTGCGCCGGCTCGCCCCGGAACTCGGTGCCCTCGGTGTCGCATTGCGCCCGGTCTCGGCCGCGGTGGGCCCGCTGCTCGGCGAGGTCGATACCGCGACCTTGCTCGAGTACGGCCTCGGCACCCTGCCGGGCGACCGGCTCCGCATCGCACTGACCCCACCCGCCCCGCACTCCGGCCGACCGGGAGAGAAATAGCCCATGACCGACCCCACGGCGCCACCCGCACACAACGGCACAGCCACCGAGCCGGGCGGAACGGCCGGCTCCGGCCCGGGTACGGCTTCGGCCGCGGCCGCCGGTGCCGCGACCGGCGCGCGTTCCGGTGGCAGGCAGTCGCTCCCGCCGACAGCATCCGCCACCACGGAGAGCGATTCGCCCCACACCGCCGAAATCGGCACAGCGACCGGCGCCGGCCCGGAGCGGGCGGCGGCCGGGGGCGCCGAGACTTCCGGGGCGACAGAGGCCGTGACGCCGGCCGACTCCGGCCGGCCCGGAGAGCATTCCGGAGGTCGAGCCGAAGAACCGGGCGATCCGGGCCGCCCGCGCACAGTCGTGCTGCGGGTGCCCCGTTGGCGGCGCCCGACGGTTCCCGCGCTGGTGGCCGTTCTGGCGGTGGTGGCTGCTGTGGTGTCCGCTGCGCTGTGGCGTTCCGGCGCGAACGACCTCGCCGATCTGCGCGCCGATCTCGCCGGGGACCGGCGGGCCGAGGAGGTCGCGGGCGATTACGCGTTGCGCGTATCGCGCGTGGAGTACACCGACCTCGACGGGTGGCGCCGTGCTCTGCAATCCGGTGTCGGCGCCGAACTCGCCCCCAAACTGTCCGCTGCCGTAGATGTGGTCGGGCCGTGGCTGGCGCAGCTGGAGTACCGCGCCACCGGAACCCTGCTCGCCGCGAAGGTCACCGCACGCGACGGCGACAACTACACGGTCGCCGCGTTCGTGGAAATGCGCTCGACCAGCAGGCAGACCCCCACCGGTGTCACCGCGACCGCCGCCTACACCCTCACCCTCAACAGCGCCGCCGACTGGACGATCACCGATGTCGGCGGCTCCGGACTCGCCCCGGCCGGTGTCCCCGCACCCGGAGACGTCACCGAGGCGCCCGCCGCCGGCCCGTCCCCCGGACCACCGCGGTGACCGGCCGGCCGCAGGTACCGCACACAGCGGCTACCGGAAACCGCAGGACCGAGCGCCGGTTACCGCGGCGCTGAGAAAGCTCACCAGAGGAGAGAAACCATGACCACTGCCCCCGACGCACCGGCACATCCCCGCGCCACCGCCCCGCCGTCCGGTGAGGAGCCGCTCGAGCTGGTTCCGCTCGATTCGCTGACCGCCGAAATGGTCGGGCACTGGACCTATTTGATGATGGAAGGTGCCGCCTTCGCCATGCAGGGCCTGCACCCGGTGATCCGGGAGGTCACCGATAAGTACTCCATCGCGAAAACCGATCCGGCGGGCCGGGCGATCCGCTCGGTGGATTCGGTGCTGCGCTGGACCTACGGCGGAATCGAAGCGATCCAGGACGGTCGCCGGCTCCGGTCGCTGCATGCCCCGCTGAAGATGAAAAGCGCCGAGGGCAAGCACATCAGCGCCCTGCATCCGGGCGCGTACCAGTGGGTGATCGCCACCGCCTACGTGACCACCGCGAAAGCCGGGCCGCTGCTGATGGGCCGGGAGTTCACCGACACCGAACTCGACGAACTGCTGCGCGACAATATCCGCCTGGCCCGTATTCTGCAGGTGCCGATGAAGGGGTACCCCCGCACCCGCGCCGAATTCGACGCCTACTACGAGCATATGGTCACCGAGGTACTGACCGCCGACGACGAGGTACGCGAACAGTACCGGCAGTTGCGCACCGGCGATCTGGAACAGTTCCGGGCCATGGGCTTCCCGGCCGGCCGGATAGCGCGGCTGCTGGCCGCCCCGCTCATCCGGTTCAACTACCTGTCGATCGTGGGCCTGCTCGATCCCCGGCTGCGCGACCTGATCGGGGTGGACTGGAGTGCGGCCGAACAGCGCACGCTGGAACGGATCTACACCGTGATCCGGATCGCCTACCGCGTACTGCCGGACCGGCTCACCTATTTCCCGATCGCCTACCACGCGCGCAAACACCATCAGCAGATCCAGAAGATGAAGGATCGCGAGCTGAAATCGGCCGCCTACACCGTGCGACCGCGGCAGGAGACCCCGCGCGACCCGATCTCCGTGATACCCGGGTGACCCGGGTCGAGCTACCCGCCGCCGGGGTGCGGGAACATCAGCGGGGCGAGGTAGCGCCGGGCGAATTCGCGGGCGGCTTCGGCATCGCCGAGCGGTAGGACGCCACGCGGGTTGGCGATGAAGGAGATGGTGAGCCGGACGAACAGTTCGGCCACCACCTCCGGGTCGAAACTGCCGAGTTCGCCGCGCTGCTGCCAGTAGGTGAGGAACCGCGCCACCAGCTCGCGGCCCTGTGCGACGGCATCGTCACCGGTGAGGAAATCGGTGAGCTGCCCGGCCGCGCCGGTGGAGCGGAGGCTGCGGGTGAGCAGGCGCGGCGCGGTGGCTTCGCTCACGAACGCGGCGAACATATCCGCCAATGCTCCTACCGGCCCTGCGGAGCGCTGCATGGCGTCGGCGACGATCGCCGAGACCCGCTGCGATTCCGCCATCAGCGCGTACCGCAGGATCGCCGATTTGGTGCCGAAGCGGCGGTATACCGTCGCCACCCCGACACCGGCCACTTCGGCGATCCGGACCATGGTGGTGTCTTCGAAACCGTGTGCGGCGAAACATTCCCGGGCGGCGTCGACGATGCCGCGTGATCTGGTGTCCAACTGCTGCAGTTCGGTCCACGGTGCAGCGGCGGTATCCATTCGCACCAGCCTACCGGCTCGTCGCCCGGCGGAAGAGTCGCCGGGGAATCGCGGGGTCCGGCAATTTCCACCGTGGTGTTCGGACCCCGCGCGGTGATAGTCTGGAGGTGTTCAAACTATCATTTCTACGTTCAGCCGAGGTGACGAGATGGCGAACAACGCAACGGTGCGCACCGCCGATCAGTCCGCCGATCCCCGGATCCGGCCGGAAGTCCTGCGTGAATTCCGTAAACACTCCGGTAGCGTCCTGGCCGGTGTCTTCGCCGGTGCGGCGTTCGACCAGGTGGCCCTGGTGCCGGTGGCGGCGGCGGTGGACCGCACCGGCCGGTTCGAGGCCAACTTCGCCGACCGCGGGGTCCGCAGCGGCGCGTCGGCGATGATCGCCCTGTGGGGTGATTCCGACGACCGCCGCGCCGAGGCCGAATGGCTCAAACTGCGGCATCGCGATGTGCGCGGCGCGGGCACCGCGGACTTCGGGGAGGTGAAATACAGTGCGCTGAACCCGGTCACCTGGAAGTGGATCGCGGTGAGCGGTATTTTCGTCGTCCTCAACACCTTCACCTACTGCACGGGTACGGAATTGCGGCCGGAGGAGGAGGAAGCCGCGTACCAGATGCTGCGCGAGGCGTTCGCCGATCTCGAACTACCCAGCGCGGCAGGCAAACTCCCGGCGGATCTCGCCGAGGCGCGCCGGTACTACGACACCATGGCCACCGAGGAACTGCAGTCCAATCCGTTCCTCGTGGAGAAGTTCGCCGCGCTCACGAAACTACCGCTGCCCACTCTCGGCCTGCCGCCGTTGGCGCGGCGCGCGCTGACCCCGATGTGGCTGGTGGTGCGGCCGGTCGCGGGCCATGTCATCCAGGTGTGCTCATCCAAGGCGATGCATCCGCGGGTGCAGGAGCTGACCGGGTTCGAGCTGAAACCGCGCCACGATCAGGAATTCGCGCTCTATGTCCGGTTATTGCAGTGGGCTTGGCGTAATCTGCCCGACCGCCTGCTGCTGCAGCCGTTGGCCTACAACCGGTTCCAGTACGAGAAGATGATCCGCGCCTTCCGTGGTTTCGGGCTGGAATCCTTCGCGGTGCCCGAGGACCGGCGCTGACACGCGCGGGAGCAGCCATGACAGAGATCGAGGACGGGCGGGCCGGCGCCGGGCTGCGCCCGTGGGGCCCGGATTCGCTGAGCCGCCGCCGGGGGATGAGCTGGAAAACCGCGCTGACGAGCCGCGCGGTGCTACTGCTGCAGGTCGCCCACCCGGTTGTCGGCGCAGGTGTCGCCGACCATTCGGAGTTCCTCGCCGACCGCTGGGCCCGGATCCGCTCCACCGCCGCCTCGGCCCGCCGGTTCAGCGGGCTCGCCGGACCGGAGGCCGCGATCGACGAGGGGCAACGGCTGCGCCGGGTGCATCGTGATATCCGGGGCGTCGATGCCCTCGGGCGGAAATATCACGCCCTCGACGCCAACGCCTATCTGTGGGTCGCCGCGACCGGGTACTGGGCGAGCACGGTCGTGCGCCGGGTACACGGCCAGGAGTTCGACGACGCGACCGAGGCTGCTCTGTACACGGAATGGACCGATCAAGCGCGGGTGCTGCGCATCCCCGAGCGGGTGATCCCGCGTGACCGCGCCGCCTTCCGGACCTATTTCGACAACACCGTCACCTCGGTGCTGGAACGTAACAGCACCACCGATCTGCTCATCGAACTCGACCGCCACCCCATGCCGACCCCGCCGGAACTGCGCCTGCCGCAGTGGGTGTGGAATATCCCGGCCTATCCGGTGGCCGCGCTCCTGCGGCTGAGTACCGCGGGATACCTGCCGCCGGTACTGCGTCCGCGGCTGGGTATCGAGTGGTCGGCCGAACGCGCCCGCCGGTTCGATCGGCTGGTGCGGGCGGCCGACCTGCTCGACGCTGTGCTGCCGGCCCGGATCCGCTACCCCTTGTCCGCGCGGTCCGCCGCCACGACCGGCTGTCCGGAGGGTGGTACGGCGCCCTGACCTGCGGCTGATAACTTCGGCCGCGTTCGGGCCCGGCTGCGGATGCTCAGTGCTGCGCCCGCAGGAACCGGCCGGTGCGTTCGGTGCCGAGGACGGGATCGGCGATCCCGTCGCCGAAGACGAAGCGGCCTCCGATGTATACAGCGGTAACCGCCGCATCGTTGCGGTTGACCATCCGCGGCAGGTTCCCGTATTGGGCGACCGGGCTCTCGGCGTAGGCGTCGAGGGATTCGTCCAGACCGGCCGGGTCCACGATCACCAGATCGGCGCGGTCGCCCTCGCGTAGATGCCCGGCGTCGATGCCGTACCACTCGGCGAGTTCACCGGTGAGCCGGTGCACCGCCCGCTCCAGCGGGATCACCGGCGTACCGGCCTGTTCGGCGTGGTACATGCGGCGCAGGAAGCGGAGCCCGAAATTGTAGAAGGCCATATTCCGCAGATGCGCACCCGCGTCGGAGAACCCCAGCTGGATACCGGGATGGGCCGCGAAGCGATCCAGGATCTCCGGCCGGTGGTTGGAGATCGTGGTGCGCCAGCGCAGTTTCGTGCCGTGCTCGAGGACCAGATCGAGGAAGGCATCCACCGGGTGGACCCCGCCTCGATCGACCCCCACCTGACCGAAGGTTTTCCCGATCACCGCCGCGTCCGGGCAGTCGACGATCTCGGCGTCGAAGAAATCGCGATGCCAGACGCGCAGCCCGAATTTCGCGTCGTAGTCCTTGCGGAACCGGCGGCGGTACCCCTCGTCGGCGAGCAGCGCGTCGCGTTCCACCCGGTCGGCCAGGTGCAGCGCGGCCGCGCCGGATCCGAACTCCTCGAAGATCACCAGGTCGATACCGTCGGCGTACACCTCGAACGGCACCGGCAGATGCTGCCAGCGGAAATCCCCGCCCAGCGCGTTGACCAGGCGGGCCAGCGATCCGATGAGGACCACCGCGAACGGGTTGGCCTTGATATCGGCGGCCGAGAGCAAGGTGGTTTTCAGCCGTTTACGCCCGATACCGAGACTGCTGAAGATCATCGCGCCGAGGCTGCGCGGGGAGGTGATATCCGGGCCGCCCTGCAGGATCCGCCCGCGCCGGCGCAGGATCGCGTTGAGCCGGCGGCGTTCGCGGCCCTTGGCGTAGGTGGAGGGCAGGGTGCGCGACCGGCAGGTTTCGCCGTCGACCTTGTCGAACAGCAGTTGCTGCGCCGACATACCGACGAATCCGGCATCGAGCGCCTCGCGGAGGGCCGTTTCCATCCCCGCCAGTTCGGCCCGGGTGGGCCGCACATCCTTGCGGGTGGCCCGGTCCAGGCCCATCAGCGCGGCCCGGATATCGGAATGTCCCAGCAGCGCTGCGATATTCGGGCCCAGCGGGAGCTGTTCGAGCGCTGTGATGTACTCGTGTGCCGAATTCCAGGTCTTGGTGTCGTCGAGGGTGTCGATGACGTGGCCGCGGGGAATGGCCTCCACCCGGCCGAAGATATCGCCCGCGCCGGTGGGGTCGATATGAACCGTGGACAGCGAACACGACCCGAGCAGGACGGTGGTGATTCCGTGCCGCACCGATTCCGACAGCGACGGTGTTTTCAGCACCTCGATGTCGTAATGGGTATGGATATCGATCATCCCCGGCAGCACCCATTTGCCCCGGGCGTCGACCACATCCGGGCAGCCGGTCTCGTCGAGCGGCGTCGCCGAAACGGTGACGACCCGGTCGCCGCGCAGCCCCAGATGCCGGATGGCCGAGGGCGCCCCGGTCCCGTCGAACCAGCGGCCGCCTGTGATGATCGTGTCGAAGCTCACATCCCCATTGCAACTGGTCACCTGACCGGAGTCAAGGGTCGGTGGTG
>NZ_JARWPM010000204.1 GCF_029869215.1 Nocardia carnea
ACCTTGCGGTGTTAGTACGGCGACGCCGGGAACCGCGGCGTACCGTCCACCACCCCTTTAACGGCCCCGGGGGGCCCCCGGCGGGCCGCCGCCCGGGGGGGGCCCCCCCCCCACCCCACCGCCCGGCCCCCCCCCCCCACCCCCCCCCCCCCCCCCACCGGGGGGGGGCCCGACGTGCTACTGCTGCTCAGCGATTACCGGTAGTCGCTGAACCCGTAGTCGTCCAGCGGGACCGCGGCACCGGTGGTGGTGCCGAAGCCCTCCGGGCTGTAATAGGTGTCGTCGTAGGACGGCACCGCGTACGCCGCGGCACGGGCCTCTTCGGTCGGCTGGACCTGGATGTTGCGGTACCGGTTGATACCGGTACCGGCCGGGATCAGCTTACCGATGATCACGTTCTCCTTGAGGCCGATGAGCCGGTCGGAGCGGCAGTTGATGGCCGCGTCCGTCAGGACTCGGGTGGTCTCCTGGAAGGACGCCGCCGACAGCCACGAATCGGTGGCCAGCGACGCCTTGGTGATACCCATCAGCACCGGACGGCCGGCCGCGGGCTCGCCGCCCTCGGCGACGACCCGGCGGTTGGACGCCTCGAACTCGGCACGCTCGGTGAGCGAACCGGGCAGGAACTCGGTGGCACCCGAATCGATGATCGTCACCCGGCGCAGCATCTGGCGGACGATGACCTCGATGTGCTTGTCGTGGATCGACACACCCTGCGAGCGGTAGACCTCCTGGACCTCGTGGACCAGATGGATCTGCACCTGCCGGGGGCCCATCACGCGCAGCACCTCGTGCGGATCCGCCGCGCCTTCCAGCAGCTGCTGGCCGACCTCGACGTGATCGCCGTCGGAGAGCAGCCGTTCGGTGCCGTCGTCGTGCTTGAAGACACGCAGCCGCTGACGCTTGGACAGCTTGTCGTAGACCACTTCGTCGCCACCGTCATCGGGGATGATGGTGATCTTGTAGAAGCGATCGTCGTCCTCCAGCCGCACCCGGCCCGAGACCTCGGCGATCGGGGCCTTGCCCTTGGGCACGCGGGCCTCGAACAGCTCCTGCACACGCGGCAGACCGCCGGTGATGTCGTCACCCGCGACACCACCCTGGTGGAAGGTACGCATGGTCAGCTGGGTACCGGGCTCACCGATGGACTGGGCGGCGACGATACCGACGGCCTCGCCGATATCGACCAGCTTGCCGGTCGCCATCGAACGGCCGTAGCAGACCGCGCAGACCCCGGTACCGGTGCCGCAGGTCAGCACGGAGCGGACCCGGACCTCGGTGATACCGGCTTCCAGCAGCGCCTCGATGGCCGGGTCGCCGAGATCGGCGCCCTTGGTCACCACCACGTTGCCGTCGGCGTCCAGCGCGTCGGACGCGAGCGTCCGGGCGTAGGCGGAGGTCTCCACATGCGGATCCCGGATCAGCGTGCCGTCGGGCTGCTTCTCCGCGATATGCACGACGATGCCGCGTTCGGTGGCGCAGTCGTGCTCGCGCACGATCACGTCCTGCGACACGTCCACCAGACGACGGGTCAGGTAACCCGAGTCGGCGGTACGCAGCGCGGTATCGGCCAGACCCTTACGAGCACCGTGGGTGTTGATGAAGTACTCGAGAACGGTCAGGCCCTCACGGAACGAGGACTTGATCGGCCGCGGGATGAACTCACCCTTCGGGTTCGTCACCAGGCCCTTCATACCCGCGAGGGTACGGGTCTGGGTGAAGTTACCCGTGGCGCCCGAATCGACGATCGTGATGATCGGGTTATCGGCCGGGTAGTGCGCGCGCAGCGCCTTACCGACCTCTTCGGTCGCTTCCTGCCAGATCTTGACCAGGGCGTTGTTGCGCTCCTGATGATCGAGCGCACCGCGCTGGTACTTCTTCTCGATCTGATCGGACTGCGCCTCGTAGCGCTCCATGATCTCGGCCTTCTCCGGCGGAACGAGCACGTCCGACATGGAGACGGTGACACCCGAACGCGTGGCCCAGTAGAAGCCGGCGTCCTTCAGCTTGTCGACGGTCTGCGCGACCACGATCATCGGATACCGCTCGGCGAGATCGTTGATGATCGTCGCCTGCCGCTTCTTCGGCATGGGCTCGTTGATGAACGCGTAGTCCCCGGGCAGCAGTTCGTTGAACAGCACCCGGCCCAGCGTGGTGTGGGTGGTCCAGGCATCGCCGCGCCGCCAGCCGTCCGGGAACAGCTCCGCCTCGACATCCTTGGGCGGGCGCTGATCGGTCAGCCGCACCTTGATGCTCGACCGCACGGTCAGCTCACCGCGGTCGACCGCCATCTGCGCCTCGGCGGGGGAGGAGTACACGCCCGTCTCCGGGCCGTCGGCGGTCGCCGGCCGGTACTCGCCCTTGGCCCCTTCGTCGAGGCGGGTCAGGTAGTACAGGCCGGTCACCATGTCCAGACGCGGCATGGCGAGCGGACGGCCGGACGCCGGCGACAGGATGTTGTTCGAGGACAGCATCAGGATGCGGGCCTCGGCCTGCGCCTCCGCCGACAGCGGCAGGTGCACGGCCATCTGGTCACCGTCGAAGTCGGCGTTGAACGCCTCACAGACCAGCGGGTGCAGCTGGATGGCCTTACCCTCGACCAGCTGCGGCTCGAAGGCCTGGATACCCAGGCGGTGCAGGGTCGGCGCACGGTTCAGCAGCACGGGGTGCTCGGCGATGACCTCTTCGAGCACATCCCACACCTGCGGCCGCTGCCGCTCCACCATCCGCTTGGCGGATTTGATGTTCTGCGCATGGTTCAGGTCGACCAGCCGCTTCATCACGAACGGCTTGAACAGCTCCAGCGCCATCAGCTTCGGCAGACCGCACTGATGCAGTTTCAGCTGCGGACCGACGACGATGACCGAACGGCCGGAGTAGTCGACGCGCTTACCGAGCAGGTTCTGCCGGAACCGGCCCTGCTTACCCTTGAGCAGATCGCTCAGCGACTTCAGCGGACGGTTGCCCGGGCCGGTGACCGGCCGGCCGCGACGGCCGTTGTCGAACAGCGCGTCCACGGATTCCTGCAGCATCCGCTTCTCGTTGTTGACGATGATCTCGGGCGCGCCGAGGTCGATCAGTCGCTTGAGGCGGTTGTTGCGGTTGATCACGCGGCGGTACAGGTCGTTCAGGTCGGAGGTGGCGAACCGGCCACCGTCGAGCTGAACCATCGGACGCAGCTCCGGCGGGATCACCGGAACGGCGTCGAGCACCATGCCCATCGGCGAATTGCCGTTGGACTGGAACGCCGCGACAACCTTGAGCCGCTTGAGCGCACGCAGCTTCTTCTGGCCCTTACCGCTGCGGATGGTCTCCCGCAGGTTCTCGGCCTCGGCCTCGATATCGAAGTTCTCCATCAGCTTCTGGATGGACTCCGCGCCCATCGCGCCGGTGAAGTACTCGCCGTAGCGGTCCTGCAGCTCGCGGTAGAGGACCTCGTCCACGATCAGCTGCTTGGGAGCCAGCTTGGTGAAGGTGTTCCAGATCTCCTCGAGCCGGTCCAGCTCACGCTGGGCGCGGTCGCGGATCTGCTTCATCTCGCGCTCGCCGCCGTCCTTGACCTTGCGGCGCACATCGGACTTGGCGCCCTCGGCCTCCAGCTCGGCGATATCGGCTTCGAGCTTCTGCGCCCGGGCCTCGAGATCGGCGTCGCGCTGATCGGTGACGGTCTTCTTCTCGACCTCCATCTCCGCTTCGAGGGTCGACAGCTCGTTGTGCCGCATTTCCTCGTCGACCGCGGTGATGACGTAGGCGGCGAAGTAGATGATCTTTTCCAGATCCTTCGGCGCCAGATCGAGCAGGTAGCCGAGCCGGCTCGGCACACCCTTGAAGTACCAGATGTGGGTGACCGGGGCGGCCAGTTCGATATGACCCATCCGCTCACGCCGTACCTTGGCGCGGGTCACCTCGACACCGCAGCGCTCACAGATGATGCCCTTGAAGCGGACGCGCTTGTACTTACCGCAGTAGCACTCCCAGTCCCGGGTGGGACCGAAGATCTTCTCGCAGAACAAGCCGTCCTTCTCGGGCTTGAGCGTGCGGTAGTTGATGGTCTCCGGTTTCTTCACCTCGCCGTAGGACCAGTTACGGATGTCCTCGGCGGTGGCCAGGCCGATCCGGAGTTCATCGAAGAAGTTGACGTCTAGCACGTAACTTCCTTTCCCCTGTGCGGGTCGAATACGAGCAAAAGTTCTCTAGTGGAATTCGAACGCGGTGGCCGGGTGCCGAGCCGTAAATCGGCGACGGCACCCGGCCAACGCCCTAGTTCGCCAGATCGTCGACGGTGGCCGCTTCGTTGCGGGACAGGTTGATGCCCAGGTTGGCCGCCGCCCGCTCCAGATCCTCGTCGTCGCCGTCGCGCATCTCGATCGCGGCGCCGTCGGACGACAGCACCTCGACATTGAGGCACAGCGACTGGAGTTCCTTGAGCAGAACCTTGAACGATTCCGGAATGCCCGGCTCCGGAATGTTCTCGCCCTTGACGATCGCCTCGTAGACCTTCACCCGGCCCACCACGTCGTCGGACTTGATGGTCAGCAGTTCCTGCAGGGTGTAGGCGGCGCCGTAGGCCTGCATGGCCCAGCATTCCATTTCGCCGAAACGCTGACCACCGAACTGCGCCTTACCACCCAGCGGCTGCTGCGTGATCATCGAGTACGGGCCGGTCGAACGGGCGTGGATCTTGTCGTCGACCAGGTGGTGCAGCTTCAGGATGTACATGTAGCCGACCGCCACCGGGTACGGGAACGGTTCGCCGGACCGGCCGTCGAACAGCGTCGCCTTGCCGTTGTCGTCGACCATCCGCTCGCCGTCGCGGTTGGGCAGCGTCGAGCTGAGCAGACCGGTGAGCTCCTCCTCGCGGGCACCGTCGAAGACGGGGGTGGCGATATTGGAGTCGGCCGGGGCACCCAGCATTTCCTCCGGCAGCGCCTTCGCCCAGTCGGGACGGGTGCCGTCGGTGGCCACATCGACCTTCCAGCCCGCCTTACCGATCCAGCCCAGGTGCGTCTCCAGGATCTGGCCGATGTTCATACGACGCGGCACACCGTGGGTGTTCAGGATGATGTCGACCGGGGTGCCGTCCGGCAGGAACGGCATATCCTCGGTCGGCAGGATCTTGCCGATAACACCCTTGTTGCCGTGCCGGCCGGCCAGCTTGTCGCCGTCCTGGATCTTGCGCTTCTGCGCCACGTACACCCGGACCAGCTCGTTCACGCCCGGAGGCAGATCGTCGTCGTCCTCGCGGGAGAACACGCGGATACCGATGACCTTGCCGGATTCGCCGTGCGGCACCTTCAGCGAGGTATCGCGCACTTCGCGCGCTTTCTCACCGAAGATCGCGCGCAGCAGCCGCTCCTCGGGGGTCAGCTCGGTTTCACCCTTCGGCGTGACCTTGCCGACCAGGATGTCGCCGTCGCGGACCTCCGCACCGATACGCACGATGCCGCGCTCGTCCAGATCGGCCAGCACCTCGTCGGAGACGTTCGGGATATCCCGGGTGATCTCCTCGGCGCCCAGTTTGGTGTCGCGGGCGTCGATCTCGTGCTCTTCGATATGGATCGAGGTCAGGACATCGTCCTCCACGAGGCGCTGCGACAGGATGATCGCGTCCTCGTAGTTGTGGCCTTCCCACGGCATGATCGCGACGAGCAGGTTCTTGCCCAGCGCCATCTCACCGTTCTCGGTGCACGGCCCGTCGGCCAGCACCTGGCCGACCTCGACCCGCTGGCCCTCGTCCACGATCGGCCGCTGGTTGGCGCAGGTGCCCTGGTTGGAGCGGGCGAACTTACGCATCCGGTAGCTGCGGCGGGTGCCGTCGTCGTGCATGACGGTGATGTAGTCGGCGGAAACCTCCTCGACCACACCGGCCTTCTCGTTCACGACCACATCGCCGGCGTCCACCGCGGCACGCAGCTCCATACCGGTGCCCACGACGGGCGCCTCGGAACGGATCAGCGGCACGGCCTGACGCTGCATGTTCGCGCCCATGAGGGCACGGTTGGCGTCGTCGTGCTCGAGGAACGGAATCATGGCGGTCGCCACCGACACCATCTGGCGCGGCGAGACATCCATGTAGTCGACCTCACCCGGGGCGACGAACTCCATCTCCTCGTTGCCCTTACGGGCGAGGATGCGGTCGTCGATGAAGCGGCCGTCGGCGTCGATCGGCGAATTGGCCTGCGCACGGGTGTGCCGGTCCTCTTCGTCGGCGGTCAGGTAGACGACCTCGTCGGTGACCCGGCCGTCGACGACCTTGCGGTACGGCGTCTCGATGAAACCGAACGGGTTGACCCGGGCATACACCGCGAGCGAGCCGATCAGGCCGATGTTCGGGCCTTCCGGAGTCTCGATCGGGCACATCCGGCCGTAGTGCGACGGGTGGACGTCGCGGACCTCGAGGCCGGCACGTTCGCGGGACAGACCACCCGGGCCCAGCGCGTTGAGGCGGCGCTTGTGGGTCAGGCCCGACAGCGGGTTGTTCTGGTCCATGAACTGCGACAGCTGCGAGGTGCCGAAGAATTCCTTGATCGCCGCCACGACGGGACGGATGTTGATCAGGGTCTGCGGCGTGATGGCCTCGACGTCCTGGGTGGTCATGCGCTCACGCACGACGCGTTCCATCCGGGACAGGCCGACGCGGATCTGGTTCTGGATCAGCTCGCCGACGGTACGGATACGGCGATTACCGAAGTGATCGATATCGTCGACCTCGACCGGCACCTCGACGCCGCCGGGGACGGTCATCGTCCGGTCGCCCTGGTGCAGGCGCACCAGGTACTCGATGATCGCGACGATATCGTCCTTGGTCAGCACCGAACCGGTGACCGGGACGCCGGCGTTGATGCCGAGTTTCTTGTTGACCTTGTACCGGCCGACGCGGGCCAGGTCGTAGCGCTTCTCCTTGAAGAACAGGTTCTCCAGCAGGGTCTGCGCGGACTCCTTGGTCGGCGGCTCGCCCGGACGCAGCTTCCGGTAGATATCGAGCAGGGCCTCGTCCTGGCCGGCGGTGTTGTCCTTCTCCAGCGTGGACATCATGATCTCGGAGAAGCCGAACCGCTCGACGATCTCCTCGTTGGTCCAGCCGAGGGCCTTGAGCAGCACGGTGACGGGCTGACGGCGCTTACGGTCGATACGCACACCGACGGTGTCGCGCTTGTCGACGTCGAACTCCAGCCAGGCGCCGCGGCTCGGGATCACCCGGACGCTGTGCAGATCCTTTTCGGTGCTCTTGTCGACCGTCTGATCGAAGTAGACGCCCGGCGAACGCACCAGCTGGGACACCACGACACGTTCGGTGCCGTTGATGATGAAGGTGCCCTTATCGGTCATCATCGGGAAATCGCCCATGAAGACCGTCTGGCTCTTGATCTCACCGGTGTTGTTGTTGATGAACTCCGCGGTGACGAACAACGGCGCCGCGTAGGTCATGTCCTTGTCTTTGCACTCGTCGATGGAGGCCTTGACCTCTTCGAAGCGCGGATCGGAGAAGGACAGGGACATCGAACCGGAGAAGTCCTCGATCGGCGACAGCTCCTCGAGGACCTCTTCGAGCCCGCCGACCAGCCCGCCGTCGCCGCGAGCGGCAGCCCGCTCGCGCCATTCCGGCGTGCCGACCAGCCAGGCGAAAGATTCCGTTTGTAGATCGAGAAGTCCGGGCACCTCCAGCGGCTCCCGGAGCTTCGCGAAAGACACCCGCAACGGAGCCCCGGGGATACCTCCGGAAACTCCCAGCTTCGTATTGGCGCTTGTCTGGGTGGAGACTGCCAAGATGCGTCCTTCCAGCACCTCACGCGCGTCGCGTGGTGGTCCGCGACCGTCGCTTGTCTGCTACATTTTGGGATTCTCGCTGGTCACGACCCGAACGAGACTCGAACAGCAAACAACGGAAGCAACACCGGAAGGGTGGAACTTTCGTAGTGCGATCAAGGTATGGACAGGAGGCAGCCAGCGCAACGTCCAAACCTACACCTACCTATACGGAGGTGTCAAAGTACCACCCCGGCGAACCGCTGTCCGGCTGACGCGCCGGGCCGGTTCCGCTGGCTGCGTTCCGGGCCACGGCCGCGCCGGCGAGAGCCGATTCGGCGTCGGTGGTCGTGCACTACCGAGGCAACCGAAGCTGCCTCCAATAGCGTGACTGGTCCGGCGAAACTCGTCAAGTGCCCGTGCCGACCTGCCGGTCTGCCGAATCCGCCGGTGCCAACAAGATCAGCCGAAACCCCCGCGCGAGCCGCACCGACGCGCCGGTCACGCCCCCCGCGGTACCCGCACAACGAACAGCGCGCCGGGGAAAACCCGACGCGCTGTTTCCGGCCAGTAAGTTCTGTCACACCTTGGGGTACTGCATGGTGTCGAAGTCCGACCCCGGGAAATCGTTGCCCCGGTCCCCCGCACCGAGCTGCTGCCCGGAGTTGTAGGACATCACCATCGTCTCATCGTTCTGATCGAGCGATTCCCGAATGGCGGCCTGCGCCGCGGCCGGCAGGGTGTGCATGATCTCCCGGACGCGGTTCTTCCGCCGCTGCACGGCCTGGCGCACCGGCATACCCGGCTGCGCTTTCATCTGCGGGATGATGCCCTCGACCTCTTCGGCACCACCGTGGTGATGGCCGGCATCGACCATCGCCTGCTCGCGCGCCATCTGGGCCTCGTCCTTTTCCTCGGACATACCGATGGGGCCGATCATGCGGCCGTTGAGGAACTGTTTGACCACCGGCTCGTCACTGGTGAGGAGCACCTCGCGCGGACCGAACATCACCAGCTGGCGCCGGAACAGCATGCCGATATTGTCGGGCACCGTACGCGCCAGGTTGATGTTGTGCGTCACGATGAGGATTGTCGCGTCGATCTGCGCGTTGATATCGATCAGCAGCTGGCTGAGATAAGAGGTACGTACCGGATCCAGCCCCGAGTCGGGCTCGTCGACCAGGATGATCTGCGGATCGAGCACCAGCGCGCGCGCCAGACCGGCACGTTTGCGCATACCGCCGGAGATCTCGCCGGGCAATTTGCCCTCGGCGCCGAGCAGACCGGTGAGCTCCAGCTTCTCCATCACGATCTTGCGGATATCGGATTCGGATTTCTTGGTGTGCTCGCGCAGCGGGAAGGCCACATTGTCGAAGAGATTCATCGAACCGAACAGTGCGCCGTCCTGGAACAACACGCCGAACAGTTTGCGGATCTCGTAGAGCTCCTTGTTCGAGCAGGTGGTGATATCGGTATCACCGATGAAAATGGATCCGCGCTCGGGCCGCAGCAGGCCGATGAGCGACTTCAGGAATACGGACTTACCGGTGCCCGACGGGCCCAGCAGCGCGCTGACCTCACCGGCAGGCAGGGTAATAGAAACGTCCTGCCAAATCCGCTGTGAACCGAACGACTTGGTTACACTCTCGGTCCTGACCTCGACGCCCACGCCAACCTCCACATTTCTCAGCGAGCTACCCACTCGGCACCGCTGACCCGGTAGCGGTGCGTCACGTCACAGTGGGTCCGGCCACTGTATCGCATGGGCGACCGGTAACACAGCCGACCTGACCCAAGAGTAACCACCGCCGGGTCGGTACACACCACAGAATTGCCATTAACCTGCACCGGGCAGACATCGGCCTCCGAACGCGAAAACCGGGGGGAAACCCCAGCGTCACCGCCCTATAAAGAAAGACGAGCCCAAAATAGACCCAAACCAATTCCCCCCCCCCGAGCCCGGCCGGGCAGTATCCATCGCGAAGGCCACCCGGCTTCCGGCCGATATGGCGGCCGAGCGCCAAGGGTATTTCTGGGTCGATTCGGCACGCGCACACCTACTT
>NZ_JARWPM010000205.1 GCF_029869215.1 Nocardia carnea
CTTCCAACCCGTGGCCGATACCGCGGCGCCCCCCGGCGCCGAACCACAGGAGGTCCACGTACCGCTGCACCCCCCCCTCAGTAACGACACCCTCTCTCTGCACAACGGCATCAGCAAGACCCTCACCGCCCCGCACCGCACCGCGCAGTGCCCGTGCCGTGCCGTGCGGTGCCGCGCCCGCGCTGTGCCGCCCCGCGCCCGCCGCATCGTGCCCCGGGCTGCTGCGGTTGCCGGGCAGTGCGGTGCCGGAGCCGGACCGCCGCGCTGAATGACCTGGCAGTCCGCTGAACGACTCACCCCGGGGGCCGCCCGTCTTCCTACTTGAAGGCGGTCGCGTGGCGGGCCGCCCACTCGGTGAAGGTGCGCGGTGGCCGGCCGAGTACCTGCTGGACGTCCGGGCTGACCTGCTGTAAGGCCGGGGCGGGGTGGCCGAGCATATCGAGCGTGGCCTCGACCACCGGCTCGGGCATGAACTGCGTCATCCGCGCGTGCGCCTGTGCGCGGGACAGTTCGGTGAACCGCACCGGTTCGCCCAGCACTGTCCCGAGGGCGGCGGCCTGCTGCCGGGGCGACACCGGTTCGGGCCCGGTCAGTTCGTAGGTCTTGCCGGCGTGACTGTCGTCGAGCAGAGCCGCGGCGGCTACCGCGGCGATATCGGCGGGGTCGATCACGGGCAGAGCGATATCGGCGAACGGCGCCGCGATCGCCCGTTGGGTGCGCACCGATTCCGCCCATTGCAGCGCGTTGGAGGCGAAGTTGCCCGGACGCAGGATCGTCCGTGCGACCCCCGACTCCTCGACCGCGTCCTCGGCGTCGGAGGGGTGGTTTCCGGTGCCCACGCCCTGCGAGGACACCAGCACCACACGTTGCGCACCCGCCTCGCGTACCACCCGCATCACGTCGGTGAGATCGCCTCCGGCGCCGAGGAATTCGCCGGACGTCAGGAGGAAGACGGTGTGCGCGCCGTCCAGGGCCGCGGCCAGGCGGTTCGTATCCAGGAGGTCGGCCTGCCGGTGTTCCACACCGGCCGGGAGATCCGCCGCTCGCACGGTGCGCGAGACGGCGCGGACCTGCGCACCCGCCGCTGTCAGCGTCTGCACCAGCGGTCGTCCGATATTGCCCGTCGCTCCGGTCACCACGATCATGTTCTTTTCCTTTCGACTTCGGTGACGCGAAGTTACTATTCGAAAGGCAGTAGGTACCTAGGGGAAAGTAATGGAGGTAGGCCGCTATCGTGACCGAAGACACAGTATGGGAGCCGCGAGGCGACGTCGCTCCGGAGAACGCCTGCCCCATCGCGCCCGTGGTCGATATCGTGTTCAGCCGCTGGACCACGCCGATCCTCTGGGTGCTGCACTATCGCGGCCCGCAGCGTTTCGTCGAACTCCAGCGCCTGATCACCACGATCTCCCCGAAAGTCCTGACCGAACGGCTGCGGCAGCTCGAACGCGACGGATTGATCACCCGTACCTACTATCCGGAGGTCCCGCCGCGCGTCGTCTACGAGATCAGCGAGCTGGGTAGCAGCCTGGCGCCGCTGTTCGCGGCGCTTGCGGAATGGTCGGACAACCTCGGCGAGGTCGAGCGGGCGCGGCGCGCCTATGATGCCGCGAAACAGGCGCGCCGCGCCGGCTAGCGACCCGGCGGGGTACCGGGAACGGTGGACCGGAGCCAATCTGCCGTGAGATCGGTGAGGATCGCGCCGCCGCGATCGCTGAGATGGATGTGGTCGACAAAGAATTCGAGACCGTGGCTGTGGGCGACCTGATCCCAGCTCTGCCGCAGCAGATGGTGCCGGGCCGCCGCCCGGAATGCGAGTCCGAATCCGAAATCGTAGGTACTCGGCGGCTTTTCGCGTCGTCGGAGCAGATCGGCGAGACGTTCGTGGAAGGGTAGGTAGCCGGCGTGCGCCGCGGCGGCGACCTCGGCGACGGCCCGGTTGTACTCGGCCAGGCGCTGATTGATCCCGGCACCGAGGTCCTCGCCCAGCGGTGGTACGGAGATCAGCGCGACCCGCGCGGTCGTCCCGGTGGTGACATGGCCGACTATCGCGGCGAGGTTCGCGCGATAGGTGTCCACGGGGACGCCGTCGCGAACATCGTTGGTGCCGACCAGGATCAGCACCGCGTCCGGATGGCAGGCGACGATATCGGTGCCGGCCCGCTCGCGCAGATCCCCGCTGGTGTTGCCGTTTATCCCCGCGTTGACGAACCGGTGGCCGGCGAAATCCGGCCTGTTCCGCAGGCTGCCGACCCAGTCCGCGCCGAGCGTGCCCCGGGTCATACTGGCGCCCGCCGCGACGACGACCGGGCCGGTAGCGGTGGCGTAGTCGCGGCAGGCCCGGGCGGGTGTATCGATCGGCGAGCGCACGAAGGTGAGGTAGCCGACCGTGGCGCCCGCGGCGAGGACCGCGGCCAGTGCCAGGCAGACCGCGGTGATGATCATTTTCTTGCTGATCGGCATTTCAGGACCCCGCGCTGCCGGAATGGCCGCCGGGCGCGCCGAAATCGTCTGTCCACACGAGGAACCTCCAGGTGAAGCATGGGTTAGTAAACACTAGCCACCAGCATGAGCTAGTGTTTACTAACCTGTCAAGCGCAGCGGAAGGAGGGCAGGTTGAGTACCCGGGAACGGATCCTGGATGCCGCGGCGGACATCCTTCGCACCCGCGGCGTCGTACACGCCACCACGAAGGAGATCGCCCAGGCGACCGGCGTTTCGGAGCCCACGCTGTACAAGTACTTCGGCGATAAGGAACGGTTGTTGCTGGCTGTGCTGCGGGAGCGGGTGCCGGGGGTATCGCGGCTGGAGATCCGGCCCGGGGCCGGCGAGATCCGGGACAACCTGGCCGGATTCGCGCAGGCGGCGCTCGACTTCTACCGGCAGACGATCCCGATGCTGGGCGCGCTGCTGGCCGACCCGCAGCGGATGGCGGCGCACCGGGTCGCGATGGACGAACTCGGCGCCGGCCCCGATAAGGCGGTCGCCGGATTCGCGGCGTACCTGCGCGCCGAACAAGCCCTCGGCCGCATCGCCGCCGGCGCCGACCCGGACGCGGCCGCCGCCCTGCTGATCGGGGCATGCTTCCACGAGGCGTTCCTGGGCTACTACACCGGCGGGCGGCCGGGCTCCGCGGCGGGCGATCTGGTCGACGCCCTCTTCACCCCGCTGCGGTGACCGGCGGGCCCTCGATCCGGTGATCTCCCCGGCATGCTCGTGGACGGGCACACCCGTGCGGCGGCCCGCAGCATCGCGAGCGGCGCCGGCCGATCGTGCTCCGGTTTCCCGGAGTGGACGGACGGGGCCGGCGGCGAGCGGCAACTGTCGCCGGCTTCACGCGAGTTGGTGCCGGGGCGGTACCGAGCCGCCCTGATCGTTTCGAGCAGTAGGGTGCTCTCCTACTGCGGGTTGTCACTCTGCGGCGGTGACGCGTCGCCGGCCTTCCCGGTGAGCCGTTGGTGGAGGGTGGCGGCACGGAGCGTGAGGTGGTTGCGTTCGGCGAGGTTCTGGGCTTGTTTCGCGGCCTCCACGTAGAGCCGCGCCGCCGTGGCGGTGTCACCGGCCTTTTCGTGGAGATAGGCAGCGGAGGCGGTGTAGCGCGGGAGTTTCGAGTCGAGTTCGGCCAGTGCTGCCAGGCCCGCCTGCGGACCGTCCGCTTCGCCGACGGCGACGGCCCGGTTGAGCCGGGCGATCGGGCTGTCCGTGATCGCGACCAATTCGTCGTACCACTCCACGATCTGGACCCAGTCGGTTTCCCTGGCCGTCTGCGCGTCCGCGTGCAGTGCCGCGATCGCGGCCTGCGCCTGGTACTCGCCGAGCCGGTCCCGGGCCAGCGCCGCCTGCAGGATCACCACGCCCTCGGCGATCAGCTCGCGCCGCCACAATCCGCGGTCCTGTTCGGCCAGCGGCACCAGGCTGCCGTCCGGGCGGGTGCGGGCCGGGCGCCGGGCATGGTGCAGCAGGAACAGCGCGAGCAGTCCCGCCACCTCCGGATCACCGGTGGTCGCGGCGAGTTGCCGGGCCAGCCGGATCGCCTCCGCGGCGAGGTCGATATCGCCGCTGTAGCCCTCGTTGAAGACCAGGTACAGCACCCGCAGCACGGTGTGCAGATCGCCGGGGGTGTCCAGCCGGACGGTGCTCACGGTGCGTTTGGCCCGGCTGATCCGCTGGGCCATCGTGGTTTCGGGGACGAGATAGGCCTGCGCTATCTGTCGGGTGGTCAGGCCGCCGACCGCGCGCAGGGTCAGGGCGACGGCCGAGGCGGAGGTGAGACTCGGATGCGCGCAGAGAAAGTAGAGCTGCAGCGTTTCGTCCGTCGACGCGACCGGTTCCGGTGCGGGGTCGTCGGAGAACCGCAGTTCACGGTTTCGCCGCGCGGTGTCGGACCGGGCCAGGTCGAGGAAACAGCGCCACGCCGTGGTGATCAGCCAGCCCTTCGGGTCGTCGGGACGGCGGTCCGGCCACGTATCGACGGCGCGCAGCAGTGCCTCCTGCACGGCGTCCTCGGCGGTCGCGAAATCCGCCCCGCGGTGGGGGCGGGGGGGCCCCGCCCCCCCCCGGCGCCCGGGGCCCGGCCCCGCCCCTTGGCGGAGGTGAGACTCGTATGCGCGCAGACAAAGTAGCCCTGCCGCGTTTCGCCCGGCCACGCGACCGGTTCCGGTGCGGGGT
>NZ_JARWPM010000206.1 GCF_029869215.1 Nocardia carnea
ACCCTGGACGGCGCGCTGGCGAGTTTCCGCGGCGCCTGAGCGAGACGACGCCACCCGGCCCGGGGTGGCGGGGGGGGGGAGGCGCCCCGCCCGCCCCCCCCCCGCGGGGGGGGGGGGGGGGGTGGGGGGGCCCCCGGCCGCCCCCCGGGCGGCGGGGTGCCGGGGCGCCAGCACGCCGCCGCCACCGCCGGCCGGGTGGCGTCGTCTCGCTCAGGCGCCGCGGAAACTCGCCAGCGCGCCGTCCAGGGTGGAATGCAGGTCGAAAACCTGGTCCAGAGCGGTCATCTTGAGCTGGCGGCTGGTGGCCGGGCCTTCGGCCACCAGTGCGATGGTGGTCTTCTCTCCGGCCCGCTGATGGGCGGCTACCAAGGCGGCCATCCCGGCCGAAGCCAGGAAGCTCACCGCCGCGAGATCCACGACCACCCGGTCCGAGCCGGCGTCGAGCGCCGCGTCGATCGCCGTCTCCAGCGCCGGGGCCGTGGCGAGATCGACCTCCCCGGTCACCGTGAGCACGGTGACGCCGTCGTGGTCGGCGATCGAGGTCGTCATCGTATCCGGAATCGGGTTCTCGTCTGGGGAAGAGTTCGTCACATCATCACAATCTGCCATGAGTCTCCCGATCTTGCTGCATCGTGCCCCCGCGGGACCGGTTGTTCGTCGCGCGCAGGGCGCTGGCCACCGGGAACGTGATCGCCGGCAGGGTCACCGACATCCGCACCCGGGTGCCGGGACCCGGATGGTCGATCTCGAGTTCCTCGGTGAGTGCCCGCATCATATCGATTCCCCGGCCGCGCGGTCCCGGATCGGCGGGCCGGGGCCGCCAGGTGCCGGTATCGGTCGTTTCGATGACCACCCGGTCGCCGTCGCATTCGGCGGTGAGCAGCACCCGTTCGGTCTCCGAGGCGCCTTCCTGGTATGCGTGTTCGATGCTGTTGCTGCATGCCTCGTTGGTCGCCGCGACCAGGTCGGCGGTCAGGTTGTGCGGGACGGCCGCGGCCGACAGCCAGGCCGTGAGGGTGCGGCGCAGCATGGCCAGCCGGTCCGGCCGGGCCGGTAGGTCCAGTCGTAACGGTTCCGGTGGCTGCCGGTACACCACCATGGCGATATCGTCGTCGTAGCCACCGTCCGGGCGCAAGGCCGAGAGCACCGAATCGGCCACTTCGCGCGGCAGTTTGCCGGCACTGCCGGCCAGCGTTTCGGCGATTTTGGTGAAGCCCTCGTCGATATCCTCGCCCCGGCGCTCCACCAGCCCGTCGGTGAACAGCACCAGCGTCGAACCGGGCGGAAGCGGCGTGGTGGCCTCCGGCCGGCGCAGAGTCTCGAAGGTAGCCAGCGGTACCGAGCGCCCGCCTTCGAGCAGCCGGCCGGTCTTGTCCACATCGGCCAGTATGGGCGGCATATGACCGGCATTGCTGTAGCGGACCAGCCCGCGTACCGGATCCAGCACCGCCGCGCAGACGGTGGTGCACAGGGCGCCGGGAATACGCGCGGCCACCGGGTCGAGTTCGCTGAGCAACTGGGCAGGTCCGGCGCCGCGTAACAGCAGCGCGCGGGCCGCGGTGCGCAACTGGCCCATCACCACGGCCGCGGACAGGCCGCGGCCCACGCAGTCCCCGACCACGACACCGATGGTCCCGTCGGGTAGCGGTACCACGTCGTACCAGTCGCCGCCGATCTCGAGCGGGGGGAGCGCAGGCTCGTAGTGCACCGAGAACCGAGGTGGCAGTTCGATCGGGCCGAGCATCGCCCGCTGCAGGGTCAACGAGGTGGACCGGGCCTGATCGAAGTTGCGCGCCCGCTGCACGGCCAAACTCAGATGACCGATGAGCAGCGAGAACAGCGTCCAGTCGGCGGCATCGACCACCCGCGGTACGGCGAAACGCAACCACAGCGCGGCATCGCCGGTTTCGCCCAGCGGGGCCACGATGCCCTCGGCGCTGCCGGCCCCCTCGGGGACGGCGATCAGAGTGCGTCCCGGCCGCAGCCGCGCGCGTTTGAGTATCGCCGCGGTCCCCGGTTCGAGACCGGTGCCGCCGTCGTCTCCCGGACTCGCCGGCGGGATACCCGAGACGTACATCTCTGGCGCGGTATGACCCGCCCACACCGCCACGACCGCGGTTTCCGCGCCGACGGTACGCCGCAGCTCGTCGAGGCCCACTTCGAGCACCTCGGCCACCGTGGTGGCCGCGGCCAGCGCCGTGGCGAGCCGGTTGGCGGCCTGATCGCGCGCCTGGGCGTCGTGTTCGGCGGTGACGTCACGGACGGTGCCGACGAAGATGTGTTCCTCTCCGTCCGGTTTCACCAGGGCACTGGTGCTCACCCCGATCCAGCGGCGCCGGCCGTCCCGGTGCTGGATCGGGACGACGAACCGCGAGGCCTCGGTGCCCAGGTCGGGATACCGCGGGCCCTCCGGAATCGACCACGGATGCGGTAGCGGATAGGGCACCCCGGTCGCGCCGTATCCGGTGAGTTCGCCGAAAGCCTTGTTGACCTCGATAATCGTCCCGCGCGCGTCGGCGACGAAGAAACCGTCCTGCAGCGATTCCACCAGGGCGGTGCGGAATTCGTCGCGCCCGGCGAGATCGTCGGCACGTGAGCGCTGTTGTTCGTAGCGGCGGGTGCCGTCGAGGTAGCCGCGGGTCGCCACATCGAGGGTGATCAGGGTTTGCAGCAGGAATTCCAGCGCATGCTCGGCCAGCGGACTGTCCGCGCGGGGGGATCCGCCGGCGTCGGTCTCCTGGTCGTCCGCTTCGATCTGCACCTGTTTGGCCACGCGGAAGTGATGCTCGGTGAGGTCGAGCAGGCTGATGCCCTCCACCAGGGCGCGGCGGCCGAGTTCGTGCGCCTCGGCGAGCCCGTCGTGTTCGGGGGCGGCGAGATGGCGGCGCAAGGCATCGGCATAGGCGTCGAGGAACGCCGCCAGGATCTCGCTCATAGGCTCTCCCGGCAGGTCACGACGCTTCTCGCTCGTGCGCGACCCCGTTCGGAACGCCCCGCACCCGGGCGGCGAGAACCAAGGCGTCGTCGGTGTCCTTGGCGTGCCGATCCACCAGTTCCCGGGCGATATCGGCGGTGGATTTCGCCAGGTCGATACCCTCGTCCGGCGCCACCACCACCCCGTCGGTGGACATCAGCAGCAGATCTCCCGGGCGTACCGGCACCGTCTGCGGCTGCAGGTGCGGCGGCAACCGGTAACCGACGATCCCCCCGCTCTGCAATACCGTGGCACTCACCTGCGGTCCGGTGGGTCCCGCGGTGAGCACCTGCGAATCCACATTCCCGACCCCCAGCCACTGCGCTTCCTCCGCACCGAACAGGGCCAGGGTGACCGCGGCGCCGCGGGTATCCGACATCGCCCGGTGGCACAGCACCATCAGCACATCCAGCGGTTCGGCGCGGTTCTCGGCGAGTACCCGGGACGCACGGTCCACCGCCGCGGCCGCGGCCGCCCCGTGACCGAGACCGTCGAGCACGGCGAACAGGACCGACCCGGTGCCGGTATCGAGGACCACGCAGCGGTCCCCGGAGACATCCTGTCCGGGGAGGGCGCGGCCGGCCATCGCCCATTCGATCCGGCCGATGAACCCGTCCTCATGCACCGTGGGGTACCCACTTCCACATTTCCACCAGCGTGCCCTGGCCGGGTGCCGATTCGATGGCCATACCGTCCATCAGCCGTTTGGCGCCGGGGAGGCCCAGGCCCAGACCCAGACCGGTGGAATAACCGTCTTCCATGGCGCGGGCGATATCGATGATGCCCGGCCCCTGATCCTTGGCCTGAACCACGAGAGCGCGACGACCGTCGCGCTCGTCCACGTGGAGCCGGATCTCGCCGCTGCCGGCGTAGCTGGTGATATTCCGGGCAACCTCGGAGATCGCCGTGGAGATCATCGTCCGGTCGGTGAGCGTGAAGCCGAGTTCCTCGGCCAGCTCCCGCCCGGCCTGACGCGCGGTCACGATGTCGTTCGACATCTTCACCGCGATTACCACCCGATCAGCGGCCACTGTCACGACCATCTCGGTGGTGGCGCCGGTCCGAAGCCTTCCGGTTCAGCCAAGCCAAGCCCTCCTCGAGGTCCAGTGCCGTGTGCATATCCTCGAAGGTGAGGCCGAGTTGCACCATAGCGAAAGCGACCTCGGGTTGCAGGCCGACGATAACGGTTTCCGCGCCGCGCAGCTGCGTCATATGCGCGATGGTGCGCAATGACCTGGCGGCGAAGGAATCCATCACGTCGATGGCTGTCACGTCGACGATGATGCCTTGTGCGCGGTACTTGCTGACCTGGTTCATCAGGTCGTCCTGGAGGCGCTCGGTATCGGCATCGGTCAGCGCGGACTGTACGGATGCGATCAGATATGTGCCTTGTTTGAGGATAGGTACTGGCATAACGGTTCCGTCAGCGCGAATCGCGTTCGCTGCGTTCGGTCACTCTGGACACTTCGTAGCCCAGTAACCGTTCCGCCTCTTCGATTCCGCCCTGCAGATCGCCGACCGCGTTCATCTTCGACAGATCGAGTCCGATCGTCACCAGCGTCAGCGCGATCTCCGAGGACAGACCGGTCATGATGACGCTGGCGCCCATCAACCCGGACGCGTCCACGGTCTGCACCAGGTGGTTGGCGACCGTGGAATCGATATCGGGCACACCGGTGATATCGATGACGACCACCTTGGCGCGGTTGTTGCGGATCGCCCGCAGCAACTGTTCGGTGAGCTGACGGGCGCGCTGGCTGTCCAGCACACCGATTATCGGCAGGATCAGCAGCTGCTCACGCACCTGGAGCACCGGGGTGGACAGCTCGCGGATAGCCTCCTGCTGCTGCCGGATCACGCGCTCGCGTTCCTGGACGAAGGACACGCCCACGGTATTGGCGATTCGGTTCGCGGCCGGTTCGTACGCGTCGAGGACCGCGTTGAGCAGTTCGAAATTCGACTGATACTTCTCGAACAGCGAGCGGGCCAGCACATCGCGCAGCAGCAGCACCATGCCGAGGACCTCGTCGGTCTCGACTCCTCTCGGAATGATGCGCTCGGACAGATCGCGGGCGTAGGCCTGCAGCGCTTCGACGCTACCGGTTTCCAGCACCTCGACGTAGTTGTCGTACACCGACGTGGCCTCGGAGAAGACCTCTTCGGGGGTCATGGCGGTGAGCAGCCGGGCCTCGGTGATACGCCGTGCCCATTCCTCCCGCAACGCGGTGCGGTTCTGGCGCAGATGCTCGACGAGCTGCGGCAGCAGCTTGTCGACGGAAACCTCGGCCAATGAGTCCGCCGAAAGGCCCATGGACACCTCGGACATGTAACTTGTGCCCCTTTCGACGGCGGTCCGGTACATCGTAGTGACTTCGGCGGTCGTGCCGATACCGAGCCTAGTCATACCCTCGCTCCTACGCCGGTGAAACCTGCCGGTCCGGTTTATTCGCCGGTTGTGACCGGGAACGCGTCCGGCGTGGTGAAACCGCGCTCCAGCGCCGCGAGCGCGCGATCGAGATAAACGGTCAGATCCGCGTCTGCGCGGGCGAGCCAGGCATCGAACGCGGCGCGGGCGGCGGCCAGGGTGGTCCGGCCGACGGCCAGCGGGATCAGCGCGTCGGGTGGATCGCCGAGTCGCGACGCCGCGAACTCGCTCACGGTGCGTTCCCAGGCGTCGTAGTGGGCGCCCGCGGTGGCGGCCAGGGCGGGCACATCGGCCACCAGTTTCATCCGGGTGCGCAGTTCGGGGACGTCCTCGGCGCGATAGCGATTGGCGTTGACCACCACGCGGCGCACGGCCGCCATCATCGGCTCGTCCGGGGGAACCGCGGCGAAGGCGGCCCGGAGCCCGGCGACCTCGTCGTCGAACGAGTACCACAGCACCTCGGCCTTACCGGGGAAGTAGCGGAAGAAGGTCCGGCCGCTGATGCCGGCGACGGCCGCGATCTGCTCGACCGTGGTTTCCTCGAAGCCCTGCTCGCTGAACAACCGCATGGCGATCAGTTCGAGCTCGCGCTTGGTGGTACCGCGGGGGCGTCCGCGCGGATGCTGTGCCGTCACGGGAAGATTCTGCGCTGTGTGACGGGAGGCCGGTGCGGTCGGGGCCACTCTCTTGATTTTGTCAGTGGGTGACGTTAATGTCGGGCCCATGATGGTGGCGGACCTCACATGGCCGGAGGCGGGTGACCTCGGTAACAGCGGGGCGTTGCTCGCGGTGCCGGTCGGGTCCACCGAGCAGCACGGCCCCCACCTTCCGGTCTCCACCGATACCGACCTGGCCGTGGCATTGTGTATCGGTCTGGCCGAGCGCCGCCCGGCCGTCCTGGTGGCGCCGCCGGTCGCCTACGGCGCCAGCGGTGAGCACAGCGGTTTCCCCGGCACCCTGTCGATCGGGCAGATGGCGCTGGAACTGCTGATCGTGGAACTGTGCCGGTCGGCTACCGCTACCTTCGAGCGGATCGTGCTGGTCAACGGGCACGGCGGGAATGTGGAACCGCTGCGCCGGGCGGTCGCCCTGTTGCGCAGCGAATCCCGCGATATCCGGTTGTTCCTGCCGCGCTCTGCCGGTGACGCCCATGCGGGCCGCACGGAAACCGGCCTGCAACTGCACCTCTCGCCCGGACGTGTGCACACCGAGCGGGCCCGGCCCGGCGATACCCGCCCGCTCGCCGAGGTACTGCCGCAGTTGCGCGCCGGTGGGGTGAAGGCCGTCAGCGCGAACGGGGTCCTCGGTGATCCCACCGGCGCCACCGCCGCCGAAGGCGAGCGGCTGCTCGGCGAACTCGTCACCCAACTGTTCGATCAGGTCCGGCAATGGTGGCCGGAACCAGTGGAAAGGACCCGACCATGAACCCGTGGTTCGAAACCGTTGCCGAGGCGCATCGGCGCGCCGAGAAGCGGCTGCCGAAATCGGTGTACGGCGCACTGGTCGCCGGCTCGGAACGCGGCCAGACCATCGACGACAACCAGGCCGCGTTCACCGAGCTCGGTTTCGCACCGCACGTCGCGGGACCGATCGGCGAACGCGATCAGTCCACGACGGTGCTGGGTCAGCAGATCTCCATGCCGGTGATCATCTCGCCGACGGGTGTGCAGGCCGTACATCCCGACGGCGAGGTCGCGGTCGCGCGGGCCGCCGCCGCGCGCGGAACGGCCATGGGACTGTCGTCGTTCGCGAGCAAATCCGTGGAGGAGGTCGTGGCCGCCAATCCCACCACCTTCTTCCAGCTCTACTGGTGTGGGAGCAAGGACGATATCTCGGCGCGGATGGCGCGGGCGAAGGCCGCCGGTGCGGTGGGCCTGATCCTCACCCTCGACTGGTCGTTCTCGCACGGCCGCGACTGGGGTTCGCCGGTGATCCCGGAGAAACTGGATCTGCGCACCATGGCGAGCTTCGCGCCGCAGGTGCTGCGCAAACCGCGCTGGCTTACCCGCTACCTGAGGTCGGGCACCCTGCCCGACCTCACCGCCCCCAATATGGCGCTCGGCGACGCCCCCGCGCCCGGTTTCTTCGGCGCCTACGGCGAATGGATGGGCACCACCGCCCCGGACTGGGCCGATGTGGCCTGGGTCTGTGAGCAGTGGGACGGACCCGTGATGCTCAAGGGCGTCATGCGGGTGGACGATGCCCGCCGGGCCGTCGACGCCGGTGTGTCCGCCATCTCGGTGTCCAACCACGGCGGTAACAACCTCGACGGCACCCCCGCCTCCATCCGCGCGCTGCCGGTGGTGGCCGATGCGGTGGGTCACGAGATCGAGATCTTGCTCGACGGCGGAATCCGGCGCGGTAGCGATGTGGTCAAGGCCGTGGCCCTGGGTGCGCGCGCGGTGATGATCGGCCGCGCCTACCTGTGGGGCCTGGCGGCCAACGGGCAGGCCGGTGTCGAGAACGTCCTGGACATCCTGCGCGGCGGTATCGATTCCGCGTTGCTCGGGCTGCGCAAGACCAAGGTCACCGAACTGGACCGCTCCGATATCGTGATCCCGGAGGGTTTCGAGCGGCGACTGGGCGTCGATACGCCGGCGCAACTACGCGTCCCGGAATCGCCCGCCGAAGCGGTATGACCCCGCGGCGATAGTCACGGCACCACACTGGAGGCGTGAGTATCACAACGGTGTCGTCCAGGATCGTCTACGAAAATCCGTGGCTGACGGTGCGCGAGGACCGGATCGAGCGCGGGGACGGGTCGCCCGGCCTGTACTCGGTGATCGAGAAACCCGATTTCGCGCTCGTCATCCCGATGGACCGCGAAGGCTTCCATCTCGTGGAGCAATACCGGTACCCGGTGCGTGCGCGGACCTGGGAATTCCCGTCCGGTGCCTTTCCCGAGGGAGTGACGGGCACCCCGGAGGAACTGGCCGCGGCCGAACTCGCCGAGGAAACCGGGTTCACCGCCGGGCGGCTCGAGTGGCTCGGCCGGGTGCAGGTCGCGAACGCGATGACCGGGGAAGGGTGCCACGTTTTCCTCGCGACCGAGTTGTCGCCCGGCGAGCCGAACCGCGAGCTCACCGAACAGGACATGCGGCAGCAGTGGTTTCCGCGGGCCCGGGTGGAGGACATGATCCGGGACGGGGTGATCGCCGACGGTCCGTCGCTGGCCGCCTACCTGCTGCTGAAACTGCGCGCGCAGTAATTCAGCGAGGAGACGGTTCGCAGGTTACAATTTAGGTTTGCCTTACTTCGGGCTATCCGGGGGTCGGTCGTTAAGCTCGCTGTGCTCGACCCCCGGTACAGCGGCGTTCACCGTGGCTGTGCCGTGTTCTACCCGCAGCCCATCTCCGAAGGAGTGCGATCGGTGACCGCTCCCGAGTTCCGCTATTCAGACCTGCTCCCGATCGGTGCCGACGACACCCCGTACCGGCTGCTCACGACCGAGGGCGTCAGCACCTTCGAATCCGGTGGCCGGACCTTCCTGCAGGTCGACCCCGAGGTGCTGCGGATGCTGACCGCCGAGGCGATGCACGACATCAGCCACTATCTGCGGCCGGCGCATCTGGCGCAGCTGCGGCGCATCATCGACGATCCGGAAGCCAGCGGAAACGACCGGTTCGTCGCGCTGGACCTGCTCAAGAATGTCAACATCTCCGCCGGCGGCATCCTGCCCATGTGCCAGGACACCGGTACAGCGATCGTCATGGGCAAGAAATCCGAGGGTGTACTCACCGGCGTGGACGACGCCGAATGGATCAGCCGCGGCGTCTTCGACGCCTATACGAAACTGAACCTGCGGTACTCGCAGCTGGCGCCGCTGACCATGTGGGACGAGAAGAACACCGGTTCGAATCTGCCCGCCCAGGTCGAGCTGTACTCGACGCCGGGCGATCCCGCGCAACCGTCCTACAAGTTCCTGTACATGGCCAAGGGCGGCGGTTCGGCGAACAAATCGTTCCTGTACCAGGAGACCAAGGCCATCCTGAATCCCACCCGGATGCTGGAATTCCTGGACGAGAAGATCCGCTCCCTGGGTACCGCGGCCTGCCCGCCGTACCACCTCGCCGTGGTGATCGGCGGTACGAGCGCCGAATTCGCGCTGAAGACGGCGAAGTACGCATCCGCGCACTACCTGGACAATCTGCCGACCGAGGGTTCGATGACCGGTCATGCCTTCCGTGATCTGGAACTCGAACAGGAAGTGTTCAAGCTGACCCAGTCGTTCGGGATCGGCGCCCAGTTCGGCGGTAAGTACTTCTGCCACGATGTCCGCGTGGTGCGGCTGCCGCGGCACGGCGCGAGCTGCCCGGTCGCCCTGGCGGTCTCCTGTTCCGCCGACCGGCAGGCGCTGGCCAAGATCACCCCCGAAGGTGTGTTCCTGGAGCAGCTCGAACGCGAACCCGCGCAGTACCTGCCCGAGCAGACCGACGAGATCCTCGGCGGCGACGTGGTGCGGGTCGATCTGAACCGCCCGATGGACGAGATTCGCGCGGAATTGTCGAAGTACCCGGTCAAGACCCGTCTTTCGCTGTCCGGCCCGCTGGTGGTGGCCCGCGATATCGCGCACGCCAAGATCAAGGAGCGGCTGGACGCGGGCGAGGAGATGCCGCAATACCTGCGCGATATGGCCGTCTACTACGCCGGTCCCGCGAAGACGCCCGACGGTTACGCCTCCGGGTCCTTCGGCCCCACCACCGCGGGCCGGATGGACTCCTATGTCGACCAGTTCCAGGCGGCCGGTGGCTCGTTCGTCATGCTCGCCAAGGGCAACCGCTCCGCACAGGTCACGCGGGCCTGCAAGGAGCACGGCGGTTTCTATCTCGGCTCGATCGGCGGCCCCGCGGCCCGGCTCGCGCTGGACTGCATCAAATCGGTGGAGGTCCTCGAATACCCGGAATTGGGTATGGAAGCCGTCTGGAAGATCGAGGTCGAGGATTTCCCGGCGTTCATCGTGGTCGACGACAAGGGCAACGATTTCTTCGCCGAAACGCAGAAGCCGATCGCCCTGCGGGTGCGCACCCGGTCCAAGGAACGCGTCTGACCTTCGCCGCCGGAAGGTTCGGTCACTCCGGTCCGAACAGATGGTCGTAGCCGATGGCGAACGCGTTGTCGGCGGGATCGACCACCACGTGGAGCCGGTCGCCGACCCGCGGTGCGGGCGCGACGGCGGGCACTTCACACTCCGCCTCGAACGGTTCGATACCGGGACCGCTGATCCGGACCCGCAGTTCGGCGACGTCCGGGGATTCGCCACCTCTGCGTATCCGGACAGCGGTGATCTCCGCGGTCGCGACCACCCCGGCGGCCCGGAACCGCCGCTCGGTCCCGCGCCATTCGAAGGTTTGCACCGCGAGCGCGATCCCGATCGGGAAGGTGATGATTCCCGGGCACAGCGCGTCGGCCGGTGATGCCGTCCACGCGACGATCGGTCCGGTCAGGATCAGGCCGGCCGCGATCACGTAGGTGATCGCCCCGGCTACCGGCCCGATGAGTTCGACCTGTCTCGGCCCTTTTTCGTCACCGCCGGACATTCCGCCCACAGTATGCGGCGCCGTCGTCCATCGCTGCCCGAACCGGATCCGTTCGGTCCATGTACTCACCGGCGGGCAAGCGCCTGACCGAGGACCGCGGGTTGTCCCGATGCTCCGCCGCGATGTGACACGCGTGCGGGCGCGGTATCCGGAATCGGCGGCGCGGCAGGAACGGCGTCCGCCGGGGTGTTGCCCGGTTCGTGGCCCCGGCGATACCCTCAATCCGGTTAGCAGAGGCTAACCTTGGAACGGGCTGGGTGAGGTCGAGCTGTGGATTTGAGTAGGCGCCATATCTTCAAGGCCGGCCTCGGGCTGGGCGCGGTATTACTGGTCGCCGGCTGTGGCGACGGTTCTTCGCCCGCGGGTGCGGACGGGCCGCCGCGGCGGGGCGGGACATTGCGGGTCGGGGCGATCGGGAAATCGTCCAAGATCGAGCGGGACCCGCATCAGACCCTGAGCAACGAGAGCGATTTCCTCATTGCCTCCCTCGTCTACGATGCGCTGACCGTTCCGGGAGCGGATCCCAACGTCTCCGCGCGGCTCGCCTCGCAGTGGGAATCCGATGCGCAGCAGCGGAAATGGACCTTCACGATTGCGGAAGGCGCGCGTTTCCACGACGGCCGGCCGGTGACACCGGACGATGTCGTCTGGTCGCTGCGCCGGTTGCGGGAGATCGCCGGCGAAACCAAGGTGCCGGTGCCGTCCGCCGCGGATATCCAGCCCGCCGGTGCGAACGCGGTGACGCTGACCTGCGCGGCCCCGAACAGCCAGCTCCCGTTGCTGCTGCGGATGATGACCTTTGTGGTCCCGCAGGCCACCACCGATTTCACCGCGGCCATCGGAACCGGCCCGTTCCGCCTGGAGTCCTACGACAACGGCAACGCCCGCCTGGTGCGCAACGAGAACTGGTACCGGGAAGCGCCGCTGCTCGACGCCATCGAGGTGACGCTGTTCGAAAGCCCCGACGCGATGGCGAATGCCATCATGGCGGGCCAGATCGACCTCGCCTCGGGCGTGGGCGCGGTCGCGGGGCGGATGGCGGAATCACGCGACGAACTCGCGGTGATCCGGCGCCCGGACGATGTCGCGGTAGCGATTGCGATGCGCACCGCCGACGGCCCGTTCGCCGATCCGCGGGTACGCGAAGCGCTGCGCCTCGCGGTGGATCGGGAAGCGATGGTGGCGCAGGTACTTTCCGGGTACGGCACCGTGGCCAACGATATCCTCGGCACCGCCGACCCGGAATACGATACGTCGATCCCGCAACGGCAGCGCGACCTCGACCGCGCCCGGCAACTGCTCGCCGACGCGAAATTCGATACCGCGAAGTCCTATCGCCTGCTGACGAAGCAGGAGGCCGTGGGGGAGGTCGAATCGGCGCGGATCTTCGCGAGCCAGGCCGCGGAGGTCGGGCTGAAGATCGAGGTCGTGGTACAGGAGGCGAACGCCTTCTACGACGAGACCTGGCTGACGGCGCCGCTGTACACGGTGAACTGGGGCACCAACGATTCGGTCGTGTTCTTCGCCAGCAAGGTCATGTACTCGCGCACCAAATGGAACGAAACCGGGTTCCGCGACACCGCGTTCGACAAGGCCTACACCGAAGCTCTGGCCGCGCCGCCGGGGCCGGAGTTCACCGCGGCCTGCCGGGAGATCCAGCAGATCCAGCACGAGCGCGGCGGCTACCTGGTCTGGGGGATGGCCGACGGTATCGATATCGCCTCCCGCTCCGTGCACGGCCTGCCGACGCTGGGCGGGTACGGCCGGGTGCAGCTCGAACGGGTGTGGCTGTCGCGTTGATCGGATTCGCCGCGGTGGTGGCGCGCCGGATCGGCTTGCTGATCGCCCTGCTCGCAGTGGTATTCGTGGTCGTCGACCTGTTGCCGGGTAACGCGGCCCGGGCCGTGCTCGGCCGGGATGCGAGTCCCGAGCAGATCGCGGCGAAAGAACGCGAACTGGGGCTGGACCGGCCGCTACCGGAACGTTTCCGGGAGTGGTTCGGTGGCGCCGTCACCGGCGATTTCGGCACCACGGCGCGCGGCCAGTCGGTGAACGAGCTGCTGGCGGCCAAATTCCCGCAAACACTGCTGCTCGCCTCGATCGCCATGCTGGTGACGATGATCCTGGCACTGCTGCTCGGTGTGTGGTGGGCGGCGCGCCCCACCGGGTTCGCCGCGCGGGCCCTGCAACCCGGTTCGGCCTTCGTGATCGCGGTGCCCGAATTCGTCGTCGCGACCCTGCTGGTCTTGGTTTTCTCCCTCTGGCTGGACTGGCTGCCCGCGGTGACCTTCACCGACCGGGTCGGCTACCCGGCCGATCCGGACATGCTGATCCTGCCGGTGCTGGCGCTGGCCATACCCCAGACCGGCTGGAACCTGCGGGTGGTGCGGGGCGCGGTGGCCGATGCCGCATCCGCCCCGCATGTGGAGAGCGCGGTGCTCAACGGACTCCCGGAACGCGCCGTGTTGGTGCGCCATATCCTGCCGTTCGCATTACCGACCGTCGCGATGTCGTTCGCGACCTCGGTCGGCACCCTGTTCGGCGGTGCGCTCGTCGTCGAGACGATCTTCAACTATCCGGGGATGGGCGCCCTGGTCGCGGGTTCGGTATCCGATCGCGACACCGCCCTGGTCGCGGCCGTCGTCGCCGTGACCGGGACGACGATCATGGGCATCCTGCTGGTGGCCGACGCCATCCGGGCCTGGGCGAATCGAGGCCGGGCATGACGGCCCGCACCGCAAAGCTGCGAACCCGGTCCGGTCCGCGCCGGCTCTGGCTGCCCGCGCTGCTCGCCGCCGCGGTGGTGGCCCTCGCGATTCTCGGGCCGGTGTTCGCGCCGCATACGGTCGATCACGCGGTGGGTATCACCTTCGCGGAACCGAGCGGGCAGGCCTGGCTGGGCGGTGACCGGCTCGGGCAGGACGTGTTCAGCCAGGTGCTGCACGGCGGCTGGGGACTGTTGCTGGTCGCCGTGATCATCGCCGTCCTGGTGACCGGCTGCGCGGCCGGGCTCGGCTCCGTCGCCGCGCTGTATCCGCGGGTGGGGGCGTGGATCGAACGGGCGGCGGACCTCGGGATGCTCCTGCCGCCGGTGCTGGCGATGCTGCTGTTCATGCTCTCCTGGCCGGAATCCGGTGCGGTGGGGCTGGTCGTGATCTGCGTGGTCGCCGGGACTCCGTATACCGCGCGCGTTTTCGCGGCGGCGGCCGCGGGCGTGGCGACCTCCGGTTTCATCGAGGCGGCCCGCGGCCGCGGGGAAGGTGCGGCCTACCTCGTGACCCGGGAACTGCTGCCGAACCTGCGGGAAACGCTGCTCACCCAACTGGGTTTGCGATTCGTGGAGGCGATGTACCTGGTGAGTACCGCGGCGTTTCTGCAGTTGCCGACCACGCTCGGCGACGCCAATTGGGCGGTGATGGTGCGCGAGAACGCCTCCGGCATCCTGCTCAACCCCGCGGCAGTGCTGGCGCCGAGCCTGGCCATCGGCCTGCTCGCGGTGAGTGTGAACGGTGCGGTGGCGGCCTTCGGCCGGGGAAGGCGGAGCGTATGACCACCGGCATCGTGGTCGAGGAATTCGCGGTGCGGACGGCCGCCGGCGCCGAACTACTGGCGCCGGTCTCGCTGCGGGTGCCGCCGGGCACGGTCACGGCGCTCACGGGTCCCTCCGGCGCCGGGAAGACGACCCTCATGCGCGCGGTACTCGGTCATCTGGCCGCGGGCACCGTACGCGCGAGCGGTTCGGCGCATATCCATGGACAGGACGTCTTCGCACTGGACGGCGCGGCGTTGCAGTCCTTCCGGCGCGAACATCTGGCTTACGTCGGCCAGGATCCGGGTGCCGCGCTGAACCCGGCCATGCGCATCCGTTCGCTCCTCGTCGAGGCAGCACCGCGGGCCGGCCGCGAGCAACAGGTCGCGGCGCTCCACCGGGTCGGGTTGCCCGAGCGTATGTTGCGCAACCGTTCTGGTGAACTGTCCGGCGGCGAGCAGCGCCGGGTGGCACTCGCGTTGGCGTTGGTACGCGGGGCCGGTGTGCTCGTGGTGGACGAACCACTCGCCGGCCTGCACGGGCAACTGCGCCACGATATCGCCGATCTCCTGCGGTCACTGGCCGACGACGAGAAAGTGGCGGTGCTGATCTCCGGACACGACACCGCGATCCTGCACCGGCTGGCCGACGATACGGTCGCCCTGGGCGCGCCCCGGACGCTCCCGCCCTCGTCGCCCGACCCGCTCCCGGACCTGCCCGCGGGCGCGGAGGTCGTGCTGCACGCGGCGGGTATATCCGCGCGAGCGGGCCGCCGGATTCTGCTGGAATCAATCGACCTCACCGTACGAGCGGGGGAGTCGGTCGCGATCGCCGGACCGTCCGGTGCGGGCAAGACGACCTTCGCGCGGGTCCTCGCGGGCCTGCACACCGAGGCGTCGGGAACGCTCGCGGTGAACGGCCGCCGCCTGGGCATCGGGACGCTGCGCCGTTCGCGCCGCGACCGCCGGCGAATCCAGCTCATCCCGCAGCACCCGTTGTCCACTCTCAACCCGAAACGCACTGTGTGGCAAACCCTGTCGCGCCCGCTACACCTGAGTGGGGTGCGGTCCCGTGAGATCGGCGAGCGCGCCGCCGCGCTGCTGCGCGATGTCGGCCTCGACCCCGCCATGCTGAGCCGCTACCCGGCCGAACTCTCCGGTGGCCAGCGGCAGCGGGTCGCGATCGCCCGGGCCCTGGCCGCCGCGCCCGAGGTACTGATCTGCGACGAGATCACCTCCGCTCTCGACGCCGGAACGGCCGCCGCGGTCATGGGCGTGATCGAACGCACGCGCGTCGCCACCGGGATCACCGTTCTCGTCATCAGTCACGACATCTCCGTACTCGCGGGACATTGCCACCGGATAGTCGTCCTCGCCGACGGGAAGGTCGTCGAAACAGGCGATACCGCCACGGTCCTCGCCGAGCCGGGTACCTCGGATACGCGAGCCCTGCTCGCCTGACCCCTCCGGCATTCCTGCCGGCGGCACCGGCCGACCAGCGGAACAGCACGGGTCAGCGAGCGCGTCCGCCCGTGCCGGCTCGTCGCGACGCCGGCGTGCAGCAGACCGTGGACGGACGTCACCGACCATAACCGTCCGAGACCGCGCACAGGCGGCAGCAACCGATACGTGATGCACCGATCGGGTGGACCGGCGCGTGTCAGCTCACGCATCAGGCCGGTGTCAGCTCGCCGTCAGCCGGTCCGGCGAAAGTCTTCGTATCCCCACCGGGCATACGAAGGAGAAGATCATGTCCCCCAGCCGGACCGGCCACAACAGCGCCCCCTCGCATCCCGCCGCCGGCGAGATCGCGGCGGCGGATCCCCGGGCACTGCAGAAAGCCCTCGACGATATCGTCGCTTCCGGTTTCACCGGTATCGCCCTGCGGGTGCGCGACGAACAGGGCGAATGGACCGGCAGCGCCGGCGTGGCCCGGCTGGGCGAGACCGCGAAACCGCCGATCGACGGCCATATCCGGATCGGCAGCAATACCAAAACCTTCATCGCCACACTGGTGCTGCAGTTGGTCGGCGACGGCATGGTCGGTCTGGACAGCCCGGTCGCCGGCTATCTGCCGGAGTTCGGGATCGACGAGCGGATCACGGTACGGATGCTGTTGCAGCACACCAGCGGCATCTTCAACTTCACCGGTGAATACTACCCGGACGGGACGATCGTGCGGGGGATCGCGGCCACGCCGTCCGGTAAGGAATGGGTGGACAACCGGTTCCGCACCTACCAGCCCGAAGAGCTGGTACGGCTGGCGCTGTCCGAGCCGCCGCGGTTCGAGCCGGGTGCCGGCTGGAGCTATTCCAATACGAACTATGTGCTGGCCAGGCTGCTGATCGAGAAGGTCACCGGCCGCCCGGTCGCCCACGAGGCGCAGCGCCGCATCCTGGGGCCGCTGGGTCTCACGGGGACGGTCGTACCGACCACGCAGACCGGTGTGCCGGTGCCGCACGCCCATGCGTACTACCGGTACGAAGATGCCGGTGAGCAGCACACGGTCGATGTCACCGAGCACAACCCGTCGTGGATCTCCAGCGGCGGTGACATGATCTCGACTACCCGGGACCTGGAGATATTCATCTCCGCCTTGAACAGTGGCGCGCTGCTGCCGCCCGCGCTGCTGGCCGAGATGCGGACTACGTACCCCACCGGTATCCCCGGGATGGATTACGGTCTCGGCGTGTTTCTTCGCGATACCGGCCACGGTACGGTCATCACCCACAACGGCGGCGCGGCGGGGCACGGCGCACTGATGTTCAGCACACCCGATGGCAGCAAGACCTTGACCGCCGCGGTGAACTATATCGACGATGCCGAAATGTCGCTCTCGGCGGAGTTCCAGGTGGCGATGCAGCGCCTGATCGACGAATTCTTCACCGGCGGGCCGGCCGGCGCAGAGCCGGCGAACTGACGAACGGTGGGGGGGGGGGGGGGGGGGCGCCGGGGGCCCCCCGGCGGCGGCCCCCCCCCCCCCCCCCGGGGGCGGGCGGGGGCGGGCGCCGCGGGGGGGGCGGGGGGGCCCCCCCCCCCCCCCCCGGCCCGGCCCGAGAACCCCCCCCCCCCGCCCCAAACCCCACCCCCCCCCCCCCCCCGCGTGGGGGCCCCCCGGGTGGCCCGGCCCGGGGGGGGGGCGGGGGGGG
>NZ_JARWPM010000207.1 GCF_029869215.1 Nocardia carnea
GTCGATACCGGCACCCCCGCATCGACCACCCCGGCTGCCACCACCCCTGCCGGCGTGCCCGGCCCGGGTTCACCGGGTTCTCCGGCAGGCCCGCCCGGCCCGGGGACGCCGGACCCACCGGGCCCCGGCCCCCCCCGCCCCCCGGGGGGGCCCGCCCGCGGGGGGGGGGCGCTCCCCGCGGGGGCCGGGGCCTAACCCTACAAGGGCCTCGCTGGACTCGGCGCCGCCGTGGTTGCGTTGGTTTCGGGGTGTTGCGCCGCTCTGGGGGTCTCGCTGGGCTCGGTGCCGCTGTGGTTGTGTTGGTCGGGGTCGTTGCGTCTCTCCGAGTGGCTCGTGGGTTCGGTGCCGCCGCTGAACCGGGGGACGGAGGTGGGTCGGAATCAGGGGTGTCCCGCCGGTCTCGGGTGCCGTGGCGGGGGCGGAGTGCGGGGGCGTAGGTAGGCTGTCGTCCGGTGTTGGCCGGGTGCGGGAAGGGTTTGTGTGATGCTGCCGGATAGCGGCGCGGAAATGGTGGCCGGTGGCCGCGAATCGGATGTGGACCCGGACTTCGGGCACGGCCCGGAGGACGATTTCTACAGCGGCCCGGGGTTTTCCGAGCGGCACGCCGAACTCGCGGCCGGCTACGGGGGGTCGGGCGATCCCGACGATCCCGCGCAGGTGCAGGCCATGCAGATGGTGTTGCATATGCCCAAGACCGATCCGCCGGCGCGCAGCGATCTGCTCGCGGCGGCCGCCGGGGCGGCGGTGGCGTTGTGCCTGGACCCGCGGGTCGGGGTCGCGGGCGAATGGCAGCAGCCGTATCTGGCGTGGAAGCGGTCGCGCATCAGGAAGGTCGCGCGCCGGGCCCGGGGCGCGCAGTGGGCGGCCGCGAACGAAGTACCCGGGGTGACCGTCGAGAGCGGTGGTGCGCTGGTGCGTGCGCTCGTTCCGGGACCGGTGGGCGCGGTCGACCCGCGTATCCGGCGGCTCCAGATCGGCGGCACCGACCTGGAATCCGACGATCCCGGGCCCGTACCGCTGGATGTACCGGTGTTCTGGGTGAACGCGGCGCTCGGGATGACCGTCGGTAAAGCCGCGGCGCAGGTGGGGCATGCGAGCATGCTGTTCGCCGGCGCACTGCCGGTGGAACAGGCGCGCACCTGGGCGCGGCGCGGGTTCGCCTGCGCGGTCCGGGAAGCCGAGCCCGACGAATGGGAGATGCTGCGCACCGCGGTGGCGCGCAGTGCGGCGACCGCGGTCCGCGACGCCGGTTTCACCGAGGTCGCCCCCGGTTCCACGACGGTGATCGCCACGCGGCCCGCCCGACTCGATCATTGGTAGCGTGCCCGGTGCCGGAAGCGCGGACGTCTCGAGACAAGATGGAGGCCGTGGCGCACCCCGATCCAGATCTACTCATCGACTTCACCAACGTTTCCATCCGCCGCAACGGGCACACCCTCGTCGGTCCCGTCACCTGGCAGGTCGAACTCGACGAACGCTGGGTGATATTGGGGCCCAACGGTGCCGGGAAAACCTCGCTGCTCCAGGTCGCGGCCGCCGAAACCCATCCGTCCTACGGCACCGCCTACGTTCTGGGTGAACGCCTCGGCAAAACGAACGTCAGCGAACTGCGACCCCGGATCGGCCTGTCGTCGGCGGCGCTGGCCGCCCGGATCCCCGCCGACGAGCGGGTGGCCGATCTGGTGGTGTCCGCGGGGTATGCGGTACTCGGCCGGTGGCGCGAGAAATACGACGACGTCGACACCGACCGCGCGATCGACATGCTGGAAAGCCTGGGCGCGGAACACCTTCTGGACCGCACCTACGGCACACTGTCGGAGGGCGAGCGCAAACGTGTCCTGATCGCCCGCGCCCTCATGACCGACCCGGAACTGCTGCTGCTCGACGAACCGGCCGCCGGGGTGGACCTGGGGGGCCGCGAGGAACTGGTGGAAAGCCTCGGCGATCTCGCCGCCGACCCCGACGCTCCGGCGCTCGTGCTGGTCACGCACCACGTCGAGGAGATTCCGCCGGGCTTCACCCACTGCATGCTCCTCAGCGAAGGCGAAGTCGTCACCCAGGGCCTGATCGCCGACGTCCTCACCGCCGAGAACCTCAGCGAAGCATTCCGCCAATCCATCGCCCTGGACCGTATCGACGACCGCTACTTCGCCCGCCGCAAACGCCGGCTCGGCCGTCACCGATCCCGTTGAAGTCTACGTATCACAATTGTTCAATACGCGTTAAACTGGCTGCATGAGCACAATTGCGTTCCGAGCAACCGGTCAGGATCGGGCGTTGGTCGAACGGCTGGCGCGCGAAGGAGAAACAACCAGCGATGTGCTGCGCCGTGCTCTGTACGTCCTGGAGCAGGAGCAGTGGCAGCGCGAGATGCAAGAGGCCGCCGACCGGATCGAAGCGTCAGGGGAGAATCTCGGCGACGAGCCTGATGCGTGGTGATCCGCGGACTGATCTACAAGATTGATCTCGGTGAGGCCCGGCGTGGGCACGAGCAACGTGGGCGGCGCTACGGCGTGGTGTTGTCTCGAACCAACTGGTCGATGGTGACTGTAGTCCCCACTTCGACGGGCGCAGCTCCGTCGCCGTCACGGATAGAGATCGAGTTGATGGGGCAGCCGACGTGGCTGCTGGTGGATCAGATCCGCTCCATTGATTCCAGCTATCTGCTCGGCGATCCGGTCGGCTACCTGACCGCCGAAGAGATGGAAGCGCTCGACCACGTGATTCGCCGCTATCTTGGACTCGGTCGGCCGCCGCAGCCGTAGCGGGTCCTCGGCGTTAGTGTGCAGAGGTGAGTGAGACGACTGTGCCGGATTCCGGTGAGGTGCCCGAGGCCAAGGATGCGTCGACGGTGATGCTGGTACGTGACGGTGCCGCCGGCCTGGAGGTTTTCCTGCAGCGGCGGGCCGGGGCCATGGAGTTCGCGGCCGGGATGACCGCGTTCCCCGGTGGACGGGTGGATCCGGTGGACGCCGAGGTCGAGATCGACTGGGCGGGGCCGGCGCCGGCGTGGTGGGGGCAGCGGTACGGGGTGTCCGAGGCGCGGGCCAAGGCGCTGGTGTGCGCCGCGGTGCGGGAAACCTTCGAGGAATGCGGGGTGCTGCTGGCCGGGCCGACCGCCGATACCGTGGTCGCCGATACCGCCGGCTATCGGCGGCAGCGTGAGCGGATCGAAGGCCGGGACCTGACGCTGGCCGAGTTCCTGGCCGAAGAGAAACTGGTCCTGCGCGCGGATCTGCTGCGGCCGTGGTCGCGCTGGATCACGCCCACCGTGGAACGGCGTCGCTACGACACCAATTTCTTCGTCGCGGTCCTGCCCGAAGGCCAGCTCGCCGACGGGGCGACCTCGGAAACCGACCTGGTGCAATGGTCCACCCCGGCCGCCGCGCTGGCCACCTGGAAAACCGGGGAGCATGTGCTGCTGCCCCCGACCTGGTCGCAGCTCACCTCGCTGAGCGGCTACTCGACCACCGCGGAGATCCTGGCCGCCGAACCGGCCATCGAACCGATCCAGCCGGAATTCGGTGCCGTGGACGGTAAGAAACTGCTGATCTTCCCCGACAACATGCGTTATTTCGCCGATCTGCCCGATCCGTCCCGGCTGGTGGGGTCGAAGGGGATGCGCGATACCGACCCGTCGCTGCTCGGCGGTTCCGGGGCGGCGAGCGCCGACCCGGGCGCCCGGTAGCGTATCGGCCCATGGCCGAATTCGTATCCCTGTCCCGGCTCGAGCCCGACCACGCGGGCGGTGCCGGCCGCCGTGTGGCGGTGCTGCGGATCGCCCGGCCGCCGCTGAATCTGTTCGGAACCCAGCTGATCCGGGAGATCGCCGAAACCGCGGCGGCCTGTGGCAGCGACCCCGAGATCGCGGCGCTGGTGGTCTACGGCGATGAGCGGGTGTTCTGTGCCGGTGACGATCTGGCCGAACTCGCCGGCCTTCCGGCCGCGCAGGCCGCGGCGATGGCGGCCGATCTGCAGGACGCGCTCGGCTGCCTGGCGCGGATCCCGCAGCCGACGGTCGCGGCGATCAGTGGTTACGCCTTGGGCGCCGGGCTCGAGCTCGCGCTCGGCGCCGACCGGCGGATCATCGGTGACAATGTGAAACTCGGACTGCCGCAGATCGGGACCGGGCTCATCCCGCTCGCCGGAATCCGGCGGCTGTCGCTGCTCATCGGGCCGGGTGCCGCCAAGGATCTGGTGTACACGGGGCGTTTCGTCGAACCGGAGGAGGCGGCGCGGCTGGGCCTGGTGGATGAGGTGGTGGCACCCGACGACGTACTCGACTCCGCGATCGGCTGGGCCCGGCAGTTCGTCCTCGGCCCGGCCCGGGCGCTGGCCGCGGCCAAAGCCGTTTTCGAGGCGGGCCCGCACGGCCACGAACGTGCCCGCACCGAATGGGCGCAGCTGTTCACCACCGCCGATCAGCGCCTCGGCACCCGGTCCTATCTGCGGGACGGCCCGGGTTTCGCGGAGTTCACCGGCGCCTGAACGAGGCGCGCATCACCCCCGGAAAAGCAAAGGATAGGCTCTCCGACCATGACGGTACGCCCCGACGACCCCGCGCCCCATCCGCACGCGACCGCGGCGGAGGTCGAAGCAGCATTCGAGGACACCAAGCTCGCCCAGGTGCTCTATCACGACTGGGAAGCCGAGACCTACGACGACAAATGGTCGATCTCCTATGACGAACGCTGTATCGAGTACGCCCGCGGCCGGTTCGACGCCGCGGTGGGCGAGGTGGAGCTGCCGTACGAGCGGGCCCTGGAACTGGGCTGCGGTACCGGTTTCTTCCTGCTGAACCTCATGCAGTCCGGGGTCGCGAAGACCGGCTCGGTCACCGATCTGTCGCCGGGCATGGTGAAGGTCGCGCTCCGCAACGCCGAGAACCTCGGGCTCGATGTGGACGGCCGGGTGGCCGACGCCGAGACCATCCCCTACGACGACGACACCTTCGACCTGGTGGTCGGGCACGCCGTTCTGCACCACATCCCCGACGTGGAGCAGTCGCTGCGGGAATGCCTGCGCGTACTCAAGCCCGGCGGCCGGTTCGTCTTCGCCGGTGAACCCACCACCATCGGCAATTTCTACGCCCGCAACCTCGGCAACATCACCTGGAAGGCGACCACCGCCCTCACCAAACTCCCGTTCCTGCGGGATTGGCGCCGCCCCCAGGAGGAACTGGACGAATCGTCGCGCGCCGCCGCCCTGGAGGCCGTGGTCGACCTGCACACCTTCGATCCCACCCAGCTCGAGGATATGGCCCGCTCCGCCGGTGCCGTCCAGGTCGCCGCCCATACCGAGGAGTTCGCCGCCGCCCTGTGGGGCTGGCCGGTGCGTACCTTCGAGGCCGCCGTCCCGGACGAGAAGCTCACCTGGGGCTACCGGATGGCGATGTACCGGGCCTGGCTCGGGCTGAGCTGGGTGGACGAGAACGTGATGCGCCGCGTGGTGCCGCGCCAGTTCTTCTACAACGCCATGATCACCGGCGTGAAACCGGTCGCCGCCGCGAACTAGTGGGTTACGGCTTCAGCGCGGCCGATATCGCCTACCTGGCCTCGCCGCCGGGTGCGGCCGCGCTGGCCGAGGTCGCCGGACTGGAGTTGACGGCGGCCTCGCAGCTCGCCGATGTGGCGGCGGTGCGCCGCGCCCACGGCGACCGCGCGCCCGCCCTGATCGAAACGGTGCGCCTGCGCCGCCGGGCCGCCGTCAAACTGGCGGGCGCGCAGGAATGGCTGTTCACCGACGACGCGCTTCAGCAGGCCACGCCGACCCTGGTCGCCCGGCACCGCGCCCGCCGGTTGGCGGGCCGCGATGTCCACGACGTGACCTGCTCGATCGGCGCGGATCTGGCCGAGCTGGCCCGAATCTGCCCCCGCGTCGTCGGCAGTGATCTGGACCCGATCCGGCTCGCCATGGCCAAGCACAACCTGGCCCGGTCCTTGCCGTCGCCTGCCGATCCCACCGGAGGTCCGGTACCAGGAGCCGGCTCCGGACCCGCGGAGGCAGACAGCGCAGCGGCAGAACACAACAGAAGGGGGCCGGCCTCCTCGGTCCACCGCCGCCGCGGCGCCGGAGCTTCGGCCGCAGCCGAGAACCGAGTGCGGGGTGCCGCGCCGCCCGCCGGAGCGCTGGACACAGCCACGGACCGGTTACCCGGTTCCGGGCCGACCACCGGAGCTCAATCCGCGCGGGACGCATCTACGAATACGGTGCTGGTCCGGGCGGACGCTCTGGTGCCCTGTTCGACCGGCACGGTGATCGTCGCGGATCCGGCCCGGCGGGCGGGCGGTAAACGCACCCACGACCCGGCCGCGCTGCAACCACCGCTGCCCGATCTGCTCGCGGCCTACGCCGGTCGCGATCTGGCCGTGAAGTGCGCTCCGGGTTTGGATTTCGACCGGCTCGGCTGGGCGGGTGAGGTCGAGGTGGTGTCGTTGGACGGGGCGGTGCGCGAGGCCTGCCTGTGGTCGCCGGGGCTGAGTGAGCCGGGGGTCACCCGCCGGGCCACCGTGCTCACGGGCGCGGGCGGGGTCGGCACCCTCACCGATGCCGACCCGGACGAGATCCCGGAGCGGGCGCCGGGGGAGTGGATCATCGACCCCGATGGTGCGGTGGTACGCGCCGGGCTGGTCCGCCACTACGCGGCCCGCCACGGACTGTGGCAGCTGGACCCCCGGATCGCCTACCTCACCGGCGACACGGTTCCCGAGGGCGTACGCGGGTTCCGAATCCTCGACCGGCTCGAATTCCGCGAGAAAGCCCTGCGCACCGAGCTGCGGCGCCTCGACTGCGGCGCCTTGGAAATCCTGGTCCGCGGCGTGGACGTGGACCCCGACGTGCTGCGGCGCCGGTTGAAACCCACCGGCTCGCAGCCCTACACACTGGTAATCACCCGGATCGGCCGCACCGCCACAGCCTTCTTGTGCCGTCCGTCCCGATGACCACCACCCGGCTTGCCCGGTCGCGCCGATACCGACCCGCACCGATGTGGCCGTGTCCGCGGCCGGTCGGCACCGTGGGGCGGCCGAGGAGTTCCGGATGCGGCGCAGTCCGCGGCCCGTCGGCGCCGTGGGCTTCCGGAGAAGCTGCGGATGTGGCCGGATCTGCGGCTGGTCGGCGTTGTGGGGTGGTGGAGGGTTGCGGGTGTGGCCGGATCTGCGGCTGGTCATATCGGTGAGTACTGCATGAGCTTCCGGAGGTGACCGGAGCTGCAGCCGGTCGGGCGGCGTGGCCGGCGGAGGGCTCCGGATATGGCCGGGTCCGCAGTTGATCGGAGGCTCTGGGGCATCGCGGGAGTTCGGCCGTGAGCGCGGGCGTGGTCTCTGATACAAACGCTCCAGTCGTCCAGTCGTCCAGTCGTCCGGTCGTCCGGTCGACGGGTGCGCGGCCCGAGGCCGGGTCGGATCGACCGGAACGCACCGACGCCGTTGTCCACAAGTCCGCACCCACCGAGGAGCCCCTATGCCCAGTGAGTATTGGCACCGTCCCCCGACCCTGCGCGGCGCTCATGTGCTGGTGCGGCCCATGGAACCCGGCGATGCGGACGCGCTGGCCGCGGCCCACGACGATCCGGACACCCTGCGGTATTTTCCGTTCGGTATCGAATCCCGGCCACCGACACCGGAAACCGTGGCCCACGCCCTCTCCTCGGGCCGCCAGGTGCTGGTTCCGGTGGATCTGCGCGACGACAGGATCGTCGGCACCACCTCGCTCTACCACATGGACGAGCGGCACGGCCGGGTGACCATCGGTTTCACCTGGTATTCGCGCCGGGTTCGCGGCACCGTCTGCAATCCCGAAACGAAGCTGCTGCTGCTGGATCATGTATTCGGCACCCTGGGGGCGCAACGGGCGGAGTTCACCGTCGACGATCGCAATATCCGCTCGCGGGAAGCCGTCACCGCACTGGGCGCCACCCAGGAAGGGATTCTGCGGCAGCATGCCCGGCGGCGCGACGGTAGCCGGCGCGACACCGTCGTCTACTCGATCCTCGCCGGCGAATGGCCGGCGTCCAGGGCGCGGCTCACCGACCGGATCGCTCGCCGTGCCGCCGCCCCGGACGAGTCGGCAACCTAGCTCCTATCCGCTGCTGGTGACGGACAGCCCCACATACTCCGGGCGTTCCCCGGCATGGGCCTTCAAGATGAGAATCGGTTTATCGGTCGGTAGCCCGTCCTCGTCGAAGGACAGCATGCCGCTGGCCCCGCTCACCTGGGTGGCCCCGTGCAGCCCCTTCATCGCCTGGATCACCTGGCCCGGGGTCACCACGGTGCCGGCGAAATCGGCTGCCTGCCGGATCGCCCGGACGGCCGTCAGCACGGCATCGTGGTCCATCACGGCGGCGAAATCGTCCAACGCGTCGCCGGACAATTCGCGATAGCAGACCTCGCCCGTACATTCGTCCGTGAACCGGGCGACGGCGACCCTGTTGAACAGGTCCGGATGCCGTCGCCAGGCCTCCTCGTGCACCAGCCCGGTGTACAGCACCGATACCCCGGTGTCCAGGGCGATCCGGGCGGGACTGTCCGCGAGGTTGTAGTAGGCCATATCGTCGCCGGTGACCACCTGGATCGGTATTTCGGGGCAGTTGCGGCCGGCCAGTTCGGTCAGGAAGCCGAGCGCGTGTGCGGCCCGGCCCGCGAAATAGATGGTGTCGGGGTTGTTGCGGCAGATATTCGCCAGCATGCCGCGGAATGCGGTGGCAACATTGCCGACTTCGGAATCGTAGCTCTCCACCCTGCTGACGATCCGCTGCGGCTGCGCGGCGAAGCGGGCGCGGAAAGCCGCGTCGAGGGCGGTGCCGTAGTGATCGGCCGGGTTGTCGTCGCGGATGACCATGATTCGGTCGGCGCCGGTGGCCAGATACTCGGCGGCGGCGCGCGCGTGCCCGGCGGCGGTGGGCGAAACCCGGTAGAAACCCCGGACCACCGGCAGATCGTCGGCGGTGAGAGTGGAGCCGATCACCGGCAGCTGCAGTTCGGAAAGGCGTTCGACCGCCCGGACCGCGTTCCGGATACTGAAGGCGATACCGGTGACCGCGACGATACGGTCGTCCTCGCGGCGTTCCTGGATCTTGCCGACCGCCGTCTCCCATTCGGCGAAATCGCTGCCCGGGTTCGCCAGCAGCAGTTTGATCTTGGGTGTGGCGGCGGTCCGGTTCTCCGCGAGCTGGGCCAGATGCGCCCCCTCGAGCCGATGCCGGATACCCGCCATGGTGACGATGCTTTCCGCGCTCCGGCCGGCCGTCATCGGCGACATCGTCACCACGCTCACATAGGGTTCGCCCGAATTCTCCACCGCGCGGTTCTCGGCGAGAATGCGGCCCTCGATTTCGGCGAGTTCGGTGGCGAAAACGTAACTACCGTCGGTGACGCCGGCGCATTCGTCGTGCGGTCCGCTGTGCACGACTCCCGTGCCGCAACTGTCATCCGGCCGGACGAGCGTGGGCACCCAGAGCGCCGCGCCCACGACCAGCGCCGCCACCACGACGGCGGCCGGGACCCACCACCATTTCCGGTAGCTCGGCGGTGGTGGCTGGATCAGGGTGCTCATCGATATCTCTCCGCCCGTTCGTACAGCAGCAGTGCTCCGCGGCCGAGTCCGCGCGCCAGTTGCCGGAATTCGTTCTCGATGGTGCGGTTCAGGGTTCGCTGCGGGTCGCCGAGCGGATCGCTGGAAACCCACAGCGCCGCGATCAACCAGGCCAGTTCGTGTTCCGGCGCCAGGCCGTTGTCCCGCACGATCGCCTCCACCTGCGCGAACGGCGTACCGTCGGGATCCGGGCGGCGTGGTGCCGAGGTGATCAGGTCCAGATCGGATAGCCAGGCGGCGGCGGTACCGCGGCCGAATTCGGCGTGGCCGGGCAGGAACGGACGTTCCAGGTATTCGATCGCGGCACCGAGGCCGCCGAGCGCGAGATCGTGATAGACGGCCTCGATTTCCGCGCCGGGTTCGCCTTCCTCGACAGCGCGGCGGTAGACGTCGCGGCAGATCGTATGGGTGGCGTCCCAGTCGCGCGGATCGTCCGGTTCGCGGGCGGCGAGTTCGCAGAGCAGGATACGGCGCAACCAGGGGTCGAGCACCATTTCCGGTTCGGGCCCGGGGACGGTCCGGATCCACAGCCGGTTCCGCAGTTCCTGCAGCAGCGCCTCCCCGTCCGGCAGGGCGGAGTCCAAGACCTCCCGCTGGTAGAGCACGTCCACGGTGCGGCCCGCGGCGGCGGTGACCAGATCGCGCACACTCTCCGCGGCGAGGAAATCGCCGAGCAGCCGCTCCCGCGCCCGGTCGAGCACGGTGGCCGGCGGGTCGACCGGCTCCTGCAGGGGGTCGAGTTGCGTACCGACCGTGCTCGTGAGGACCGTCCGCGCGCGGGCGAGCGGGTCCCCGTCCCCGGCCTGGCCGAGGGCGGCGATGACATCGACGGTTCCGGCCGCGTTCCCGCCGGTGAGGGCACGGACGAAATCCGCCACCCGGGGAACCGAGCGCATCCGCCGGTCGGCGGCGAGGTCGCCGGTGGTCTGCACGCTCAACCGGCTGAGATCCACGAGATACCACGGGAACCAGGCGGCCGCCGGATCCTCGGCGGACGCCCAATCGGTGCGGATATCGGCCGGATCGCGTGGAGCGGGCCATTCGATGCCGCCGGTGCGGTGCTCGGGTTCGCGGCGTTCGGTGTCCTCGCTGAACCGGTGCATACCCGGCCGGTGCCAGCATTCGCTCCACGCGGGCAGCCACTGCGCGCTGGTGGCGACCACCACCAGTGGATCGGGTTCGGCCCCGTTGCGCCGCCGGGCTTCGCGCAGAGTCTGCAGGAACTGCCGGCCGGCGGGAGTGTGGGCGTTGTCCAGCAGCAGGACGGAGTTGAGTGTCCGCCGCGAGGCACGCACGCCGCTGTAGGCGTGGCGCAGATCGTGCAGGAACGCCATCCCGAAGATGGCATCGGCCTCGGCGCGGGACTCCTCGTCGCCGTGTGCCCATTTGGCGAGGTCGATGAGCATATCCTCGCGCCGGATCTCATCGCCGGTCAACCGCGGTCCCCGTTTGATCCGCCGGCTGATATTGAGCCGGTTCAGGCTCTGCAGCAGGGTTTCCACGGCCATCCCCACCCACGGCGACAACCCTTCGGGCACCTGCCCGGCGGCCTCGAGAATATCGGCGACGCCCTGACTGCGAGCCTCCATGGGCTGGGCACTGGAGACCACCTGGCGCAGGTTCTGCAGCGCGAGCCGGCGGTTGTCCTCGTGCATATGCAGGGTGCTGCCCACCGCCACCACACACAGCCACAGCTGCGGAAACGTGATCCGGCCGAATTGACGCCGGTGCCGGCCGAGTTCGAAGGCGAGTTCCCCGAACACCTCCCGCGGCGCGCGTTCTCCCTGCCCGAGATCGACCTGCGCCACCGGCAATTTCGCGCAGCGTTGCGCGAGGCATTGCAGCAGAGCGGTTTTCCCCGTTCCGGGCGGACCCACCGCCACCACCACCGGCAACATGCGGCTGCGGCCCCCCGGCCGCTGGACCAGCTGTTCGATCAGCGGCCCGGTGATCGGTTCCAGCCCATGCAATTTCGGGCCTTCCACAGATATCGCCCCTCCCGGTTCGGCAATCGATATCCGGTATATCGATGTCCGGCACGGCGAGCGGGCCCCGGGGGGGGGGGGGGGGGGGGGGGGGGGGGCGGGGGCGGGGGGGGAGTGGGTGGGGGCCCGGTTTTTTCCTGCCCCCATTGGGGGGGCCGGGGTGGGGGGGGGGGGGGGTTTTAAACCCCCACCCCTGGGGGCCCCCTAACCCGCGCCGCCGGAGGCGGCGCAATATATACAGAATCGCCCTCGTTCGCGGTCAGGAGTGAAGAATGTCTGCCC
>NZ_JARWPM010000208.1 GCF_029869215.1 Nocardia carnea
CCCCCCCGCCCGCCGGGGGGGCTCACCCCCCGGGTGTACCGGCCCCCCCCGGCGCCCACGGCGGGGCCGGCCCCCCGCGTCTTTTTTTCCCCCCCCCCCCCCGCCCGCGCGGGGGGGGGGCCCCCCCCCCCCCCGCCCCGATCGCTGTCCACCCCGTGGCGCTGTGACCGGGGCACGAGCACCGTCCGGGCGTTCCGGCGGCATCCGTTAGGCTCGCGTACGTGCTCGCACCCGAGCGGCGAACGCGCGCCGATGTCATCACCGCTGCCGCGATCGCCGTCGTCGTCGTGATCGCGGTGATCGTGGCATGGGTGACCAGCGATGTCGCCGATACCGAATCGGTGGTCGCCGCCGACCCGTCCCGCCCGCCCGCGGCGGCAACCGAGCTGCCCGGCCGATTGCGGGAACTGTGGCGTGCTCCCGATATCGCCGCAGCCCGCGCTCTCACCTCCGAGGGCGTGGCCGTCACCGGCGACGGCGGCACGGTGACCGGACACGATCGGCGCACCGGCGAGCAGGTGTGGCGCTACACCCGCGATCTGCCGCTGTGCGGGGTCGAGGCGCAGTTCGGGATGGTGATCGCGGTGTACCGCACCGACCGCGGCTGCAGCGAGACCACCATGCTCGCCGGCGCGGACGGCCGCCGCCGCACGGCCCGCAGCAGCTATATGGACGATCGGGTCCACCTGTCCGTCGACGGCACCTATGTGGTGGCGCAGGGGCCGCGGCGGCTGGAAGTGTGGCGCTCCGACCTGGTGCGCACCCTCGAATACGGCTATGTGGACGCCAAGGAGAACTGGAAGACCCAGCCGCGCCAGGATTGCGAACTGCGCTCGGCCGCCTCGAGTTCGTCGCGGCTGGTAGTGCTCGAACGCTGCCCGGGCGATCCCGCGAATCGGCTCACTGTTCTGGCGCCCGCCCCGAAGGACGACAATGTGCCGGAAGAATACGGCTCGCGGATCCTGGAGGGCCCAGGGGCCGAATCGCCCGAAGCACGCGTAATCGCGGTGTCCGACAACCGGATCGCCGTTTATCAGCCCGGGACCACCGGTTCCGACCCCGCCGCCCCGCGCCTCACCGTATTCGACGCCAAGGGTAATCCGATTGTGGTGCAAGAACTCTCGGCACCACTCGCCGCGGCTTCGACAACCACGCGCGCCGGCTCGGCCTTCTTCGTGTTCACCGGCAACAGCGTGATCGCGCTGCAGGCCAGTACCTTCGAACCGTTGTGGACGGCACCCGACGCACTCGGCGCGCCGGTGCTCATGGCCGACCGGCTGCTGATTCCCGTCCCGGGCGCTGTCGCGGCTCTCGATCCGGCGAGCGGTGCCCAGGTCGCGCGGATCCCGGTGGACCGGCCCGATTACGGCGGTGGCCTCATATCGCTCGGTGTTCTGGGCAATACGGTCCTGGAACATCGCGACGGCCAACTCGTCGCCCTCGGCGATCCCGAGGCTCCCGATACCGGCGACGCGGAGACCGATCGTCCCGCAAAACCCCTGCGGTGAAACCTTTTTGTCGGTGCCCGCAGGCACACTGGCGGCCATGACAGAAGCAGCCCCACCCGCCGATACGGCCTCCGCAGCCGAGTACTGCGCCTACACCGATCCCGACGCACCGTGGAACCGGTTCACCGACCGGGATCCGGCCGGCTGGAACACCGAGGTGATCCGCGAGTTCCGGGCCAACGGCGGACGGGTCGGCGGCGACTACGCCGGCACCACGCTCCTGTTGCTCACCACCACGGGTACGAAAACCGGTAAACGCCATGTGGTTCCGCTGACCGCCCGGTACCGCGGCGATACGCTCTACGTCAGTTCGCTCCTCGACGAGCGCTATCCCGCGTGGTACCACAATGTCCGAGCCGATCCGGCGGTGATCGTCGAACTCGGCGATCACGTGTACCACGCCACGGCGCGCGTGCTCACCGGCGCTGCGTACGACGAGTTCGCCGCCTGGGTACTGGCGAACAACCCCCTGCTCGCCGATTTCCAGGCCACCACCGAGCGGCCGATCCCCCTCGTCGTTCTCACGTTGGCATCGTCGCACTGACCGGTGAATCGGGCGCCGCGTCCGCTGCCGGTGCTGGCGGGATGCCGCCGGCGGGCAGGTCACGGACCGGCGTCGGCTACGCCTCGGACCGCCCTCGGGCCTGCCCGCCGAACCAGGCATCATGGTCCGTATGCCCGGCTCCGAGGATGCCCGTGTGGTGCTGGTCCGCCACGGTGAGACAAGCTGGTCGGTACAGCACCGGCATACCGGCCGCACCGATCTGCCCCTGACCGCGGCCGGTGAACACCAGGCCACGGCGGCCGGTCACGTCGTGGCGGATCTCGGATTACGCGATCCGCTGATCCTGGTCAGTCCGCGGGAACGGGCCCGGCGAACCGCTGAACTGGCCGGGCTCACCGGCGCCCGGGTCGAACCGGATCTCGCCGAATGGGACTACGGCGATTACGAAGGCCGCACCACCCCGCAGATCCGCACCGCGGACCCCGGCTGGACGATCTGGACCGGCGCGGTGCCGGGCGGTGAATCCGCGGCCGAGATCGCCGACCGCGCCGACCGCGTACTGGACACCGCTCGGGCCGCACTCGCCGACCGCGACGTGGTGCTGGTGGGCCATGGGCACTTCTCCCGCGCCCTGATCGCCCGCTGGCTCGGCTTCCCCGTCCGGGAAGGCCGCCGGTTCGCGCTGGCGACGGCCGGAGTCAGCGTGCTCGGCTACGAGCATTCCGATCCGACGCTGTGGGCGCACAACCTCCGGCCGGGTCCCGGATGAAGCGATCTCCCAGCTCTCCGCCGGCCCGTCCGGCACACCCACTTGTCCGCGACGAACGAGGAGCTCCCGTGTCCGCGACCCCGGTGATCCGCCGTGCCGAACCCGGCGATGTACCCGCACTGGTCGAACTGGTCTACGACCTGGCCGAATACGAGAAAGCCCGGCACGAGTGCAACCTCACCGCCGCGCAACTGCACACCGCGCTGTTCGGTCCCGATCCCGCCGTGTTCGCCCATGTGGCGCTACTCGACGGCGCGGTGGCCGGCTGCGCGATCTGGTTCCGCAACTTCTCCACCTGGGACGGTGTCCACGGGATCTACCTCGAAGACCTGTACGTCAAACCGGCGGCACGAGGCACCGGCCTCGGCCGGGCGCTGCTGGCCGCCCTCGCCCGCGAGGCGCAAACCCGCGGCTACAGCCGGGTGAGCTGGTCGGTACTCACCTGGAACACACCGTCGATCGGCTTCTACGAATCCCTGGGCGCGCAGGTCCAGGACGACTGGGTCGGTTACCGCCTCACCGGTACCGCCCTGGCGGAACTGGCCGCCACAGCGGCTACCCAGGACTGATGCACCCGCGCCGCGGGCCCGGCGCTCCGCGGCAGCACGGACACGCGGGCTGATTCGCCCACGCCGGCACCGCCGTCGCTATGCGGCTCCGAGAGCGCGGAAGCCGGACGCCGAACACGGGGGCCGAGAGTACGACCGGCAGCGTCCCTGCTCGGCGGAGATTCAGTCCTCCCCCGTGACCCCGTACTCCTGCGCCGCCCAGCGTGAGGTCGGTGGCGCGAACAACAACCCCAGCGCACCCAGTGCGACGATGCCGAGCACGGTGCCCAGCAGGGGCTGTCCCGACCCGAACAACAACGACCACACCACCGGCAGCAGCAGCAACTGGGTGATCACCGCGATCGCCCGCCCCCACCGCTGCCCGAGCAGCAGCCCGATCCCGGACGCGAGCACCGCACCACCGAGGATCCCGAACCACATGGCCGTGCCGTAACCGCTGATCGCATCCTCTTTGTGCCCCAGCAGCGCCCGCACGATCAGCACCACCGCGACGGTCACCGCGACAGCGCCCTCCAGCGCCACCAGCCCGCCCGCTCCCCGCACGGTCCCGGGCACGCCCACGTCTTTTCGCTCGACCACCCCGCCAGCTTAAGGGTGCCGCGGCGGACCGCAGATACAGTGCTGAGGTGCGGACGTTGTTGATCGTCAATCCGAATGCGACCTCTACCACAGCGGCTACCCGCGATCTGCTGGCGCATGCGCTGGAGAGCCGGACGCAGCTGACGGTGGCGCATACCCAGCATCGCGGTCATGCCGCGGAGCTGGCGCAGTGGGCGGCAACCAACGAGATGGATCTCATCGTGGTGCACGGCGGCGACGGGACCGTCAACGAGACGATCAACGGGTTCGTCCCGCTGCCGCAGGTCGACGACGGGCAGGCGTGGCGGCCGCGGCTGGGCATCATTCCCGGCGGTTCGGCCAATGTGTTCGCGCGGTCGCTCGATATCCGGCCCGATCCGGTGGCGGCCACCAATCAACTGATCGATCTGCTCAAAGCCGGCGACGGCGACCGCCGCATCGGCTTGGGTATCACCGACGACCGGTGGTTCTGTTTCAGCGCCGGGGTGGGCCTCGACGCGGAGGTCTGCGCCGCGATCGACGCCGCCCGGGCCAAGGGCCGCGCCGCGACGCCGGCCCGCTATCTGCGCACCACCGTGGCCCAATTCTTCCGCGTCAAACGGGCACAACCGGAGGTCACCGTGCATGTGCCGGGTCACGAACCCGTTTCCGGCGTGCATTACGCGTTCGTCACCAATACGAGTCCGTGGACTTATTTGAATGCGACGCCGGTACGGACCAATCCCGGTACGAGGTTCGAAACCGGTCTCGGAGTGTTCGCCGTGCGAACCATGGCGTTACTGCCTACACTGCGCCTGGCGGCACAACTGCTGTCGCCACACTCCGAGCCGAAGTCGCGGAAGCTCTTTCGTGACGACGATGTTCCGTCGGTGCGCATAACGAGTGCCGAGCCGATCGGCCTGCAAATCGACGGCGACTTCATCGGCAGGCGCGACGTGGTGGATTTCACCGCTGTGCCGGACGTCCTCGATGTGGTCGCTCCACGACCGGAATGAAGTGGCGCATCCGGGAAATAGATCCCGTTTGTGCTGCGGAAACCGGCGTAGGCGAGTAAAAAGGACTGCGGCAGGTCTCCTCGTGGGGCCTTCAGTGCGTGAGCTTCCCCACGGTGCGTCGGATACCTATTGACATCTACGGTGTTCGTGAAAGCATTCACAAGCAACCGTGCGGAAACATTCAGTTCGCACAAGTGAACGATCCAGCAACCGATCGGCGCCCTGTGGCGCCCTACAAAGGAGCAGAAGGAATGGACTGGCGCCATAAGGCCATCTGTCGCGATGAGGACCCTGAACTGTTTTTCCCGGTGGGCAACAGTGGTCCTGCGCTCGCGCAGATTGCCGATGCCAAGCTGGTCTGCGCCCGCTGCCCCGTTACCGCCGAATGCCTGTCCTGGGCTCTGGGTTCCGGGCAGGACGCCGGTGTATGGGGCGGTATGAGCGAAGACGAGCGGCGCGCACTCAAGCGTCGCAATGCGCGCACCCGCACTCGTACGGCTGTCTGAGCACGCGGGGAAGCGACTACCGGACCTTATTCCAGCCCGGCCCGGGGAGTCGCGGATTGCCCGGCACCAGTGAATATGGTGGCCGGGCGGAGTTTTTACGGGGGCATATACCGGCACGCCCCGAAATTTCCGGTCTTGACGTTTTACGGCCCGTTAAATTTTTGGGCCCTCCACATGATTACGTTGTGCGGGGCAATCCGCGACTCCCCGGGCCGGGCTGGAATAAGGTCCGGTAGTCGCTTCCCCGCGTGCTCAGACAG
>NZ_JARWPM010000209.1 GCF_029869215.1 Nocardia carnea
CCACCCCTGTGGGCCCCGGGTGGCCCGTAGATCGTCGGTGGCCGGGCCGAGCGCGCTCACTGTGGCGAGGAGATCTCCGGCAAGTACCTCCGGAAGGGGATTGCCCTCGGCTTCCGGCGCGGTGAGCAGTGCGTGGGCGCCCAGTACCGCCGAGCTGTACACGGGCTCGCACACCAGTGCCCGTCCGCATTCCTCGAGCACTACGGCCAGCTCGGCGGTTCCGTAGCCGAGGCCGCCGTATTGCTCCGGGACGGCCAGTGCGGCCACCGACATCTCGTCGGCCAGTATTCGCCACAAGTGCGGCGAGTAGCCCGGATCGGTGTCCGTTGCCGCCCGGACCCGATCGATATCGCTGTACTTCCCGAGCAACCCCCGCAGCGATTCGCGCAGCTGAATCTGTTCGGCGTCAGGGGTGAGCCCCGGTGGTTCCGAGCGTGGCCACGGGCTTTCGGCGACTTCTGCCGAGGTCGGAGACATCTTCTCCCCTTGAGTTGAGTTCAATTCGATATTGTGGAGCCTAGCGGCCGAACCTCTCGACAAGAAGAGGTGGGCTGAACTAAGTTCATTTCATGACCCACGTGATCGAGGACTACTACGCGGCGGTGGACAGCGGCCGCCTGCGGGAGGCGACGGCCATGCTGGCCGAGGACGTCGAATTCGCGATGGTGCTGCCGACGGGAGTCAACCGGGACCGCGGCCGGGCGGCCATGCTCGACTACCTCGGCGGCCGGCCGAAAGTGAATCGCAAGCATCGGCTGTTGCGGGTCGCCGTCGACGGCGATATGTACTTCGCGCACGGTGCGGTCACCGAGAACGATTCCGTCACCACCGGCTGGTTCGTCGCCGCCATGCATATCGGCGCCGACGGCCATATCGACCGCTACCAGGTCTCGTTCAGCGCGGATTTCGCGCTGCTCCCGGTACAGACCTCGAACGAAGGAGCCCGGGCATGACAGCGGTACCGGTTCTCACCCGGTGGTTCGGCTACATGGATTCCGATGACCCGGACCGGGTGCTCGGCATGATCGCCGACGATTTCACCATGTCCGTGCAGTTCTCCAAAGGCGGCGGGCAGAGCGCCGAATTCGTCGGCGATCGCGCAGGATTGGTCGCGTACCTGGCGCAGCGGGAGAAGAGCACATTGGTCCACCACATCGATGTCGGCGTCGAGGCGGGCGAATACGAACTGGTGGTCGGCCGTACCACCCGCGACGGCGCGTTCGAAGCCTCTTTCAACGCGACCGCCCAGCTCGACTCCGCCGGCGCGGTCCGCCGCCTGCTCATCGCCCGTACGCCCGAAGTCGCGTTCGCGCGCTGAGCGGCGAGCAAAGGATCCCCCGTTGAATCGTCACGTGCGGCTGGCCCGCCGCCCGGCCGGGAAACTGGCCGCCGCCGATCTCGAGCTGGCCGAGACCCCGATTCCGCGGCCGGGCCCGGGCGAAATCCTGGTGCGCAATACCTGGCTGTCGATCGACCCGTCGATCCGGATCCGGCTCGCCGGCACTACACCGAACGGATATCTGCCGCCGCTACGGCCCGGCGACGAACTCACCGGACTGGCGCTGGGTACGGTCGTCGAATCGCGGAGCCCGGATTTCGCGGCCGGCGAGCTGGTATCGCACACACTCGGTTACCGGGAGTACGCGCTTCTCGGTACCGGGGCACAGACCATCGGCGGCTACGGCGCCCCGGCGCGTATCGACGCCGGTGAGCTTCCGGCCCAATGGTTTCTCGGGCCACTCGGCAGCGCCGGGCTCACCGCTTACGCCGGATTGTTCGAAATCCTGGCGCTGGCACCGGGGGATACGCTGTGGGTGTCGTCCGCCGCGGGCGCGGTGGGCGCGGTGGCCGCGCAACTCGCGAAACTCCGCGGCGCCACTGTGCTCGGTTCCGTCGGCAGCGCGGCCAAAGTCGCATACCTCCGGGACGAACTCGGGATCTCCGCGTTCGACTATCACGCGGGCTCGCTGCCGGAATCGCTGGCCGCACTGGCCCCCGGCGGTATCGACGCCTATTTCGACAATGTCGGCGGTGACCATCTCACCGCGGCCCTGGACGTGCTGCGTCCCGCGGGCCGGATCGCGCTGTGCGGGGCGGTCTCCGGGTACGACGGAACCCCTGCGCCGGGGCCACCGAACCTTTTCACGATGGTGTCGAAAGGTCTGCGTATGCGTGGTTTCCGCGCCGGTTCCTTCCTGCATCTGGAGGAACCGATGCGCCGCGAGGTGGCCGGATACCTCGCGGACGGCCGGCTACACCATCGGGAAACGGTATTCGACGGGATCGCTGAGGCGCCGGCCGCGCTGGTGGCGATGCTGTCGGGGGCGACCGTCGGAAAGACATTGTGCCGGCTCGCGGCCTAGCCACTTCGCCTCGCTCGTCCGGCGGATCGTGAACTGCGGCCACCACGACACCGTCACGCGGCAGAGGCGGCGGTGAGCCGAAGATATTCAACGGCCGCGGTCGGCGCGATCCGCCTGGCGTTCGCGTTCCCGTTCCGCGGCGGTGGCGAGATAGTCGCCGAGTTCGCGCGCGAGGGTGGCGTCCAGGGAGCGGGCCAGGCTGGTGTGCACGGCGGCGACGCCCAGTTCGCGCATGGTGTTGAGCATGCGGGTGGTTTCGGCGATCTCCTCGTTGGTGTCCGGTAACCAGCCGGGACCGTGCTCGTCGACGATATGGTTCTTCGCGGCGCGGATGAGCAGAGCGCTGATATCGTCGATCCGGGTGGCGACCTCGGCGTAGACCGAGATGAGTGTGCCGAGATCGATTCCGTACTCGTGCAGCTCGGTGAACGAGGTGAGCAGCTGGGTGTCGGTGATGGTCACGGTGTCGCCGTCGATGCGCACCAGATCCATCCCGCGCAGTTTCTCCACCAGTTCGTCCGATTGCGCACCGAGGATGGTGGTGAGCAGTTCCCGGGAGACCTCGAACGGCTCCTCCTGCGACCAGTTGGCGGTGACGGCGTGCTGCAGGCCCAGAACCTCGGTGAGGTCTTTACCGGTTTCCCAGCTGGTGATGAAATCCGAGATATGCGCCGTGGTGAACCCGCGCTGCAGCAGCGCGTCGATCAACCGCAACCGTTCGAGGTGGGAGTCGTCGTAAATACTGGCCCGGCCGTCCTTGGCGGCGGGCGGGGGGAGCAGCCCGCGTTCCTGGTAGGCGCGGACATTGCGGGACGTGGTGCCCGCGGCGCGGGCGAGGTCGTCGATCCGGTACCTCGCCATGTCCTGCACACCTCCTCGCCCGCCTGCCGTCCGGTCGCCCGGCTCGAGAGCTCGAGTCTAGCTGCCGGTCACGAGGCGGACGCCGGCCTTGCCGCGATCCGCGGTTCCGCCGCCACCACCGTGTAGTCGCCGAGCTCGACCTCGCGTAACTGGTGCCGGTACTGGGTGGCGAATCCCGGATACATGGTGGCGTTGAAGCCGTCCTCGGTGAGGTACCAGCTGCGGCATCCCGAATTCCAGGTGGTCGCGCCGAGCCGGCGCTGGATGGCCGCGTTGTAGCGGTCCTGGCGGTCGCGGCGGACCTCGAGCATCCGCAGGTCGCGATCCAGGATGATCCGGACGGCGCGGACCAGGTAATCGATTTGCGATTCCATGTAGACCAGCGCCGAATTGTGACCGGGCCCGGAATTGGGGCCGAAGGTGAGGAAGAGGTTCGGGTAGCCCGAAACCGTGACGCTGCGGTACGCGAACGCGCCGCGTCGCCATTCGTCGGCGAGTACCCGGCCGCCACGTCCGGTGATCGGGATCGGCGTGCCCTGTTTGGAGACTTCGAAGCCGGTGGCGAATACGAGGCAGTCGGCCCGGTGCTCGATTCCCTCGGCCGTGCGGATACCGTCCGGGGCGATCCGCGCGATCGGCCAGGTGATCAGCTTGCAGTTGGCGCGCTGTAACGCCGGGTAGTAGTCGTCGGACATGAGCAGGCGTTTGCAGCCGGCCCGGAATTCCGGGGTGAGCTGACGGCGCAGCCAGGGATCGCGCACCTGGCGCCGCAACTGCGCGCGCCCGGCCAGTTCGACCACCCGGGTGAGCGGGGTATTCCAGACGACGCCCAGTGCCACCGATTCGTGGCCGTAGAACCAGGCCTGCCGGGCCAGGGTTTCCGCGCCCGGAACCTGCCGGTAGATCTCTTTGACCAGCCCGCCGGTCCGGCGGTTGATCCGCGGCAGCACCCAGCCGGGCGTGCGCTGGAAAACCTTGACGAATTCGGCCTTCCGGACCAGTTCCGGGATGATCTGGACCGCGCTCGCACCGGTGCCGATCACCGCGACCCGTTTTCCGGTGAAATCGTAGTCGTGGTCCCAGCGCGCGCTGTGAATCGTGTGCCCGGTGAAAGTTTCGATTCCCGGTATATCGGGGAAACCGGGTTCGGTGAGCGGGCCGGAGGCCAGCACGACCGCCCGGGCGCGGACGGCCGCACGGCCCTCGAGCGTGATATCCCACAGACCGGCGTTCTCGTCGAACGACATCCCGGTGACGGTGTGCCGCAACCGGATATGCGGCGTCACCCCGTATTTCGCCGTGATCGCCTCGATGTATCGGAGGATTTCGGCGCTACCGGAGTAGGTGTGCGACCATTCCGGATTCGGCGCGAAACTGTAGGAGTAGAGCCGGGACGGAATATCGCAGGCGGCGCCGGGATAGGTGTTGTCGCGCCAGGTGCCACCGATCGCGGCACCCCGCTCGAAGACGGCGAAGTTTTCGACGCCGTTCTGGCGTAAGCGAATGGCGGTACCGATTCCGGCGAATCCGGCCCCGATCACGGCGACGTCGAGCGGCACCGCATGGTTCGTGGTCATGGTGTCCTCGTTCACGCGGCCGGGGTGTAGGTCAGCTCTTTCGACCAGGTCGGATCCTTGCGCAGGAGGGTGCGCGGGATGGCCCCGGTGATCTTCACCAGCGCATCGGCGAGGAGATGGTAGGGGTGGCCGCGGTCGACAACCCAGTTCGCCTGCAGTTTCACGATCTGATACATCGGGAGCCGGCGGACGAATTCGCTCCGCTCGCCGACCTTGCGGTAGCGCTCCATGGCCGTGTAGAGCTTCTGCTCGTCCACCCCCATGGCGACGATATTGTCGCGCATCTTGTTCAGCAGCGGGACATAGCTGAGCACGCCGATCAGGAAGGTCGGTTTCACCCACCCGCCGACCAGATCGATCAGCAGTTTCCGCATTTCCGCATGCCCGAGCAGGTCCATCACCGCGAAATCGACGGCGAGATGCCGGGATTCGTCGGCATTGATCCGGCGGAAAGCCTCCTGGCACACCGGGTCCTGGATCTCGTCCATGATGAATTTGACCAGGGCGCCGTCCAGGGCGACCTCCAGCATGGGGATCACCGTGCCGAGGAACGACAGCGACATATCGTCGGAATACTTGTCGAGGAAGTCGATCACCAGTTTGACATTGATATTCGGCTGCGGGATCTCGTCACCGTCGAGCATGCCCCAGCGCCGCATCAACGCCAATTCGGCATTGGCGTGCCGCTGTTCCTCGGCGTGGAAATAGCGATAGATCTCGCGCAGGGTCTCGTCGGGCGCTTTCTTCGCCATAGCCGCGAATCCGCGCGCCCCGACGTTCTCGATCCACATGAGATCCGCCATGAACGGTTTCAACCGGGCGTGCTGCTCGGGTGTGATGGTTTCCGCGCCCGGGGCGTCCCAATCGATATCGGCCAGCGCCCACTGCCGGTCCTTGATCTTGCCGAGCATGTCCTGGAAATCCATGGCAGCCATATCAGACTCCTGTTCTTTCCGCGGTCGGCGCGGCCGCCGCTTTCTCGTCGGGCAGCAGTCGCGCGAGCAGACCGGCCACGGCGGTGTACTGGCCGGGGAAGAGTCGTTTCAGCAACCAGAGCACTTGGGCGTCGAGCTGGGGAACGACGTGCAGCCGGCCACGATCGTTGGCGTCGAGGGTGGTGCGGGCGATGCTGTCGGGGGAGACTCCGGTCCAGCGCATCAGCGTGTCGGCGAGTTCGCGGGCGGCGCCGGATACGGGGGAGTCCTGGGCGATATTGGTGCGGACGAAGGTCGGGCACAGCACGGTCACCGCGATATCGGTCCCGGCGAATTCCGCGGCCATCGTCTCCGACAGTGCGAGCACCCCGGCTTTCCCGGTGTTGTAGGCGGCCATCCGGGGCGCGGTGCCGAACGCGGCGGCCGAGGCCACGTTGATGATGCCGCCGTGGCCGCCGGCGCGCAGTTGCGGAGCGAAGATCTCGCACCCGTGGACCACGCCCCACAGGTTGATGTTCAGCGTGCGCTCCCATTCGGCGAAACCGATCTCGCCGACCGGTGGCCCGCCCGACCCGACCCCGGCATTGTTGATCACCAGCGAGGCGGGACCGTCGAAAACGGTTTCCGCGTATCGGGCGAGCACCTCGACATCGTCGCGTTCGGCCACGTCGCAGCGGAACGCGTACGCCACTCCGGGATACTCGCGACCGATCGCGGCCACCGTTTCGTCCGCGCGATCCTGATCGATATCGGCGCAGACGACCCGACCGCCACGGGCGGCGAGTTCCTTTGCGAAGGCGCGCCCGATCCCACTGCCGGCGCCGGTGACGACGGCCCGGGCGCCGCGACTGCGTGGCGGCGGTCCGAACGGCCGGAAAATATCGAGCCCCAGCATGTCAGCCCACCTTTCCTACCGCGCGCACCGGCGGCGAGGTCCTCGTCGACCTGTTCATAACACTAAGAATCATTTACCAATGTGCCATTTGTCAATGGCGGATTATGGCCGGATCGGCTGCCGAGTCGGACCGCTCGGGCGGCGCGCGCGCTCACCGGGCCGGACAGCAGCCGATCGGCCTGCGCGGCACCGCGTTCCGGCCTCGGCGCCGCTATAATCGAGCCGCCATCTTCGGTCGGTTGCTGTGCTTCGGGAGCGGTAATGGACATCGAACCGCTTTCCCGGCATCGCGTGTTCCAGACCAGCGACGCGGAAGAGGCCCGCGTGCGGATGGGTGGCATTCTCCGGGACCATCGGCTCGATCCGGGGGCCGGCGTGATGGACGCCCGATGCGATTTCCTCGGCTTCGGGGATGTCGGGCTCGCCCAGTTGCAGTACGGGGTGCAGGTTCGCGTGCGCTCCGAGCCGACAGAAACCTTTCGCCTGGTCCAGATACCCTTGGCCGGCCGGGTGCGGGTGCGTGCGGGGTCCCGGGATATCGCCTCCGATACCACCGTCGCGTCGGTTCCCGAGCCGGATGAGCCACTGGATATGAACGCGCACGACAGCAGCCGGCATCTGCTCGTGCGGATCGACCGTCACGCGCTCGATACGCATCTGCTGCGGATACTCGGCCGGCCGCCCGATCATCCGCTGCGGATGTCGCCGGCGATGCGGTTACGGTCGCCCGCCGTCCGGTCCTGGCTCGAAACGCTGCGTATGCTGCACGCGGACGCCGCGGGACCCGGTCTGCTCCGTGGGTCGCGGTTGCGGCCGCAATTCGAGCAGTTGATCATGTCGCAACTGCTGCTGGCGCAACCGAACAGCTACTCCGAACTGCTGCTCGGCGGCGCCGGATACGCGACGCCACGACCCATCCGCCGAGCCGAACAACTGATCGCCGAACGGGCGCGGGATATGCCCACCGTCGCGGAGATCGCTGCGGCGGTGGGACTTTCGGTGCGCACGCTACAAGAAGGCTTCCGGCGGTATCTGGTCACCACCCCTACCGAGCGGTTGCGCGAAGCCCGGCTCGTTGGTGTACACGCCGACCTCGCCGCGGCCGATCCCACCACGACCACGGTGGCGGCGATCGCTGCGGACTGGGGTTTCTGGCATCTCGGGCGGTTCTCGGTGATGTATCGCAGGCGCTGGGGAGTCAGTCCGTCCACCACCCTGCGCAACTGAGCCGGCGACGCCCGGCGTCCAGGGGTAGAACCCGCCCCCGGGGATAGTCACGGCGTGTCCCCGCCGCCGATCATGAGCAGACCGGACTGCAGGGCGGGTTCGAGGTCTGCCGCTCAGCCCGGGGCGGCGGTCGTCGATATGAGCCGCCACACGATTTCCCCGCCACGGGCATCTGCGTGGCTCCAGCCGGGAGGTCGGCACGGGTCGCACCGCCGAATGGTGGAGCAAAGACAACAACTGGCGGTTGACACCGTCTCGCTAGGAAGGTCCCGGCGACCGTAGGACAGTCGGGGACCATCGCTGTGCGGTGGTCCCCGACGAGTCCGGTAGGTGACAGTGCAAGCCCGGATATGCCGGCGACGGGGTACGGCACTACGGTTCGCGGGCGACCACGGCCCGACAGCCGGCCTGTGCGTCCGGCCGGGCGGGTGGTTCGCCGGCGGGACGCCGCGTTCGGTGGCGATCACGCCTCGGCGTCGTGATCAACGCCGCGGGCGCGCAAAGACTTCGGGCCGACGGTGGCGCCGTCGGCTCACCGCAGGGGTACCTGACGGCGCGTGGTGGTACCGCCGCGCTCGGGCCGGTCCCAGACCCCAGGCGGACGAGCGGGGACCGCGAGTTCGGCGAGCAGGCCGTAATGGTCGCTGGCCTGGATACCGTGCCGTGGTTCCACGAAGATCCGGGTGCAATCGCGCACCTCCAAGGTGGGCCCGTAGTGGGTGTTGCGCACCAGGATGTGATCGATGCGGCGGCCGGGTACGAGCGGCATATCGCCGCGGGCGGCCAACGGGTTCACCGGGGTGAAGGTATGTCCGGTGGCACCCGGATGCACGCTCTCCCAGATGTCCTGGTAGGAGACACTGGTGCCGTTCAGCGACTGGCGGCCGGTCCAGTAACGCAGGCTGCTGGTCTCCGGGCCCGCGTCGAAATCACCCAGCACCACGACGTGACGAGCAGAACTGCCGACCAGTTCCTCGACGAACTGCGCGGTGATCACCGCCTGCCGTTCCCGCTCGCACTCGTAGCCGAGCTGGAACACCGGCTTGTGGTGCACCACCAGAACGGTTCCCAGCGGCGGCGGCGCGTGGACTTCCGCGACGACCGCCCCGGACCACGGGAAGTCGCCCGCCCGCGCACCGAATTCGAGATCGACCTGATGGACGGCCCCCAGCGGCCATCGGCTGGCCAGCACCGCACCGACACCGCCGGGCCCCGACCTGGCATGGGGTGCGAGCATCCAGTCAGGGCCCAGTAATTCGGTGACCGCCGTGAGGTCCGGCGCGATCGTGACCTCCTGTAGCGCGACGATATCGGGCCGCAACTCGGCCAGCCCACCGGCGATCACCCGCCGTCGGGCGGGCCAATCGGCGTAGGCCGGCGCGAGCACATTGAACGTCACCACCCGCAGGGCATCGGCGACAGCCACACGTTCCACCATTGGCCCCGCATACCCGGACGTCCGCGGAATTAACGGGGCGCATGCCTGGTCACGGCAGCGGCGCGCGGTGGCGGAACGCGCGATCGTCGAAGGCGCCGTGCTCTGGATCGCGATCGCCGGACAGGCCCACGGCGCACACCAGGTGTAGCGGCGCCTGCCGGCGCGCCGCGGTACGTGCCGCCCACCGCAGGGCGGTCGTCGAACCGGAGGATCCGTCGACACCGACGACAACGGGGGATCGGGGAGGCGCGGACACGGGGTTCCTTTCCGACGGCGGGATGCGATGCCGTCGGGCGACCGTACGGTCTCGATCCGGCGACCTGCCCGCACAGGCTCACCGCCGACACCAGAACGCGGGAGGCGATGGTCCCGTGCACGAAGGACCGAAATACCCTCCTCGGTGAGTACTTCGCGATCATTCCGGCGGGTGCGCCCGGCCGTTGCCGAAGCGGCGGCTCGGCGATCGCATGCACCGGCATGGAACGCTGCGGTCTGGACAGCGATCACACCGGCGCGGACCATGGATAGCGCACTCGGAGTACAGCGTGGAGGAACCCGGCAGGTGGCATCCCGGTGGAAGGAGAGCACCATGATCACAGCGCGCGAGCTCATGCACCCCGATGTGGCGACCATCGGGGTACGCGACACGATGGACACGGCCGCCCAGCAGATGCGGCAGCGCGATATCGGCGCACTACCGATCTGCGACGGGGAGGGGCATCCGGTCGGAATCGTCACCGACCGGGATATCGTGGTGAACTGCCTTGCACTGGGACGCAATCCGGCGACCGCGACCGCCGGGGAGTTCGCGCAGGGCGACGAACTGCGCACCGTCGAGGTGGATACGGCGTTCGGGGAGCTCCTGGCGCTGATGCAGCGTTACCAGATCCGCCGCCTGCCCGTCACCGAACAGGGCCGGCTGGTCGGAATCATCACCGAAGCCGATATCGCGCACGGTGTGCCGGAACAGCGGACCGGCGAATTCGTCGAGGCGGTATGCGAACAGCAACTGCCCGCGCGGGTGGGCGAAACGGTACACAACCGCTGAACAGGCTGCCCGCCGGGACACCTCCGACCGGTACTTCCGCGTGGCACGCCCGGCCGATATCCGTGGTGCGGCACGATGGGCCGTATGCATATCGACCTCTCCGGGCGTCGCGCACTCGTCACCGGTTCCAGTCAGGGGATCGGCTCGGCCATCGCCACCGCGCTGGCCCGGGCCGGTGCCGCGGTGATCGTGAACGGACGTAGCCGGGAGCGCACGGACCAGGCGCGCGATGCCCTGCTGGCCGAGGTGCCGGGTGCCGCCGTACGTGCCGTCGCCGCGGACCTGGCCACCGCCGCGGGTGCGGCGGAACTCCGGGACGAGGTGGGCGAACTCGATATCCTGGTCAACAATCTGGGGATCTTCGAGGCGAAACCGGTATTCGAGATCGACGACGACGAATGGCGGCGCTATTTCGAGGTCAACGTCCTCTCGGCGGTGCGGCTGATCCGGATGTATCTACCGGCGATGATGGAGCGCGGGTTCGGACGGGTCATGAATATAGCGAGCGATTCCGCGGTGGTCACCCCGCTGGAAATGGTGCACTACGGGATGACGAAAACCGCGCTGCTCGCCGTCACCCGCGGCTATGCGAAAGCCGCGGCGGGCACCGGCGTAACCGTCAACTCCGTGATGGCGGGCCCCACCCATACACCAGGAGTCGAAGATTTCGTGCACGACCTGGTGGGTGACGAACTGCCGTGGGACGAAGCCCAGCACCGGTTCATGGTGGAGCACCGTCCGCATTCACTGCTCCAGCGGCTGATCGAACCCGCGGAGATCGGCAATATGGTCGTCTATCTGAGCTCGGACTTCGCCGCCGCCACCACGGGCGGCGCCGTGCGAGTGGACGGCGGGTATATCGATTCGATCCTGCCCTGATCCCCGGGCGGCCGTGGGCGCCGCGTACGAATTGTCCAGTGTCCTCGAGAGGTGAGGTTCGCGAAACCACGGCCGGTTGGACCCTCCGGCGATCGGTGGCCGCGATCAGCCGACGGTGAATTCGTTGCTGATGCCGGTGAACGGTCGCAGCGCGCCGTCGGCGGACAGCCTGTCGGCCCAGTGGACGAATCGATAGCGCCCGGCCGGGGAATCGGCGGGAATATCCCAGGTGAAGGTCGCGATGGAGGTCGCCGGTGGGCGTTTGCTCCAATGGAAACGCACCGCCCATTCGCCCTCGTTGGCGACCCGCGTCCAGCGGCCGTCCACGAAGCGTTGCACTTCGAGGAAGGTGCCGTTGCGGCGGGGATTGTGTTTCGGATGGGCGGAGACGAATTCCACGACCGATCGCGTTCCCGGTGCGTAGGACGGCGCCGGCTGGACGAGGATCGCCCCGAAATCGTATCCGGGCGGAGCCGTGTCCGGCCCCGGCGCGGGGACGACATTCGGCTGGAGATGCGCGAGGTCGCGCGGAGCCGGACCGCGCGCGACGGTGGTACCGGCGCCGAGTGCCGCGGCCAAGCGGGTGAACTCCTGCTCGTAAGCGGGCAGGGTGTAGCGGCCGAACAGTGTGGAAGCCCCCTCGTACTGCTGGGCGTCGTACTCTTCCGGTGTCGTCACGTATTCGTGGTACGCGTTCGCATAACCTTGCAGCAGCACGTGCCGCGGATCGACCCCCAGCGCCGCCGCGACGGCGCGGCGGACCCGCAGGCCCGCGACGATGGTGAACTCGCCACCGGCCGCGGCCAGATAGAGCTCACCGATACGCACGATCTGGATCGGGACGATATTCGGCACCCAGGGCGCCGGCGGCAGCAGGCTGAACGGCACCGCGATCGCCTTGGGGGCCTGGGCGTCGGCGAGCCAGGCCGGCGCCGGCCGGTGGGGGTCCCCGCCCAAGGCCTCGAGAAACGGGTTGCGGACGCCCTCGGGGATGGGTCCGCCGGGCAGCCCCGGACCGTCCTCGACACTGCCTGCCAGCAGGGATACCCCGGCGGCGGCGGGCGCCGTGTGCCGGGGCGCGCCGTCCGGGGTGAATTTTCCGTCCACGGCGATATCCGCGAGGTCGATATAGCAGAACACCGAGTCGACCGGCCCGGTCAGCGGGGACGCCGCGGACACCGCGGTGCGTGCGGCCTCGTACTGTCGTTCGCCGAGTATCCGGGCGCTGTCGAATTCGTCGGCGCCGGGCCCGGAACCCGGTCGCAGGCCGAGGTTCGGCGACATATCACCGGCGTTGGTCTGGGCGAACGCGGCGACGAATTCGGGTGGGCCGTCGTCGAGATAACGGACACCGTGCTCGGTGTGTTCACAGGCGAAGGACGCGTAACCCTTGTTATCGGAACTGATCAGGCGGTTCTTGTTCGTCATGGACGTGTTGTGGGTGGCGAACCAGGTGATCGAACCCACCGGCCGCCCGCCCCGGAGGATCGACAACACGGTGACCGCGGGATCGATGGCGCCGGGAAAGTGCGCCTTGTCCGCCTCGGGGTTGCGGTCGAACGCGACCCGCGAGCGGTTGACGCTGGCGTTGTGCAATTCGGTGCGGCCCAGCGCCAGGCTGCCCGGCGCCAGGTCGGCGTGGGCGGCGGCGATGGCTTCGACCAGACCGTCCACCTCGGCGTCGTAGACCTGCTGCTGGAATCCGAGGATCGATAGGTTGTAGGCGTAATCGTGCGCCGCACCGCCGCAGACGGCATGCGAATGGGTCGAGGTCAGTAGGACATTGCGCTCGGTATAGAGGTCGCCGAATCGCCGCGCCAGTTCGGTGAGTACGCCCCGGTGTACCGACTGGAAGATCATCGCGTTCTCGGCGACGGCGAATACCACGCGGCGCCCACCGGCGGCGAAGACGAACGCGCGGGCGCGGGGCCGCAGATGGATACCGGCGGTGGTCTGGTCCTGCTGCGAGTAGCCCATCATGCCGCATTCGGCGGCCGGGCCGGTGATATCGGAGATTCCCAGCCCGACGAGATACTCGCCCGCGGCCGGTTCCGCGGCTGCGGTGGCGGATTGTCCGGGCACACCGGGGGATACCGCGCCGAGCGCGAACGTTCCCGCCGCCGCACCCGCCAGCACGGTGCGGCGGGCGACCGCCCGGCCCCGGACCGGATCGGGAGTGGCGGAACGAGGTTCGGGGATCGCTGCCATCGCGGTTCCTTCCTGTCGCATGGCAGCGAACCATACGGTTGAACATTCGTCCAGATCTTGTTGGTCGGTCGTTCAGTTCGTCGTTCGTGCCGAACGGCCCGGGCGGCGGGCCTGCGGCACCGGCTCAATCGGGCAGCAGCGGTACCGACAGCCCCTCGCCGCGGCCGAGCAGCGCGGCCCGGGTGACGGCGCTCGCACCGAACCGGCTGCGGACTTCGTCGAGGGCTGTATCCAATTCGGGGCCGGGACCCGGCTCGAACGGCAGGCTGAGCTGCCGGGGGTCGGCGTCTTCGAGATTTGTCAGCGCCAGGCCGATGAGGGTGATGCCGCGTTCGCGGATCAGCGGCATCGCGGCGGTGAGCAGGCCGCGCGCGGTGCGCAGGATGGTCTCGGTGTGGTCGGTGGCATCGGGCAAGGTGTGCGAGCGGGTGGCCCGGGTGAAATCGTCGAAACGCAGGCGCAGCACCACGGTCCGGCAGATCCGCTCGGCGGTCCGCAGCCGCCGGGTGAGGCGGTCGGTGAGGCCGTGCAGATACGCCTCGATCTCGGCCGGGCGGTGTGGGTGCCGGCCGATCGCGCGTTGGGCGCCGATCGACCGGCGCCGCCGCCCTGTCTCGACGCGGCGCGGGTCGCGCGCCCAGGCCAAGGCGTGGAGATGCCGGGCCGCGGCCCGGCCGACGAGGGGCCGCAGGCCCTGTTCGCCGAGTTCGGCCAATTGCCCGATCCGCTCGATACCGTGCCCGCGCAGGGCTTCCGCTGTCACCGGTCCCACGCCCCAGAGCCGTTGTACCGGAAGGGGATGCAGGAACTCGAGTTCACCGCCGTGTTCGACGAGTAACAACCCATCGGGCTTCGAGACCGCGCTGGCGACCTTGGCCAGGAATTTCGTACCCGCGATACCCACCGAAATGGGCAGGCCGACTTCGCGTCGTACCCGGGCGCGCAACTCCGCCGCGATGGTGCGTGGCTCACCGGCGAGGCGCCGCAGTCCGGCGACATCGAGGAAGGCTTCGTCGATGGAAATCCCCTCCACGATGGGGGTGGTATCGGCGAATATCGCGAACACCTGCTTGCTGGCCCGTGCGTATTCGGACATCCGCGGCGGAACCACGATCGCCTCCGGGCACAGTTGCAGTGCCCGTCCGATACTCATCGGCGTTCGCACTCCGCGAGCCTTGGCCTCGTAGCTGGCGGCCAGCACGACCCCGCCGCCCACCAGCACGGCTTTGCCGCGCAGCTGCGGCTGGTCGCGTTGTTCGACCGAGGCGTAGAACGAATCCAGGTCGGCATGCAGGATCGACGCCTGCGGCCGGGCGGCTATCCGAGGCCGGCGCCCCGTCCCTGCGGGGCGGCCCAGGTGCCCGGCGCCTCGTTGCGGAGGCTCGGATTCGAACATATGTTCACATTAGCACCGGGTGGTAACTCGGACGTCGCGGTCGTCGACCGCCGCGGTCAGCGTCTGACGTGGGGCGATCCGTTCGCGATGAGTGCTTCGACCTCGGCCAGCGTGGCCATGGAACTATCGCCCGGTGTTGTCATGACGAGGGCGCCGTGGGCGGTGCCGTAGGCGAGGGCGCGTTCGACCGAGGCGCCGGAGAGCAGACCGTGGATCAGTCCGGCGGCGAAACCGTCGCCGGAGCCCACGCGGTCCAGGATATGGAGCTCCCGCATCCGGGGGCCGCGAACGAAGCCGTCCTCGGTGGACCAGGCGGCCGAGGACCAGTCGTTGACATCGGCCGAGGAGACCTCGCGCAGCGTCGTCGCCACGACCGACGCGCCGGGAGCCCGGCCCGCCACCTCGGCCAGCGCGTCCGGTATCTCGTCGGCACCGATACGCACCTCGCCCGGGCGCGTGCCGGCCAGCGCCAGGGCGCCCACGATGACATCGGCGTGCCGGGCCAGTTGCAGGTCGACCTCGCGGGCCCGGTCCGCGCCACCCCGGTCCGCCCAGATGCTGGGGCGATAGTTGGGGTCGTAGGAGACGGTGAGGCCGTGGCGGCGGGCGGCCGCCATGGCCTCCTCGGCGACGTCGACGGTGGTGTCGGACAGTCCGGCGAAGATGCCGCCGGTGTGGAACCAGCGCGGGCCCGCGCCGAAGACGGCGTCCCAGTCGATATCGCCCCGGCGCAGTTGACAGACAGCGGTGTGCGCCCGATCGCTGACGCCGAGCGCGCCGCGAAGACCGTAGCCCCGTTCGACGAAGTTCAGCCCGTTGCGGACGGCGCGGCCGATACCGTCGGCCGGCACCCAGCGAATCAGCGAGGTATCGACTCCACCCTGGAGAATCAGGTCCTCGACCAGCCGGCCGACGGCATTGTCGGCCAGGGCGGTGACGATCGCGGTACGCAGACCGAAGCAGCGGCGCAGGCCGCGTACGACGTTGTACTCACCGCCGCCCTCCCAGACCTGGAAGGTGCGGGCGGTGCGGATGCGGCCCTCGCCCGGGTCGAAGCGCAGCATCACCTCGCCCAGGGCCACCACGTCGGTCACGGTGTGCTCCGCTCGACGGCCTCGGCGGTCAGCCGGCGGATCGCCTCGAAGTCGGCTCGTTCCAGATGCCCCGCCGTCGCCATCCAGCTGCCACCGACGGCGAGGACCGCGGGCTCGGCGAGGTAGGAGTCGAGGTGGGAGTCCTTGACGCCACCGGTCGGAATGAAGCGGACCTGCGGGAAGGGCGCGGCGAGTGCCCGCAGCGTACGCAATCCGCCGAGTGGTTCGGCGGGAAAGAGCTTCACGGTGTGGCACCCTGCCCGCAGGGCGCGCATCAGCTCGGTGGCCGTGGCGATGCCCGGCACCACGGGCACGTCGAGCTCCCGGCACCGCGCTACGACCCCTTCGTCGTAGCCGGGCGAGACGACGAAGCCGGCGCCGGCGGCCACGGCGCGTTCCGCCTGATCCCGGGTGAGCACCGTGCCCGCGCCTACCGTCAGGGCGCCGTGCGCCGCCATCGTCTCGAGTACCTGCTCGGCGCCCGCGGTGCGGAAGGTGACTTCGGCGCAGCGCGCGCCGCCCGCCGCGAGCGCCTCGGCCAAGGGACGGGTCGTGGCCGGATCGGGCACGGTCAGCACCGGCAGGATCCGGGAACCCCGTAGCACGGAATCCATTTCCGTCGTCATCGACCGAGACCGGCCCCGGGCAGCTCGTTGACCGGGAATCGTGGCGGCTGCCCGGTCAGCACCCGTACGGCCTCTTCGGCGGCGACGGTCCGCACCGTTCTGACGGATTCCACCGAGTAATAGGCGGCGTGCGGTGTGACGATGACGTCGGGCACGTCGAAGAGCGGATTCGTAGGGCGCCACCCCCGCTGTTTCGCGGGCTCCTCCTCGAGGTCGTCCAAAGCCGCGCCGGCGATCCAGCCTTCGGTGAGTGCCTGCGCAAGGGCCGCATCTTCCACGATGGGGCCGCGCGCGGTGTTGACGAGGATGGCGTTCGGCTTCATCCGGCGCAGCGTCGCGCGGTCGAAGGTGTGGTGCGTCTGTGGGGTGAGCGGTGTTTGGATCACCACGTAGTCGGCACCTTCCACCAGATCGTCGAAAGACACCGGCCGGACCCCGGATTCCTGGATCTCGGACTGGTCGAGGAACGGGTCGTATGCCCAGACCTCGACACCGAACGCCTGGGCGCGTTCGGCGATGAGCCGGGCGATGGCGCCGAAAGACAGCAGACCCAGCACCTGACCCCGCAATCGGTGGATGGGTTGTCCGGTCTGCCAGTGCCATTCGCCCTGCCGGGTCGCCCGGTCGTAGCGGCAGATCTTGCGGGCGGCCGCGAGCCAGAGCGCGATGGCATGATCGGCGACCTCGTCGGCACACCAGTCGTTCGGTGCGTTCGTGACCTGGATTCCATGCTCGGTCGCGGCGTCCACATCGACGATATCCACGCCGGTGCCGTAGCGGGCGATCACCCGGCAGCGGGGCAATGCGGCGATGGCGCGCGCTCCGACCTGTGCGTACTGGGTCAGAATGCCGTCGGCCTCGCGGCCCGCCTCGATCACCTCCTCCTCGCTCTTGCACTGCGCGGCCAGCAGCCGGAGACCGGCGCCTTCGACGATCTTGCGTTCGATATCCACCTCGCCGAAGTCGTAGTCGGCGATCAGGATCGTTGCGCGGGAGTCAGTGCGAGTCACGGGGGATCCCCTTGGTATGGGCGATGTCCTGGTACGACACGGCGAACTCCAGGCAGCCGCCGCTGTCCAGCTGGCCGACCGTGGAACGGTAGATCTCCTGCCACGGTGTCTGGTGCTCCAGGGCCGGTGGTGTGTGATCGGCCCACCGCGCGGCGATCTCGTCCTCGGTCAGGAGAACATCCACGCGCGCGTTGTCGAGATCGATACGGATCAGATCACCGGTGCGCAGGATGGCCAGGTTCCCACCCGCCGCGGCCTCGGGGCTGGCGTTGAGGATGGACGGTGCGTCCGAGGTGCCGCTCTGCCGGCCGTCGCCGAGCGTGGGCAGCGCGGTGATCCCTTGCTGGACCACGGCGGCGGGCAACTCCATGTTCACGACCTCGGCGGACCCCGGATAGCCGATGGGCCCGGTGTAGCGGATGACGAGGAGGCAGTCCTGGTCGATGCCCAGGTCGGGATCTCCGATGCGCGCGTGGTAATCCTCGGGTCCGTCGAAGACGATGGCGCGCAGGTCGAACGCCGACGACCCGTCGGGGCGCGGCAGGCCGCGAGCCCGGAAATCGTCGGTGATGACCGAGGTTTTCATGATCGCCGAGTCGAACAGGTTCCCGGACATGACGAGCAGTCCGCCGTGGGCGGTGACCGGGTCGTGCACGGGGCGGATGACCGCCGGGTCGGCAGGCGGAACATGCTCGAGGTTCTCCGCCACGGTCCGCCCCGAGACGGTCCCGGCGTCACCGTGCAGATGCCCGGCCTCCAGCAGTGATCGCATGACCGCGGGGACACCGCCGGCCCGGTAGAAGTCCTCGGCGAGGAATTCCCCGGCGGGAGCGAGGTTCACCAGAACCGGGATATCGCGTCCGGCGCGCTGCCAGTCCTGATTGGTCAGGTCCACCCCGACGTGACGTGCGATGGCATTGATATGAATCGGCACATTGGTCGACGCCGCGATGGCCGAGGCGACGACGATCGAGTTCTCGAAGGCCTGCGGGGTCATGATCGTGCGAGGTGTCAGGTCCTCGCGGACCAAGGACACCGCCCGCAAGCCGGTCGCGTAGGCCATTTGCGCCCGCTCGTTGTAGGGGGCCGGTATCGCCGCGCAGCCGGGCAGCGACATTCCCAGGGCTTCGGCCAGGCTGTTCATCGACAGCGCGGTGCCCATGGTGTTGCAGTGCCCGATGCTGGGTGCGGAGGCGCTCACCCGCGCCATGTACTCCTCGTAGTCGATCTCCCCGGCCGCCAGGAGCCGCTTCGACTGCCAGATCACCAGCCCTGAGCCGGTCCGCATGCCGTTATGATAGCCGTTGAGCATAGGTCCACCGGACAGGACGATCGCGGGGATGTTCACCGTCGCCGCCGCGGTCAGACAGGCCGGCGTGGTCTTGTCGCAGCCCGTCGTCAGCACCACTCCGTCGAGGGGATATCCGTAGAGCACCTCGACCAGCCCGAGATAGGCGAGGTTGCGGTCCAATGCCGCGGTGGGGCGCTTGCCGGTCTCCTGCAACGGATGGACGGGGAACTCGAACGGAATACCACCCCCATCCCGGATCCCGTCCCTGATCCGGTCGGCGAGCGCGAGATGATGCCGGTTACAGGGAACCAGATCGTTACCGGTCTGCGCGATGCCGATGATCGGCCGGCCCGCCTGGAGTTCGGCCCGGGTGAGGCCGTAGTTCAGGAACCGCTCGAGATACAGCGCCGTCATCTCGCGGTTTCCCGCGTTGTCCCACCATGCCTGGCTGCGCAGCCCCTGGGGGGTCGGTTTCGCAGACGATCTCACGTCTGACGACGTCTCGCGCGGGGCATCACTCGCCGTAGGCATCATCGGGTGGCCGCCTTTGCTCGTGCGAGGTTCACGCCACTGGCGATGACGCCGATATGGCTGAACGCCTGCGGGAAGTTACCCATGAACGCGCCGGTGGAGGGGTCGATCTGTTCGGAGAACAGGCCCAGCGGGCTGGCGCGGTCACAGAGCGACTCGTAGAGTTGCTCGGCCTCCTCGATACGGCCCTGCAAGGTCAGATTGTCGATCAGCCAGAAGCTGCACAGGACGAACGCGCCCTCGTCGCCGGGCAGGCCGTCGGGTGATTCGTCGTGCAGGTACCGGTAGAGCAGCCCACCCCCGGCGTCCAGGCGTTCGGCGATCGCCGCGGTCGTCGCCACCATGCGCGGATGGTCGGCGGGGAGAACATGACGTAGCGGTAGCGCGAGCAGACTGGCATCCAGTGCGGAGCCGCCGTCGAGATGGGCGCTCAATGTCCGGGCCCGCTCGTTCCAGGCGCGTTCCAGAATGGACTCGCGGATATGTGTGGCGGTGGCGCGCCACGTGCCGACAGGCCCGGATAGCCGGAAACGCTCACCGATCGACGCGGCCCGGTCCAGCGCGACCTGGCACAGTCCCGCGCTGTAGGTGAACGCGCGGCCCTCGCTGCGAACCTCCCAGATCCCTTGATCCGGCTGCTCCCATGTGCGGGCGGCCATATCCGCCAGGCCGGCCAGACCGGCCCACAGGACCGGCTGCAACTCGCCGCCGGCATGCAGCCATTGGTCGGCGCAATCGAGGATCTCACCGTAGAGGTCGTGCTGGCGCTGGTCGGCGGCGCCGTTGCCCCACCGCACCGGCGCCGAACGCCGATAGCCTTCGAGACCGGCATCCGATATCTCGTCCGGTACCGGATCCCCGTCCAGGTCGTACATGATCCGCGGCCGGTCGCCACGTTCGACGGCATCGAGCACCCAGCCGAGAAACGCATCGGCCTCGATGTGAAAGCCGATACGGCGCAAGGCGAAGACGGCATAGGCGGCGTCGCGGATCCAGACATACCGGTAATCCCAGTTGCGGACACCGCCCATCGGCGCCGGCAACGAGGAGGTCGGGGCCGCGATCACCGATCCGCTCGCCCAGTGATCACACATCTTGAGCGTGATCGCGGCCCGCCGGACGAGGCGCTGCTGCGGGCCGGCATAGTCGCAGCCGTCCAGCCACGACCGCCAGGCATACGCGGTGTCCCGCAGCATCGTCTCGGCGTCGAACCGATGGTGCCGGTGAAAACGTCCCCACGACAACGCGAAATCCACCTGCTCGCCCTGCGTCAGGTCGTACGTGCTGCGCAGACCCGTCACCGGACGGGTGCTGCGCAGATGCACCCGCACCCGGGGCTGCGACGCCGGGCGGATCTCCATCCCGCTCAGCAGTGGTCGCACCTCGGCCCCGCCGCGCGGCGATACCTCGACGGCCAGCCGGACCCGGCCTTCGAAGACCCGGGCGCTGCGCACGAGTTCCGCCCGGTCGGCCGCGGCGTCCTCACCGAGGTCGGCACCCGAACGCAGGACCAGCGCGTCGGTGACCCGGACGATTCCGGTGGCGCAGCGCAGCTCGGTTTCCAACACCCCGGTGTCCGGACGATAGCGCTGGCGGCCCTCGCGCAGTTCCTCCGGTGCGAGGGTGAACGACCCACCTCGAGCATGATCGAGAAGTCCGCAGAACAGCGGTTCGGCGTCGAACCGTGGAATGCACAGCCAGGGAATCGAGCCGTCGACACCGACCAGGGCCGCGGTCGCGCCGTCACCGATCAGCCCGTAATCCTCGAGCGGCAGGTAGCCATCGACCCGGCGTATCGGCCGAAACGGTGGATCCAGATCGTGCATCACACCTCCTCGACGGCGCGCGCAGCGAAGCGGCGGCGAATCGACCGAACCGGGTCGGCACGTGCGGTGGCATCGGAGAAACAGCCGCCGGCACTATTGCGCAGGTGGCCATGCGGGCGAGAATATCCCCCCGGCGGCCTCCGAAACAGCACCCACACGCGCGTCGCGGTAACGGCCCGGATCACCGCTCAGCTGTCCGCTCGGCGCTGGGCTATGAGAAACACCGCGATACCGGCCGCCGACCATCCGGACAGGACCAGCCACGGCCCGAGGTGCTGATGGTCCGGGAAGTAGACGGCGGTGTGCTGTGCATCGACCGAGGCGGCCGGCGGCAGCCAGCGGCCGACGGCCGCGAGCAGACCGGGCAGCAGCGGCCACGACACCGAGCCGCCGGAGGTCGGGTTGCCGAGCAGAATCATGATTCCCCAGGTCGGCAGCATCGCCCAGCGGCCGAACAGGGCGCTGAACATGGTGAACACCATGCCGGAGGTGAACATGGTCAGCGTCAGAACCGGCCACGACAGGAGGGGCAGGTCGAGGGCGCCCAGGAGCCGGTCGACGGTGACGAGGATGGCGAAGCCGCCGAGCACGGCGTACGCGGCGATGAACGCGATACGTTCGCCGGGACGCAGGCCGCGGGCGTGGACCCCGAGCTGAATCGCGCCGACGAAGCCCACCACCACTGAGGCGATGGTCATGTAGAAGAGGGTCAGCCCGTGCGGATCACCGGGCTGTAACGGATGGAGGTCGGTCGTCGTCACGGTGTACCCGGCGCGCTGGGCGACCGGTGGTACCGCGTTCTGCAGGACCGTTGCCACCGTCTGGCCCGAAGCGCTGGACAGGCCGAGCGTCATCGTCTGGTCCGGTGCCGTCTCGATAACGGCGAAAACGGTCTGTTCCGCGAGCAGGTCGAGGGCGCGCGCCCGGTCGCCGGTGTGCCGTACCTCCAGGGAACTGTCCATCGCCGCGTTCAATTCGGATTCCAGCCGCTGGGCCTGTGCGGCAGGTACGTCACCGACCACGGCGACGGGTATGTGGCGTGGTTTCGGGTTGGCGGTCGCGTAGGTGTAGGAACCGACGAACAAGGCGGCGGCGCAGGCGATGATTCCGGCGATCACCGTGGCGGGGAGGAACCGCGACTCCCGAAAGCTCCGCCACCGTTGTTTTCCGCGGGCGGCCGTCATCGGGTCAGGCGCCGGCCCTTGGGGAACCCGTCTCCCGGACCGACCTCGACGGCCGTGGAGACGAACTGTCCGCCGACGCGGAACCGGACATGAGCTCACCTTTCGACAGGGCGGGTGGTCGGTTCATCCAGCAGAACCGACCATGGCACGGCCCGTCCCGTGCGCCGTGGTGAAACGCCGACAGTCAGGAATCCGATCCGGCCGCGGCGGGCCGGGCACGCCACCAGGCCAGCGCGAATGCCGCGGCGAAGGCCAGGTGGACGACGAGGAACAGTGCGGCCAGGTCGCGGGCGGAGCCGCTGAGCACGCCCCACACATCGTTGAGTGCCACGACGCCGAACCCCACCAGGTTCGCTGCCACCACCGTGTTCCGGAGGGAGTACGGGTCGGCGCCGCGCGACATCCAGTTCAGGACGGCGATCCCGAGGAACGGCCCGCCCAGCAGTCGGAGCAGGGCGATCAACTCGGGCGGAGCGTCGTCGGGCACCGCACCGACACCGAACTGCGCCGGGACCAGCAGGAGTGCCAGGCCGATCACGGCGAGGTAGAGCGCGGCGAGGACGAGGAGCGGTTTCAGCATGCGCAGGATCCTTTGTTCACTGGGGCGGCCTGCCGCCCGGGGCCTGCCGGAGAGCCGGGAAGCTCTCCTGAGCGCAGTGGGTGTCCGATTCCGGCGCCGCGGGACCGCACATATCATCCCGCGGCGGCGGGCGCCGCGCATGCCCCGTGATCCGCGGGCTCAGTGCGCGGCCCCGTCACCGTGAGTTGTGTTCAGGCTGAGCGAGACCGGCGACGGGCGGCCGCTGCCTCCCTACCGTTTCCGTATGCCGGGGATCTGCCGTGGAGCCGATCCCGGTCCGGTGATACCGGCACCGAGTGTCCGGTGCGGCGCGATGCGGAGAGCTGGATGAGACGAATCGTGGCCCTGGTGGGCGTGCTGGCCGCGGTGCTGGCCTCGGGTGCCTGCGCGGGTGGCGGCCCGCAGGCGGGGCCCGACGGCCCGCCGCGGCCGGGAGGAACGTTGCGGTACGGCCTGTCCCAGGCGCCGACCTGTTCCGATCCGGCGCAGAGCGGGACGAACCAGACTCTCTACGTCACCCGGCAGATCGCCGATTCGCTGACCGATCAGGATCCGGCGACCGGCGAACTGCGGCCGTGGCTGGCGCAACGCTGGGAGGTGAGCCCGGACGCCACCACCTTCACCTTCCATCTGCGTGAGGGCGTGACCTTCAGCGACGGAACCCCGCTGACCGCGGAATCGGTTCGCGCCACCTTCGATTCGATCGTGCACACCCTCGGTGGCGTCAAGGCCCCGCTGGGGGCGGTCTATCTCGCGAACTACGGCGGCACCGAGGTGGTGGACCCGCTCACCGCCCGGGTGCGGTTCGGTGCGCCCAACGCCCAGTTCCTGCAGGCCACCTCCACTCCGCAGCTCGCGATCCTGGCCGCCGCGACGACAGCGAAGCCGGCCGAGCAGCGCTGCCTCGGCGAGGTCGTCGGCAGCGGCCCGTTCACGTATGCCGAATACCGCCAAGGCGATAAGGTCACGCTGGCGAAGCGACCCGGATACGACTGGGGTTCGGCGGTCTTCGCCCATCGCGGGGAAGCGTATCTGGACGGGATCGAATTCACCGTCGTCCCGGAGTCGGGGGTGCGGACCGGTAGCCTCGCCTCCGGCCAGCTCGACGCGATCAGCGATGCCCTGCCCCAGGACGCGCCACAGATCGAGGCGGCCGGCGGGCAGGTGGCCACCGCCTCGAACCCCGGGCTCACTTTCGGCCTGCAACCGAACGTGACGCGAGGCCCGTTGCGCGACCAGGCGGTCCGGACCGCGCTGGTGTCCGCGATCGACCGCCGCGAACTCGTCGACACCGTGCTGGGCCCGCAGTTCCGGGCGGCCACCAGCCCACTCGCCCACACCACACCCGGTTATGTCGACCTCTCCGCGGACACCAGGTTCGATCTGCCTGCCGCGCGACGCATCCTCGACGCGGCGGGCTGGATCCCCGGCGCGGACGGTATCCGGGTGAAGGACGGGCAGCGGTTGTCCTTCGGCGTGCTCTTCAGCCAGGTATTCGCCGGCAACCAGGCGATCCTGGAGCTGCTCCAGCAGCAGTTGCGGGCGGCGGGGGTCGATCTGCGGCTCGAACTCGCGTCCAACGCCGACTACACGGTCCGGCAGAACGCCAAGGATTTCGACACGATCTACTACAACACCACCCGGGCCGACGGCGATATCCTGCGCGCCAACTTCGGGCTGGACGGGCGGAACCTGAATGCCCGCGGTGCGATTCCGGCGCTGGACGCCGCGCTGTCGGGACAGCTGCGCACGGTCGGCACCGCCGAACGTGCCCGGCTGATCGGTACGGCACAGCGACTCCTGCTCGCGGAGGGACTGTGGATCCCGACCGTCGAGCTCTCCCAGGCGATCGGCGTCTCGGGGACGGTGCGGGACCTGAAGTTCGAGGCCTCCGCGCGGTTGCAGTTCTTCGACACCTGGCTGAGCGGCCGGTGAGGTGATGGCCCGTTATATGACGTTCCGGGTGCTGCAAGCGGCGGGGGTGCTGTGGGCGGCGTTCACGGCGACGTTCGCGGTGTTGTACCTGTTACCGGCGGATCCGGTGCAGCTGGCGGTGGACGCGAGCCCGGGCACACCGGTCGACGCCGTGGCCGTCGCCGAACTGCAGGCGCGGTACGGCCTGGACAAGCCCGTGTGGGAACAGTATTGGACCGCCCTGACCCACGCTCTCCGCGGCGATCTGGGGTATTCGCTGACCACGGGCCAGACCGTTTCGGCCGCCATCACCGAGGCGTTGCCCTCGACCCTGGCGCTCGCCGGATCGGCGCTGGCGGCGGCCGTGGTATTCGGTGCCGCGCTGGCGCTGGCGGCCGCCTACACCGAACGCCGCTGGTTGCGGGCCGTGCTGACCGCACTGCCGCCGGTGGGCGCCGCGATGCCGACCTTCTGGGTGGGACTGCTGCTGCTGCAGGTCTTCTCGTTCCAGCTGCGGCTCGTCCCGGCCTTCGGCGGGACAGGGTTCGCGGGCACCGTCCTGCCCGCGGTCACCCTGGCCGTTCCGGTGGGTGCGGTGGTCGCGCAGGTGCTCTACAGCGGCCTCGTCACCACCTGGCAGCAGCCGTTCGTGGCCGTCGCCCTCGCCAAGGGCGCGTCCCGGGCCCGGGTCCAGCGGCGGCATGTGCTGCGCGCGGCGCTCGGACCGGCGCTCGCCGTCGCGGGTATCTGGGTGGGCACGGTGCTCGCCGGATCCGTGGTCGTCGAAACAGTGTTCGCGCGTGCCGGTATCGGCCGCCTCACCCAGACCTCGGTGCTCAACCAGGACATCCCGGTGGTGCAGGGCATCGTCCTGTTCGGCGCGGCGGCCTACGTTGTGGTCAATCTGCTGGTGGATCTGGTGTATCCGCTGGTGGACCCGCGCGTAGTGGACCGCCCTCGCAGAAAGGTGCCGGTCCATGCGTGATCCGGGCAGGAGCGCCGTGACGGCGGAACGTCCGGGTACGGCGCCGCACGGCGGTCGGCCGTGGATGCCGCGCCGCCGGCCCGCGGTGGGACTGGTGGTGTCCGTGGGCGTTCTCCTGCTCGTCCTCGGCTGGGCGCTGGCTCCCGGGCTGTTCAGCGACGGAGATCCGCGCAGTGGCGTGCCGAGCGAGAAGTTCCGGGGTCCCGGCCCCGAGCACTGGTTCGGCACCGATAACCTCGGTCGCGATCTGTACACGCGGGTCGTGCACGGGGCGAGCCTGTCCCTCACCGCGACGGTGCTCGCCGTCGTGCTCGGGCTGGTGGCCGGATCGCTGATCGGTCTGCTCGCGGGCGCGGTGGGCGGAGCCGTCGACAGTGCGGTGATGCGCGGCGTGGATGTGCTGCTGTCCATTCCGGAACTCCTGCTGTCGCTGGCGCTCGTCACGGTGCTCGGCTTCGGTACCGGCAATGTGGCGCTCGCGGTGGGCGTGGCCCTCATCGCGAGATTCGCCCGGGTGATGCGCGCGGAGGTACTGCGCGTACGCCGGGCGCCGTACGTGGAGGCCGCGTACGCGTCGGGGGTGCGCTGGTACATCGTGCTGGTCCGGCACGTCCTGCGTAACGCCTACGCACCGGTGGCGGCGCTGGCCGCGGTGGAGTTCGGGCTCGCGGTGCTCGCTGTCTCCGCGCTGAGTTTCCTCGGCTACGGTGCCGCGCCACCGGCCCCGGAATGGGGTTCGCTGATCTCGGAGGGACGTAACTATCTGGCCACCGCGTGGTGGCTCACCACCCTGCCCGGTCTCGTGATCATCGCGCTGGTGCTCGCGACCCAGCGCCTGGGCCGGGCACTCGCTCAGGAGGGTTTGCGATGAATTCCCCCGACCCGGGCCGGCCGCGCGGCCGGGCAGCGGCGGCCGACCACCGAGCAGGCGTGGCGAACAGACCCCGTGCGGCCGCCGATCCGGCCGGGGATCCGCTGGTGGCGGCGCTGCGCCGCGGTCGAGAATTCTTCCGCCGGGGCTGGTCGTTCAATACCGGGCTCGCCGAACGGATGCCGCGGGTGTACTTCGCCGGGTGGTCGCTGTGACGGGGCCGGCGGCGCTCGCCCGGGCGGGGACCGCGGTCGCGGCGGCGGACGAGGTGTTGCGGGTCGACGGCTTGCGCGTCGAGTATCGCTCCGGCGATAGCGTCACCACGGCAGTCGACGAGGTATCGCTCACGATGCACGCCGGAGAAACGGTGGCGCTCGTCGGCGAGTCCGGGTCCGGGAAATCCAGTCTGGCCCACGCGGTGATCGGCCTGCCGAGCGGTGGTGCCGTGATCACCGCCGGCACCGTCACCTTCTGCGGCGAGCGGATCGACCGGTTGCCGCCGCGCGCGTGGCGGCGGCTGCGCGGCGCCGAGATCGGGCTGGTCCCGCAGGACCCGGCGGTATCGCTGAACCCGGTACTGCGGATCGGTGACCAGGTCGCCGAAACACTGCGGATCCACGGGCGGGCCGATCGGCGCACGGCGTGGGCCGAGGCCGTGCGGATCCTGACCGAGGCCGGGATCGACCGGCCCGGACTACGTGCCCGGCAGTTCCCGCAGGATCTCTCGGGTGGTCAGCGTCAGCGAGTGCTGATCGGGATCGCGCTGGCCTGCCGGCCGCGCCTGGTGATCGCGGACGAGCCGACCAGCGCGCTCGACGTGACGGTGCAGCGGCGGATCCTGGACCATCTGGCGGGACGCACGGCCGAATCCGGGACGGCGGTTCTGCTGATCACCCATGACCTCGGCGTGGCCGCCGACCGCGCCGACCGGATCGTGGTGCTCCGGCAGGGCCGGATCGTGGAGACCGGTGCGGCCGCGGAGGTACTCACCGCACCCCGCCACGACTACACGCGCCGCCTGCTGGCCGCCGCCTCGGGCGCGCACCGGCCCGTGCGGGCGCTCCGTCCGCGGGCGGCCACCCCGCTGCTGTCGGCTCGCGGTCTGCACAAAACCTTCCGCGCCGGCCGCGGCGCCACGCTCACCGCGGTCGACGAGGTCTCGCTGACCGTCGACCGCGGGGAAACACTGGCGATCGTGGGGGAATCCGGTTCCGGCAAATCCACCACCGCCCGGATCGTCGCGCGGCTCGAGGCGCCCGACCGCGGCGTGGTCGAATTCGACGGCGTCGATATCGCCGCCCTGCGCGGCGCGCGGTTGCGGGAATGGCGCCGGCGCGTCCAGATCGTGTATCAGAACCCGTATGCGTCACTGAATCCGAAACTCACCGTGGCGCGGATCGTGGCCGAGCCGCTGCAGGCATTCGGTGTCGGGTCCCGGAGCACCCGCCGGAACCGGGTGGCCGAACTGCTGGACCGGGTCGCGCTCCCGGAAGCCTGTGCGCGGCGGCGTCCGGCGGAGTTGTCGGGTGGACAGCGGCAGCGGGTGGCCATCGCCCGGGCGCTGGCCCTGCGCCCGGAGCTGGTGGTGCTCGACGAACCCGTCTCCGCCCTCGACGTCTCGGTGCAGGAGCAGATCCTGGACCTGCTCGGAGAGCTCCAGTCCGATCTCGCGTTGAGCTATCTGTTCATCTCGCACGATCTGGCCGTCGTCCGCGACGTCAGTGATCGAGTCGCCGTCATGCGGTCCGGCCGGGTCGTCGAAACCGGCCGTACCGCCGAGGTTTTCGAGGCGCCGCGACACGACTACACCCGCGAGCTGCTGCTCGCGATTCCCGGCGCCGCGCGGCGCCGGCAGCAGGAAAGGACCGCGTGATGCCGCATGCCGCACCGCTGCTGATCGCCGTCGAACTGGACGGCACCGGCGCCCATCCCGGCTCCTGGCGGCGCCCGGATTCGCGCGCCGAGGACCTGTTCACCGCCGGTTTCTGGGTGGACGCGGTCACCGCGGCCGAGCGGGCCGGGCTCGATCTGGTGTTCCTGCCGGATTCCTTCGCCCTGCAATCCGGTGGCGCGCGCGGCCGGCTCGACGCGATCGGGATCGCCGCGCGGCTCGCGCCGGTGACCACCCGCATCGGGCTGATCCCGCAGGGCCCGGTCACCCATACCGAGCCCTTCCACCTGTCCAAGGCCGTCGCCAGTCTCGACTACGCCTCGTCCGGCCGGGCGGGCTGGGAGGTGACGGTCTCGCCCGGGGCGCCGCAGGCCCGGTTGTTCGGGCGGAAACCGGAACAGCCGGACAGTGCGCTGTGGCACGAGGCGGACGAGGCGATCGACGTGGTCACCCGGCTGTGGGACAGCTGGGAGGACGACGCGGAGATCCGCGATACGCCGACCGGGCGGTTCATCGACCGCGGCAAACTGCACTACATCGATTTCACCGGTGACAACTTCTCGGTGAAAGGCCCCTCGATCACCCCGCGGCCGCCGCAGGGGCAGCCCGTGATCGCGATCCGGGCGGACGGCCCGCACGCGACCCGCGTCGCCGTCCAGCGCGGCGACCTGCTCCGGATCACCGCACCCGAGCTGGCGACGGCCGCCGAGACCCGGTCGGTGTTGCGGGCGGCCACCGCCGCCGCGGGCCGCGATCCGGACCTGATCAGCGTCCTGCTCGATATCGAGGTCCATCTCGCGGCGTCGGCGGCGGTCGCGGAAGCGGAGGTGGCGGAACTGGACACCTGGGCCACCGGGCCGGCGCCGGCCACCCTGCGCCATCTCGGCACCGGAGACTCCCTGCGCGCACTCATCGCGCGGGCTCAGCGGGAACGCGCCGCCGACGGCCTGGTCCTGCGGCCCCTGGCGCAGGCGGCGTTTCTGGACCGGATACCCGCGCCGTTGCTGTCCCTGCGCGGCCGCCTGGGATTGCCGCGGCCACTGAACCGTTATGCGACCGAAGGGGCGTGACCTGTGTCGAAAAGTACGTCCGGCAAGCGAATTCATCTCGCCGCACATTTCCCCGGCGTCAACAACACCACGGTCTGGAACGATCCGGAGTCGGGCAGCCAGATCGCCTTCGACTCGTTCGTCCACCTGGCCCGGACGGCCGAACGCGGGCTGTTCGATTTCTTCTTCCTCGCCGAGGGTCTGCGGCTGCGCGAACACCGGGGCCGGATCCACGACCTGGACGTGGTGGGGCGGCCCGATACCTTCACGGTGCTCAACGCGCTCGCCGCGGTCACCACGCGGCTGGGTCTCGCCGGGACCATCAACACCACGTTCAACGAACCGTTCGAACTCGCGAAACAGTTCGCCACCCTGGATCATCTGTCGGCCGGCCGCGCCGCCTGGAACGCGGTGACCTCTTCCGACGCGTTCACCGGGGAGAACTTCCGCCGCGGCGGCTACCTCGACCATTCCCGCCGGTATACGCGGGCGGCCGAGGTCGTGGCCGCCACCCGCGCACTGTGGGACAGCTGGCCCGCCGATGCGCTGGTCGTCGACCGCGAACGCGGCGTCTTCGCGCGGCCGGTACCCGAATTCCGCTACACCGGTGAACAATTCGATATCACCGGCACATTCGTACTGCCGCGCAGCCCGCAGGGGTATCCGGTCCAACTCCAGGCCGGTGACTCCGACGAGGGCCGGGAGTTCGGCGCCGCCACCGCCGACGCGATCTTCAGCCGGCACGGCGAACTCGAAGCGGGGCAGCGGTTCTACACCGATATGAAGAACCGGCTCGCCAAGTACGGGCGCGACCGTGATGATCTGCTGATCCTGCCCGCGGCCACCTTCGTGCTCGGCGACAGTGCCGCCGACGCCGAGGAACGGGCCCGGGAGATCCGGCTGAAACAGGTGAGCCCGCAGACCGCGATCTCCTTCCTCGAACAGGTCTGGGGCCGTGACCTGTCCGCCTACGACCCCGACGGCCCGCTACCGGACGTCGAACCGCTCGACGATGTGACGATCACCCGCGGCCGGGTCCGGCACACCAGTGATCCGCGAGGCCTGGTGCGTCGATGGCGGGCCCGGGCCGAGGCGGAGAAGCTGAGCATCCGGGAACTCGTCATCGAGGTCACCGCCCGGCAGCAGTTCGTGGGTACACCGGCTGCTGTCGCGGCGGAGATCGACCGCTACGTCCAAGCGGACGCGGCCGACGGATTCATCCTCGTACCCCATCTCACTCCCGGCGGGCTGGACGAATTCGTCGACAAGGTCGTGCCAGAACTCCAGGATCGCGGAAATTTCCGCACCGAATACCGCGGGACCACGTTGCGCGACCATCTGGGCCTGCGCCACCCGCACCGCGCCGGAAAGCAGGTACGGGCATCATGACCACACCGTTATCGGTTCTGGACCTTTCGCCCATCAGCACGGGATCGGATGCCCGGCAGGCGATCCGCAACACCATCGACCTCGCCCGCCACGCCGAAACCTGGGGGTACCGGCGGTACTGGGTCGCCGAACACCATTTCGTGGCGGTGGCCTCCTCGGCGCCCACCGAACTGATCGCGCTCATCGCGGCCGCCACCGAAACGATCCGCGTCGGCTCCGCCGCCGTGCAGGCGGGCTACCGGACCTCGGCGTCGGTGGTGGAGGCCTTCGGCACCGTCGACGCGCTGTACCCGGGCCGATTGGATCTCGGACTGGGGCGTTCGGCGCATCGCCTCCCGCCCCTGCGTGCCCCCGGGACCCCGCCGCCTCCGCCGGCGTCCCGGCCGGCCGTGGTCCGCGACGGGGTGGTCGTCCCGGCACCGTTCACTCCCGCGCAGATCCGCGATACGAGCCGGTTGGCGGCCTCGCTCGAAGCGCTCCGGCTGCCCGGGGCCGAACCGCTGGACTACGCCGAGCAGGTCGCCGAGATCCGCGCACTGCTCGCCGGCACGTACACGACCTCCGACGGGACCCACCTGCGTGCCGTACCGGGGGAGGGCGCCGATGTGCAGCTGTGGCTGTTCGGCAGCAGCGGTGGGGAGAGCGCGCAACTCGCGGGCCGCCTCGGCCTGCCGTTCGTCGCCAACTATCACGTATCGCCGGGGACGATTCTGGAAACCGTGGCGGGCTACCGCGCCGCGTTCCGGCCGTCGGAGCAGTTCCCGGAGCCGTATCTGGTGGTTTCGGCCGATGTGGTGGTCGCCGAGGACGACACCCGGGCCCGGCACCTCGCGTCCACCTACGGGCACTGGGTGGCCGGTATCCGCAGCGGTGCCGGAGCGGCTGAATACCTGGACCCCGACACCGCGCCCCCGCTGACAGCTCAGCAGCGGAAGCTGGTCGACGATCGGGTGAGCACCCAGTTCGTGGGGACACCGGCGGACGTCGCCGCCCGGCTGTCGGCGCTGCAGCGGCTGACCGGCGCCGACGAACTGGTGGTCACGAGTGTGACCCACCGGCACGAGGACCGGTTGACCTCGCATCGCCTGCTCGCCCGGGAATGGGGACTCACTCGGGTCCGTGCCGCGTGACGCCGCCGGTCTCGAACGGCCGCACCGGTTCTCACCGGGCCCGTGCGCGGGTGTGCCGCGGCGAGGTTGCGCCTATGCCGGGGTTTCCTGGGCGATCTGGATGAGGTTGCCGCAGGTGTCGTCGAAAACGGCGGTTTTCACCGTGCCGTAATCCACCGGGTCCTGGGTGAACCGCACGCCGAGCCCGCGCAGCCGCTCGCATTCGGCGTCCAGGTCCGCCACCGCGAAGGAGGTGAACGGAATCCCGTCCTCGACCAGCGCCTGTTTGTAGACCTTCGCCGCGGGATGGCCGGTCGGTTCGAGCAGCAGTTCGACGCCGTCGGGATCCAGCGGTGAGACCACGGTCAGCCAGGAAGCGTCACCGACCGGGACATCGGTCTTCTTCTGGAAGCCGAGGATCTCGGTATAGAAACGCAGGGCCTTGGCCTGGTCGTCGACGTAGACGCTCGTGACATTGATCCGCAACATTATTCCTCCAGCCAGCGGTCGGTGAGACCGCGCAGGGGAGCGCGGTCGAGGTAATGGAATTTGTGCCGCCCGTCGCGACGGGTACGAACCAGGCCCGCGGCGGCCAGGTGATCGAGATGCTGGGAGATCGCCTGCCGGGTGGACGAGAGACCATGCTTCATGGTGATCCGCCCGCACAGTTCGAACAGGGTCTGTCCGTCGCGGTCGGCCAGTTCGTCCAGTATTGCCCGCCGGGTCGGATCGGCGAGCGCTTTGAAGACGAGTCCCTGGTCGGTGTGCACACCCCCGACTATAGGCAAGTAGATGCTTGCCTATCAAGTGGTGGAGCAGCGCCCCGGCTTCCACTACCGAGCCGCCCCGCGGGTGCGCCATGTCCGGGTGGGGCAGGGCGGCGTCGAAGACCGGCCGAGGCGGCCCGGCCACCCGCGCGCAGCGGCTCGGATCCGCGCGTGCGGGTGCCGACACCGTGTGGTGGTGCCGTCCTCGTCGGTGCGGGCCGGGCGGGCCGCTCGTGTCATGGACCCGGGCGGAGGCGGCCGCCGTGCGGTAATACCCACGATGCTCCGAGCGCGACCCCGGTACGCGGGTCGGTGACGTCCACCGCGTAGAACCACTCCATGCGCACCTGGTCGGTGGCGATATCGACGACGCCGTAACCGTGCGAATCGAGTTCGGCGTAACGAATATGTGGATTCAGCGCCCGGATCGCGTTCTCCAGCGCGATCGAGGAGGTACGGGGCGGGCCGGGCAGGAGATCGCCGATACCCGTGGAGGTCACCGACGGCACCACGAACTCCGCCCCCGCGGTGGGGCCGCCGGGGTAGGCCGCGGCGTGGAGCGGTACATCCCCGGCCCATGAACTGTGGATATCGCCGGTGAGGTAGACGATATTCGTCGCGTTCCGCTCGGTGAGGGCTGCGAGCAGGCGCCGCCGGTCGGCGGTGTAGCCGTCCCATTGATCGGTGTTGGGCGCCAGGCCCTCGCGCGGAATTCCGAGGACCCGGGTGACGGCGGCCGTTGTGTCCGGGTCCAGCGGTGGAAAAGCCAAGGGCGAGAGCATCACCGAATTGCCCACCAGCTGCCAGCGTGCCGAGCCCGACAGCAGTCCGGCGGTGAGCCACTCCATCTGCGCCGCGCCGGTGATCGTGCGGGCCGGGTCGTCCCCGTCGCGGGAACCGAGGCGCGGTTCGGCATCGCGATAGCTGCGCAGATCGAGCATCGACAGTTCGGCGAGACCGCCGAATCGCAGCCGCCGATAGATCCGCGGTGCCGCCGCCGAGCCCTGCGCGCGCACCGGCATCCACTCGAGGTAGGCGCGCACCGAGGCGGCGCGCCGCGCCGGCCACTCGCCCTCGACAGCCGGATCGTGGTTCTCGGCACCGCCGGACCACGCGTTGTTGGCCGATTCGTGGTCGTCCCAGGTGCAGATGAACGGCACCCGGGCATGCAGGGCCATCAGATCGGGATCGGTTTTGTACTGTCCGTGCCGGATCCGGTAGTCGGTGAGCGTGACGATCTCGTGCGCCGGTTCGTGCCGCCGGACCGATCCGGCGCGGCCGCCGAACGAGCCGGTCGCGTACTCGTAGAGGTAATCGCCCAGATGGACTACGGCATCGAGATCGTCGCGCCCGGCCAGGTGCCGGTACGCGGCGAAATAGCCGGCCTCCCAGTTCGAACACGAGACCACCCCGAAACGAAGTCCCTCGGGGATCGCCGTGGCCGCCGGTGCGGTGCGGGTACGGCCCACCATGGACAGTGCGCCGAGGGCGGTGAACCGGTACCAGTAGTCCTGCGCGGGAGCGAGAGTGCGCACATCGACCTTCACCGTATGGTCGTCCGCCGCGCTGGTGGTGACCGTTCCGGACGCCACGATCGCGCGGAAGTCCGCGTCCGCGGACACCTCCCAGCGCACGGCGACCGGACCGCCGGCCCCGGATCCCGGCACCGCGTCCGGGCCCACCGTCACCCGGGTCCACAGGATCACCCCGTCGGGTAGCGGATCACCCGACGCGACCCCGTGGCCGAACACCGGCGTCGCGGCGCGGGCGGCGGGCGCGGTGAGTACCCCCGCCGCGGCGACCGCACCCGCCTGCAGTACTGCGCGCCGGCCCAGCCCGGCGGGCCCGCCGGTCGAAACGATCCTGTTTCCGCTCACATGCACCGATCCCAGCCGACGGCGGGCGAATCGGCAAATCGAATCGCGGTAACCGGTCGCCAGGGTTTCGCCTGCCGGGCCGGATGCCGGTCGGGCCGGTTGACTCGTTTCCGATGGGCCCTGTAGCCGTCGTCACGAGCACTGGCCGTCGCGGACACAGGCCAGCAGCAGGCGGGTGACATCGGCCCGGGGTGGTGCGATGGCGCGCGGGTGGGCGGCCAGCGGGATCTGCGCGAAATCCGCGGTATCGGCGGCACCGAGCTGGGTGGCGGAGCGGAAACCGTAGCGTTTCCAGGCGATGTCCTGGATTGCCGGATCCCGGAGCGCCGTGATCAGCGGATGCGCGGACGCGGTGAGCGTGAGCAGCGGGTTGCTGTTGAAGATGGTGGGGTCCGGGTACAGCAGGCGGGTTTTCGCCAGGAGCTCCCCGGTGGAGGCGGCGTCGTCGCGGTAGGCGACCAGTTGCTGGAGCACCTGGTTCTCATAGCCCGCGTACAGCGAGGTGGCACCCTGTACCAGCCATTCGCGGAACCCACCGTCGGAACTGTCGGACTGCAGCCCCTGCGCGTCGTAGAGCCCGCGCACCGTGGGCAGCCCGGCCCGGGCCTCGGCGACCGTCGGCGGCTGGAAAACATCGCCGGAGGCGACCACCGTCAACTCGAGTTGCAGCAGGGTGAAGCCAGAATTCGAGGATTGCGGGTCGGTGCTGGTGATCCGGACCGGACCCGCCGGGTTGGTGGTGCCCAGATCTTCCCACCGCCGTTCGGGCAGCACGTACTCCAGCAGCAGCCGTTTGAAATCGACCACGTAGTAGGCGTTGTCGCGCAAGGCGACGATCCCGGCCCGGACCAGGGCATCGGTGGCGGCGGCACCCGCGTAGATCACCTCCGGGGTCTCCAGCACGGCTTCGGCGCGGTAGTCCGGGAAATCGGTGAGGTCGTGTTCCTCCTCGAATATGCTGCGGGCACTCGCCGAGGACGGCCACAGGCAGTCGATCCGCTGCGCGCGCAGCTGGTCGGTGGGTAGCTGGACCAGGTCGTAGGAGCCCCGTTTGTCGAAGCGCACCTCCAGCCCGTACTCGTCGCGCAGGACGGCACGGACCTCGGGATCGTCCATCAGCGCCGACTTCTCGGATCCGCCCAGGCAGACGAGTTGCTGCAGCGCGGCGGGCGCCCGGTTCTCCCGCAGGATCACCAGGACCCCGACAACGAGGACGACCACGGCGAACAGGACCGCGATGAGGACGGGGAGACGGGATCGGTTCATAGTTCCTCGCTCGGGGGCAACCGGGGCGGATTCATGAGTTCCAGATGCGCGAGATCCCGGAAGAAGGATTCGAGATTCGCTTCGCCGATCTGTTCGGCGGCGTGGTTCGCGAAGGATTCGAATCCGGTGAGCGTCCGGCGGCTGTTCGCCAGCAGCCTGTCGGCGTCGCGGTAGGACGACGGGTACTCCTGGATTTCGAGATAGCGGCGCAGTACCGATTCCACACTGCCGAGATAGTCGGACAGTTTGTGCAGGGTCATGGGAAGCGCCGCGGGATCGGCTTCCGCGGTCCGCGCCAGCAACCGCGGCACGGTATCGCAGGCGTGCAACAGGGAGGCCCGGGTGGCGGGATGCGATACCTGCGTCGCCAGTGCCGCCACCCGGCTGTTCGCCTCGGCCACCGCTCGGGCCAGGCGGTCGCGCCGCGCCCGCTGCGACACCGCCTGCCCGGCCAGGCCCGCCAGTACGGCCGCACCCACGGCGACCAGGGCCGCGCCCACCGGTGTGCCGAGTACGGCGAAGAGACCGAGAAAGGCGGGAACGAATACCACCAGCGCCGCGATCACCGCGGCATTGTCCGGCACGCCCGGCCTACCGGTAGCCGGTGGCCTGGCGCAGGGCCGCGACCATATCGTCGCTGGTCGAATACGATCCGCCGGTGCGCTCGGCGATCTCCCGCAAGGCGTCCTGCTCGATATCGGATCCGAATCCGATCACCACCACGGGGATCCCGGTCGCGGCGATGACCTCGAGGCCGGGGCCGCCCACGGTATCCGCGCCGTCGGTCATCAGCACGATCATGCGTTTACGTCCCGGTTCGGCCGTCCCGGCGAATCGGTCGGCCGCCGTGCTCAGGCAGCGGTAGATACCGGTATCGCCGCCCGGCCGTCGGGAGTGCACCTGATCGCGCAGCGACCGCAGGACGGCGTCCGCGTTACCGCGGGCCCATTCCGTGGAGGCGGTGTTCTGGTTGAACAGCAGGATCGCGGTCCGGTCCTTCGGCCCGGTCTGCAGCAGGTATTTCTTCGCCTGGCCGGGGTCGAAGAGCAGGTCCGCGGCGCGTAGTACCCCCGTCCAGCCACCGTTGGTGTCCATGCTTCCGGATGCGTCGATGCAGTACACCAGGTCGGTCGGGGTGCGATAGACCGTCTGGTAGTCCTCCAATACCCGGGCGATCACCGGCGCGGCGGGATAGGTGATCGGCTGCTCGTCGAGGGTCGGCTGTACACCCCACGCCGGATCGAATACCGCGGGTGGGGCGTCGGGCAGGGAGAGTCCGATACTGGAGATCGGCCGCCGGCCGAGCTGCACCAGCCGCCGCTGGGTATCGGCCGAGAGCAGGAAATCCTGCAGCTTGCGGAAATTATCCAGTTTCGCGGGGTTGTCGCCATGAGGCAGATAGCCCAGCGGCGCATCCGCGATCGCGAGCACACCCTTCGGATAGATCACGTGCAGCGGCTCCTGTCCGGCCGCCACCAGTTGCTGGTTCCGCTCGATCACCAAATCCTCATAGGTGAACATCGTCTTGCACTGCTCCGGCACGGCCAGGCATTCGTCCATCAGCAGACCGGTGGACGGCGGTGTCCGGGTGACGGCGCGGGCGAACCGGGTGAAGCCGGTGCGGACCGGCTCCGAATCCAGCTGCGCCTGGGTCAACGGTACGCCGGGCCCGTTTCCGGCGAAATGGTTCAGGAAGCCCAGCAATACGGTCGCACCGGAGTTGGACTGGGTGGGGTTGGTGGCCCACACCGTCGTCTTCTTCGTTTCGGCCGCGACCAGGATCTCCTCGATCCCGACCTCCCGGCCGAGGAATCCGAGCGCCTCGAGTTCGCTGCGCCGCCCGGCGTAGACGACGGGCGTGCTGAACATCGGCTGCACCTGCTGCAGCCGGTGCGCGGTATCACCGAACTGCTGGAAAACGCTGCTGGCGAACCAGAACGCGTCGTAGGGCGCGTCGCCGGTTTCCAGCAGCCGCGCCTGATCCACCGACCCCAGTTTCGTCATGGTGCAGGTCAGCTCCTGGTCCGCGCACCACGGCTGCACGATCTGCTGGAACACCGCCTCGTGTTCCGAACCGGCGACGATGTTCAGCACCGCGGCGTCCGGGTCGTAGGCGGTGACGGGTTCGGTGTCGGTATCGGTCCCGCAACCGGACAGCACCGCACACACCAGCAGAATTACGGTGGCCGCCAACGACCCACGGCGATAAGTCAATTCGCCACCTTCCCCTCGATGGGAAGATCGTAGTCGCCGAGGTGGGTGGGGCAGGGTGAACCGGTGATGACGAACCGGCGAATCCTCGGCGACCGTGGCGGTTTCGTGCCGGCCGGTCCGGAAAGCCGGCCGGACGCGGCCGGTGGTCAGCGATCAGCGTCGCGGATCTCGCGCGCCCGAGAGTGTTTGGGTTTGCGCCGGTAGTTCTTACCGGACGGGATGGGCTGGGCGGCGCTGGAGTGGCGCAATTGCTGCCGCCGGCGCCAGCCGGTGAGGTCCGGGCGTTCGGTTCTGTCAGGGGTGGTCATCGTCGCTCCGAGTCGGTGTGCCGTCCGTTCGATATCGATGCGGGTAGCCGGTCATACGGTGAATGATGGCGGCCGCGCCGCGATTTCGCCCGTGAATTTCCGCGGCCGCCGCTCAGTCCTGGGCGTTCTCGGTGATCCAGGCGGCGATCTGGGCGCGCGAGGTGAAACCGAGTTTGGTCAGAATATGTTCCACATGGCTCTGGGCAGTGCGCTGGGAGATCACCAGTTTCGCCGCGATCTGCCGGTTACTGAACCCCTGGGCGACCAGATCGGCGACCTGGCGCTCGCGTTTGGTCAATGTGCCCGCCGCGCCGGACCCGGAGCGACGTTCGCCCTCGGGCGCCCCGAGGGCATAGGCGACGGCGGTGTTCATACTCATCGACTGCCCCCGCCGGAAGGCGGCGTCGAACGCGCGAGTACCCAGGGCCTGGCGCGCCGCCCGTTCGCAGTCGTCGTGGAAACGCGCCATATTGTGGAACACGAGCGTTACCTGGCTGCCGGCCGGTGCCAATCCCTCCGCGGCCCCCATCAGCACCGCCGCGCGTTCGGCGTCGCTGCGGGGGTCCAGCGTCCAGGCCAGCCCTTCGAGGCCGAACACGGTGAGCACCCTGCTGTTCAGGCCGCTGTTCACGCGCAGCGCTTCGGTGAGCAACTGCTGGGCCCGGGCGCGCTCGCCGTGCCGCCAGGCGGCGACCCCCAGCCCCCGCAGTACCGCGCAGCGGTGCAGGTGCTCGCCGCGCGGCTCGGTCACCGCCAGCACCGCACGGTAGAAATCGGCGGCGCGATCGGTATCGCCGGCCAGCTCGTAGGCCCAGCCCAGCAGCGTGAGCGCGCTCATCCGGAGTTGTCCGTACGGCTCCGCGGCGGTCAGTTCCACCGCGCGGTCGAAATGCGAGCGGGCTCGGTCCGATTCGCCCTGCGCCAGGGCGAACAAGCCTTCCGCGTAGGCGATCTGGGCGCGGGTGGGCTGCCGGAGTTCGGTGGTCGCCAGTGCCCGCGCCTCCTGCAGCTGTTCCTGTGCCGCCGGGAATTCGCCGTGTGTCGCCGCCAGCTTCCCCGCGGCGCACAGTGCCTCGATGCGTACCGGCACCGAATAGGAGCCGGGGCGGGCGAGCAGGCGGTTCAGCCACGACCGGCCCTCCCCGTACAAACCGCGGAAGTTCCAGAACTCGTAGAGCCCTGTCGCGGTGCGCAGGCCTGCCTCGGTGGCCTCGGGGGTGTCCTCGGACAGGCAGTATTCGAGCGCGTCACGCAGATTGGCTTGTTCGCGTTCCAGGCGCGCGATCCATGTCGGTTGCTCGGAGCCGATCCAGGTCTCCGCGGAATCGTCGAGCAGCCGCTGGTACCAGGCGTGGTGCCGCCGGCGCAGGTCCGGGAACCGGCCGGTGGCCCGCAGTTCCTGCCGGCCGTAGTCGCGCAGGGTTTCCAGCATCCGGAAACGGACAACGTTACCGGTCTCCTCGCGCGCCAGGACCGACTTGTCGACCAGCGCCGACAGCACGTCCAGCAGACACTCCGGCGCTGTGTCGACGTCACAGACCCCTTCCACGGCGTCCAGTTCGCAGCTACCGGCGAACACCGACAGCTGTGCCCACAGCTGCCGTTCCACCGGGGTGCACAGGTCGAAACTCCAGTCGATACACAGCCGTAGCGTTTGCTGGCGGGTCGGGGCGGTGCGACCGGCGCGGGTGAGCAGTGCGTACCGGTCGTTGAGCCGCTGCAGGATCTGCTGGGGCGACATCGTGCGCATCCGGGCGGCCGCCAGCTCGATCGCCAGTGGCAGCCCGTCGAGCCGGGCACAGATCCCGGCCACGGCGCCTTTGTTGTCCTCGGTGAGTTCGAACCCCGGAACCGCCGCGGCCGCGCGTTCGGCGAACAACGTCACGGCGTCGAAGCGGGGCATACCCTTGAGGCCGGGTTCCCGGCCCGCTTCGGGGACCGTGAGCGGACTGACCCGAAGCACCGCTTCACCGGCTGTGTTCAGCGGCTCCCGGCTCGTGGCCAGCACCCGCAGCTCCGGGCACGACCGCAGCATCGCCTCGTTCAACTCGGCGATCGCCTGGACCAGGTGTTCGCAGTTGTCCAGGACGAGCAGTGTGTCGCGTGGGCACAGGAACTGCAGCAGCACGTCGAGCAGCGGGACGGCCGATTCGTTGCGGACCCCCACCGTGGCCGCGATGACATCGACAAGGAGCGAGGGCTCGGTGACATCGGCCAGTTCGATCAGCCAGACGCCGTCGGAATAGTCCCGGGACACCTGGGTGGCGGCACGGAGCGCCAGCCGGGTCTTGCCGACCCCGCCGATACCGGTGAGCGTCACCAGCCGGTGGGTGGACAACAGGTTCTTCACTTCCGCGAGTTCGGTTCGCCGGTTGACGAGACTGGTGAGCTCGAGCGGTAGGTTGCCGGTGCGGTCGGGGACGACGGCCGCGCGGGACGCCGGTACCGCCCCCTCGTGGCGTGTCCCGTCGAGCGGGGTGTCCCGCAGCGCCATCGCGCCCACCGGGAATCCGAGTTGTTGCTGAACTCGCCTGGCCTCCTCCCCGAATCCCGCAGCGGACAGCCGCGCCCGCGGATCCCGCTTCATCGCCGATTCGACCAGGGTCGTGATTTCCCCGGCGATACCGTGTTCACGGAGGTCGGGCACCGGTTGGCTGGTGATACGCAGGAACTGGGTCACGATTTTCTCGCCGGTCCGGCGTTCGAAGGCCGCGTGGCCGGTGAGCGCGCTGAACAGCGTCGCTCCCAGCCCGTACACGTCGGCGGCCGGTGTCGGGGTGTTCCCCTCGAGCACCTCGGGCGCGGTGTACGCCGGTGACCCGGTGACCGTGCCCTCGGCGGTGCGGAAACCCCCGGCGATATGGGCGATACCGAAATCGGTCAGCGCGGGTTCGCCGTAGTCGGTGAGCAGGATGTTGCCGGGTTTCACGTCCCGGTGTACGACCCCCACACGATGCGCGCTCTCCAGCGCGCCGGCGATCTTCACCCCGAGTTGCAGGGCGTCCGCGGAGGTGAGCGGTCCGTTCCGGCGGATCCGCTGGTCCAGCGAACCGGCCGCGTAGTAGGGAGTCACCAGGTAGAGGCGGCCGCCGTCGGTGACGCCGGCCTCCAGTACGGGGACGATATTGGGGTGCCCGGTCAGGCGGCCCATCGCCCGTTGTTCGCGGACGAACCGCGCCCGGTTGTCCTCGTCGGTTTCGCCGGTGAGGATTTTGACCGCCACCGTCCGGTCGAGCGCTTGCTGAGTACAGCGGTAGACGATCCCGAAACCGCCGCGCCCGATCTCGGTGGCCGATGCGAAACCGGCCGCCTCGAGTTCCGCGGCGACGGAAGTATCCGAATCACGCCGCGTCCGCAGCGGGTCGTCGGCGGTCATGACCCGGATCCGGCCCGTCGAGGTTCTGTGTGGGCATCGTGCAACATCTGCGCACCTTCCGCCACCTCAACTGTATCGCCGAGGGGACGCGGCGGCGAGACGCACACGCCGGGGCCGGGCGGTACGCGACGGCCGCTGGTTGAACGGCGGTGGCGCGGTACGGCCGGTTATGTCGCGGGGACGGTGGTCTCCCGGGTGACCGCGAAAACCGGGAAGCGGTCGCCCTTCGGCGGCGTCCGGAACCGCACCCGTACCGGTGTCCCCGCGGCCTGCGGGACGGGCCCCGCGATCGTCGTGTACACCCACGGGCCTTCGTCGAGTTCGACGATCGCGAGGGTCGCCGGCACCGGATCGGTGAGGGCGTTCGGGGCGCATTCCACGGTCCGCCAGCACACGATGGACCCGGTACCGGCCGCCACCACCGGCTCGAGCTCGTCGGACCGGCACGCCGAGCAGCGGGCCGTTGTCGGCGCGAACAGTGTGTCGCAGGCGACGCAGCGGCGGATCGTCAGCGCGTCCGTCGCCGCCCGCGCAGAGTCTTCGGATGTTCTACAGGTGCGCTCCGGGTGGAACTGCGGCATCGGCGAGCCTCGGGATTCGGGTCGGGGGTGTTCGGGTACCAGCATCGGCCGTTCCGGCCCGAAGCGCGTCGGCCGATTGACCCGAGGCATACCTATTTGTGCCGTACCGCCAGGTCAGCGCCGTGTTTTCCGGTGGAATCGCCGGTCCGCCGGGCAGCGGACCGGCGAGCGAACACCGGGTGCGCTCCGCTACGCCGGTACCTGCGCGGGCCGCGATTCCTGTACGCGTTCGACGCGACCGACCAGCAGCACATAGGAGGTGATCCCGAGCAATGTGACGACCGTCATGTACACGAAGGCGGGCGCGAAGCTGGCATCGGTGACCAGGAAACCGATGACGATCGGGGTCGCGATACCGGACAGGTTGCCGATGAAGTTGAACATCCCGCCGGTGAGCCCGATCAGCCGTTCCGGCGCCAGCGCCGACACCAGGGACCAGGTGATGGAGGCCAGCCCGTTGCCGAAGAACGCGACCGACAGGAACACGATCACCAGGGCGGTGGAATCGGTGAAATTCGCACCGATCAGCGTGGTACTCAGCAGCAGCCCGGCGATGATCGGACCCTTGCGGGCGATACCCACCGAAACCCCGCGCCGCAAGAGGAAGTCGGAGAAAACCCCGGAGAACAGCACCCCGACCACCGCGGCGATGAACGGCAGCGAAGCCAGGAAACCGGATTTGATGTAATCCATATCCCGGTACTCGACCAGGTAGGTCGGGAACCAGGTGAGGAAGAACCACAGCGTCGAGGTGAGGCAGAACTGCCCCAGGTAGACGCCCCACAGTTTGCGCCGGCCCAGCACGGTCGCGATATCGGACCAGGTCACCTTCGCGCGTTCCGGCCGCGATTCGTTCAGATCCACCAGGCCACCGCCCGCGCTGATATGGGCGATCTCGGCCTCGTTGGCCCGGGAATCGCGCGGCTCCCGGTACACGAGATACCACACCAGACCCCACACCACGCCGACGGCACCGGTGCAGACGAACACCCAATGCCAGCTCAGCGCCGACTGCAGCCACGACAGCACCGGGGTGAGCAGGGCGAGGCCGATGAACTGGCCCGAGGTGTAGAAGCCGATCACGGTGGCGCGTTCCCGTTCGGGGAACCAGGCGGTCGCGACCCGGTTGTTGATCGGATAGGCGGGCGCCTCGAATACGCCGACCAGCAACCGCAGCACGATCAGCGCCACGAAGCCGCCGATGATGCCCATGAACACCGTGGCCAGCGACCACAGCACCAGGCAGACGGGGTACAGCACCCGGGGCGGCACCCGGTCGACGAACCAGCCCCCGGGGATCTGCAGCGCCGCGTAGGTCCAGCCGAACGCGGACAGCAGCAGGCCCTGCTGCGCCGAGGACAGATCCATTTCGTCGGCGATGGCCGGGGCCGCGATCGACAGGTTGGCGCGGTCCATGTAGTTGATGACCACGGTCACGAACAGCATGACCGCGATGAGGATGCGGGCCCGGCTCGCGGTCGTGGCGAGTGCCGCGCGGGAGGCGGCGGGCTTTTCGGTAGTTGTTCTCATGCTCACCACTCCGCGAACGAACCGTCGGCGTGCCGCCAGATCGGGTTGCGCCACCGATGCCCGATGGCCGCCCGCTCGGTCACGTATTCCTCGTTGATCTCGATGCCCAGGCCGGGACCGGCCGGGATCCGCACCTGTCCGTCGGCGTAGGTGAACACCGCCGGATCCACCAGGTAGTCCAGCAGCTCGTTGGTGGTGTTGTAGTGGATGCCCAGGCTCTGTTCCTGGATGGTCGCGTTGTAGCAGCCGGCGTCGATCTGCAGGCACGCGGCGAGCGCGATCGGTCCGAGCGGGCAGTGCAGGGCCAGCGCGACATCGTAGGCCTCGGCCATCTGCGCGATCTTGCGGGCTTCGGTGATGCCGCCGCAGTGCGAGGGGTCGGGCTGGATGATATCGACCGCGCCCGAAGCGAGCACCGATTTGAAATCCCAGCGGGAGAACAGCCGCTCACCGAGCGCGATCGGAACGGGCGAATTACGCAGCACGTCCACCACGCTGTCGACGTGCTCGGACAGTACCGGTTCCTCGACGAACATCAGGCGGAACGGTTCCAGTTCGCGCAGCAGCACCTTGGCCATCGGCTTGTGCACCCGGCCGTGGAAATCCACGCCGATACCGATATTCGGGCCGACCGCGTCGCGGACCGCCGCGACATTGGCCACGCACCGGTCGATCTTGTCCCAGGTATCGAGGTACTGCAGTTCCTCGGTGCCGTTCATCTTCACCGCGGTGAAACCGCGGTCCACGGCGTCCCGGGCGGCCCGCGCCGTTTCGCCCGGCCGGTCGCCGCCGATCCAGGAGTACACCTTGATCCGGTCGCGGACCCGGCCGCCGAGCAGATCGTGCACCGGCACGCCCAGCGCCTTGCCTTTGATATCCCACAGCGCCTGGTCGATGCCCGCCAGCGCGCTCATATGGATACCGCCACCGCGATAGAACCCGCCACGGTAGAGCACCGTCCACAGATCCTCGATCCGGCCCGGATCCTGCCCGATCAGATAGTCCGACAGTTCCTCGACCGTCGCGGCGACCGAGGCCGCCCGCCCTTCCAGCACGGGCTCGCCCCAGCCCACGACGCCGTCGTCGGTTTCGATGCGCACGAACAGCCAGCGCGGCGGCACCGTGTACGTCGTGATCGACGCGATCTTCATTGCTTTCCTCCTGTGCAGCGGACTGCGTTGTCCGGTGACGTGCGGGTACTACCGGGCCGATGCCCAGACGGCCGCGAGCCGGCGGGCTTTCGCCCGCACCTGATCTGCGGTGTCGCCCGGCCGGTAGGCGGCCGTGCCGATACCGGCGCCACCGGCTCCGGCGGCGCGCCATTCGGCAAGGTTCGATTCGTCGACCCCGCCGACCGGCAGCATTTCCACCTCGGCGGGCAGGACGGCCCGCACGGCGCGCATCCCGGAGATGCCGAGCGCCTCGGACGGGAACAGCTTGAGGCTGCGCGCGCCGGCCCGGACCGCCGCGAACGCTTCCGTGGGGGTCGCGACGCCGGGATAGGGACGCATTCCGCCGGCCACGGTCGCGGCGATCACCTCGGGGTTCGTATCCGGGGACACGATGATGGTGGCACCGGCCGCGCGGGCCCGCTCCACCTCCTCGACGCGCAGGACCGTTCCGGCGCCGATGGGGCACACCGCGCCGAAGTTCGCGGCCAGGATCTCGAGCGAACGGAACGGGTCCGGCGAGTTGAGCGGCACCTCGATGGCATGGAAACCTGCCTCCACCAGCGCCGCGCCCACGGCGGCGACTTCGCCGGGGGTGATACCGCGCAGGATCGCGACCAATCCCGACCCGGTTGTCTCCGGTGATTCGCCCATCAACTTCTCCTCGGTAGTCGTCATCTGTCCTCGCCCGCTCATCGCCGTTGCCGTTCCGGTGCCGTCAGTCCGGCGGCGGCGGCGATCGACCACAAACCGGTGGCGGTGGCGTCCTCCCGCACGATCTCCGTCCGTGCCCCGCACCGCGCCAAGGCGATCGCGTAGCGCCGGCACAGGTCGGCGGCACCGCAGAGCACGATCGGGTCCGCCGTGGGATACCGCGGCAGCGCATGCCGCACCTCGTCGGCGATGACGACACCGGAGAGGTAGTCGGCCAGTGCGGCCGGGGCGAGCAGGTCGTCGAGTACCAGTGCCCGCGCACCGAACAAGGCGGTCCCGAGCCCTTGGTCGCGGGCCGAGAAGCCGGCGGTCAGGCCGCGGGCGAAGGCCGTGTCGTCGCGCCGCGCGGTGGTCGCGGTATGGCTCAGCAGACCGTACCGGGTGACGAGTCCGTACAGCTCACCGGTCATGGCGGTGGTGAAGGACGCCACCGTGCCGTCCTCGACCCGCACCCATTTGGTGTGCGTACCCGGCAGCACCAGCGTATGTGCGGCGCCGGGGCGTTTCATCAGCTCGAGCGCGCCCACGACCTGGGTTTCTTCGCCGCGCAGGACGTCACCGGGGAGGTCGTGCCGCGGGTCCGAGGGGATGCGCAGGCCGGGGACCAGGTGGACGACGCCCTGGTCGAACCGGATCTCGGTCAGTTCGCGGGCGGTGTGTTCGAGGCGCGCGGGAACGGTCAGGTAGCCGGCCTCGCGCCAGCCCTGGGCGCTGCCCACCATGCCGCAGGCCAGTGCCGGGATCCCCGGGTGGGCGTGTACCCAGTCGCCGCAGATCCGCAGATACGCCGTCTCGTAGGCGTGCGCCCGGGCCGCCGGATCGCCGGCGTCGATACCTTCGGCGAGTTCGAGCAGGCCGCCGGCCCGGCTGCGGGTGTCGAGGATACGGCCGTCGTCGCCGAGCAGCCAGGAACGCATCGATGTCGTACCCCAGTCGAGTGCGATGAGGCGCGGCGTCGGGAGCCCAGGCCGGTCCGGTGTCATGACCGTCACTATGAACAGGACGTCCCGTTATTTCCAACCTGATCCCTATTTGTGGGACCGTAGCGGAATGAGCAGCCCGCACGACGACATTCCCCCCGGTACCCAGACCCTCGCGCGGGGCCTCGCCGTGATCCGGGCGGTCGCCGACGGCGCGCAGGGCCTGCGCGGGATCGTCGAGCACACCGGCCTGGGCCGCAGCAGTACCCACCGGCTGGCTCAGCTACTGGTGAACCAGGGATTTCTGCGCCACGACAAACGGGGTTACGCGCTCGGTCCGGCGCTGATCGAACTCGGCTTCAAAGCGCTGCACGGCAACCCACTGCCGGTGGTGGCGCGGCCGGTGCTCGAGGAACTGTCGGCGACCGTGCTCGATACCGTCCATCTGGGCGTCGAAGACGGCGGTTCGGTGCTCTACCTGGATAAACTGCCGGGGTCGCGGGGTGCGGAGATGCGCTCGCGGATCGGGTACCGCATGCCGCTCAGCCGCGCCGGCGTCGGCAAAGCGTTGCTGCTCGACGCCGCCGACCGCTGGGCCGACCAGTACGCCGCCGACGAGTCACAGGTTCCGGCCGCCGCCCGCCACGACGACCTGGACGGGTTCCTCACCCGGATGCGCGAATACGCCAGAACCGGCGCGGCGCTGGATCTCGAGGACAACGAACCGGGCATCCGCTGCGTCGCGGCGCCGATCCGCGATGCGTCCCGTGCCATCGTGGGCGCGGTGAGTGTTTCGGCGACCACGCCGTATATGCCCGACGAACGGATGCGCGGCCTGATCCCCGTCGTCCGGCGGGCGGCGGGGCGGATCTCCGCCTCGCTCGGCTACCTCGTGCCCTGACCCCGGCGTCCCCGGGCCGACCCCGGTTCCGGCGCGGCGGACATGATGAACGGACTACGCGTTCCCGGCGGACTACGGACCTGCGCGACGGCCGGCAAACCCGTCGCCGCATCCGCTCCGCGTACCGGGTAACGCGCCCCCTGCCGAAAGGACCTCGCCGAAATGTACGAACTGGACGAAGACGAAACCGCGGTGGTCGCGCTGGTGGCGGACTTCGTCGACCGCGAAGTCGCCCCGGTCGTCCGCGAACTCGAACACAGCAACACCTACCCGGAGACCCTCATCGAGCAGATGAAGACGATGGGCATCTTCGGGCTGGCGATTCCCGAACCCTGGGGCGAGGCCGCGGTTTCGGCGCCCTGCTACGCCGCGGTGACCGAGGAACTGGCACGCGGCTGGATGAGCCTGGCGGGCGCGATGGGCGGGCATACGGTGGTCGCGAAACTCTTGCTGGCGTTCGGCACCCGGCAGCAGCAGGACCACTATCTCCCGCGGATGGCCACCGGGGAGATCCGGGCGACCATGGCGTTGACCGAACCCGGCGGCGGCTCCGACCTGCAGGCCATCCGAACCTGGGCCCGTCGCGCCGGCGACCGCTATGTGATCAACGGCGCGAAGACCTGGATCACCAATGCCCGGCGCTCCCAGCTGATCGCGCTGCTGTGCAAAACCGACCGGGACGCGGTGCCCCCGCATCGCGGCGTGAGCATACTGCTGGTGGAGCACGGCCCCGGTTTCGACGTGTCGCGCGATCTACCGAAACTCGGCTACAAGGGTGTCGAGAGCTGTGAGCTGTCCTTCACCGATTTCGAGGTGCCCGCCTCCGCGCTGCTGGGCACCGAGGAGGGTAAGGGTTTCGCACAGATGATGCGCGGTCTGGAAATGGGCCGCATCCAGGTGGCGTCGCGGGCCCTGGGCGTCGGCCGGGCCGCACTGGAGGATTCGCTGCGCTACGCCCAGCAACGGGAGAGCTTCGGCCGCCCGATCTGGGAACACCAGTCCATCAGCAATTATCTTGCCGAGATGGCGACGAAACTCACCGCGGCCCGCCAGCTGGTGATGTACGCGGCCCGTCGCTACGAATCCGGGCAGCGCGCCGATATGGAAGCCGGTATGGCGAAACTGTTCGCCTCGGAAACCGCCATGCAGATCGCGCTCGACGCGGTCCGGATCCACGGCGGCTACGGCTATTCCACCGAATTCGACGTCGAACGGTATTTCCGGGACGCTCCGCTGATGATCGTCGGCGAGGGCACCAACGAAATCCAGAAGAATGTGATCACCCGTCAGCTGATCGCCCGGAACAAGAACCGCTGAGGTGGGAGCGAGTGCCCGGTTCGCGGAGTCCGGCATCGGGCCGCGGCAACGACCGGTCATGCGCTTGCCGCGAGCCCGGTCCGGCAGGCTTCTACGCTACGGCGCAGTGGTTGCGTGCAACCTACGCCGATCTCCGCTGGGAGATCCACGAGACCGCCGCCTCCTCCGATGTGGTCGCCGTGCACACCGCCATGTCCGGCCGCCAGGTCAGCAGAGCCGGAAATCGAGCGGCGCCGCCTCGATATGCCGGCCCCGGGGCATGGGGTCGAGTAGCTGTCCGTCGTGCACCACGGCCGTGCCCCGGACGAGCACCGTGACCGGTTTGCCCCGCAGCCGGCGTCCTTCGTAGGGGGTGTAATCGGTCGCCATATGCAAGGACTCGGTGGTGACGGTCCATTCGAGGCCGGGGTCCCAGAGAACGATATCGGCGTCCGCGCCGGGCATCAGGGACCCCTTCCGCGGATACAAACCGTTGGTGCGGGCGGGGTTCGCCGCGGTGAGTTCGACGAACCTGCTCGGGGTCAGCCCCAGCTCGCCCACATAGTGCGAAAAGATCACGGGCAGGCGGGTTTCGACGCCGGGCAGGCCGTTCGGCATATGCCGGACATCGTGACGGTGCACCTTCTTCTGCGCCGTGTCGTAACAGCAGTGGTCGGAACCGATGGTGGTGATCTGGCCGGTGAACAGGTGGCGGCCGAGCCCTTCGACGACCGCCGCGGAACGTAGCGGTGGGCAGCAGACGAAACGTTCCGGATCGCTGCCGCGGTAAGCGGTGTCGTCGAGGGTCAGATGGTGGGTGACCGCTTCGGTGAACGCGATGAGCCCGCGTGTGCGCGCCTCCGCGACCAGTTCGACGGCCGCCGCGGTCGATTGGTGCACGAAGTAGACCGGCGCCCGCTGCGATTCGGCAATCGCGAGAATGGCGGCGACGGAAGCGGTTTCGGCCAGCTCCGGCCGGGTTTGTGCCATCTGTGCCGCATCGAGACCGGTGGAAGCGGCCGCGAACCGCTGGGCGTCGGTGACGATGGCATCGGATTCGCAATGGATGACGACCATGCCGCCGAGGTCGCGGGTGGTCTGCATCGTCCGGAGGATGGTGTGCTCGTCGGCCATCGTTTCTCCCGCGTAGGTGGTGAACATCTTCACCGTGCGGATTCCGGCATCGGCCAGGGTGGCCAGTTGTCCGGCGGTGGTGTCGTTCCATTCGACGACGCAGGCGTGCAGCGCCGAATCACACAGCCCGTCGCCGGCTTTCGCGCGCTGTTTCTCGGCCGCGTCGAGCGGCTGCTGCCCCGGCCGGGGTATGGCGAAGTCGATAATGGTAGTGGTGCCGCCGAACACCGCCGCTGTGGTGCATTCCCGGTAGGAGTCCAGTGAGGTGAACTCGCCGGAGGTGAATCCGACATGGCAATGCGGGTCCACGCCGCCGGGCAGGACGAGTTTCCCGGTGGCATCGATGACCTCGGCCGCGGCGTCGACCGCGGTACCGGGCGCGAGCACCGCCGCGATCGTATCGCCCTCGATCAGCAGATCCGCCGGACCCGACCAGTGTGCTTCGACGACGGTTCCGCCGCGTATCACCTTCATCGCGTGGCCTCCCGGTAGGCGACCCATCCGCCGCGATCGCTGATATCGATGACGCCGGGGGCCGCCAACGCCTCCCTGCGCATTCGCATCGACAGGGAGCCGCGTCGGTCCGCCAGTTCGATAACCCCCAGTTCGAGTTCTTCCGGCTCGCGGGGGAGTAGTTCCTCGCGCAGGACGTCGTATTCGACTTCGTAGAGTTCGCCCGGTACGACGAAGCCGCCGCTGCCGACCGGGTGCAGGCCGGGGAATTCATCGCGTACCGAATAGAACCGGTAGCGCGGTGCCGTCTCGACCGGGCCGAGGAAACGCGCGCGATGCAGCGCGTCGTGCAACGTGCCGCCGGACATCGCCTGCCCGTTGACGAACATCGTGACAACTGCCATGGGAAATCTGTTCCTTCAGTGTGCTTGTCGTGGGACCAGACGGGTCGGCGTGAACGCCGAGATGTCGATATCGGGTTCTTTCTCGTGCACCAGCGCGGTGAGGATTTGTGCCCACAGCGGTGCGAAGGTGAAGGAATAGGTGCCGCCCGCGACGAACAGTCCCGGCGCCGCGTCGAGCGGGCCGATCACGGGCATCTCGTCGGGGGTTGTGACGACCGGCCCGGTCCACGCGTCGAGAAGTGGTCCGTGCAGTGCCGGGAGCAGCCGTTCGACCTGGGCGAGATTGCCCGTCGTGCTGTCGTCGCGCAGGGGTGCTGCGGCACGGTCGTGGAACGGTCCGGCCGGCCATCCGCCGCCCAGAACGAGCCGATCGCGCCGGTCCTGTTTGATCGACATACCCTCGCCGACGTGCTGTACCAGCACATCGAGGGTGCGGGGCGGCGCTGCGAGCGAATGCATTTGCAGTGACCGGGGTGTCAGGTCCAGGTCGACGCCCGCCAGCGCGGCGATCGCGGCCATCCAGGGACCGGCCGCGTTGATGACCGCGCGGGTTGCCCAGGTCAGCGCCGGCGTGGTCACCTGCCAGGCCCCGCTCGCGTATGCGAGGCCGGTGACCGGGGTATCGGGGTGCAGCCGCGCGCCTTCGGCGACCGCCTGCCGGAGCATGGCCGGCCCGGCGAGGTCGGGTTCGGCGAAACCGTCCCAGGGGCACCAGGTGGCCGCTTCGACCGTGGGCCCGAGCAAGGGGAGCGCGCGCCGGGCTTCCGCTCCGGTGAGCACCTCGGTGGGTATGCCCGCGGCCTGTTCCCACCGGTGCTTGGTGTGCAGGGCGCGCACCTGGTCCTCGGTTTCGGCGACCATGAAACCACCGCAACGATTGAGGCCGAGGCCGGGTACGGTGTCGCCGAGTATGTCCCACAAGGCACTTGTTGCTTTTTGGAGCGGAAGCAGTTTCTCGACGTCGACGGCCGTGCCCTGACCGGGGCGCCGGGTGTGGATGGTCTGGATGTGCAGATTGCCGGCGGTGGTTCCCGAGCCCGCGGTATTCGGAACCGTGCGGTCGAGCACGGCGACCCGCAGCCCCGATCGGGTCAGCGCCACCGCGGTGGCTGCGCCCACGATTCCCGCGCCGACGACGACGGCGTCCACCTCAGTCGCCACGGCCGGCTCCTCCGGTGGGCGCGGAGGCTTCGGCGATCCCGGACTCGGTGATCACGGCGCGCAGCGCGTCGAGGGTCGCCGGATCCGTCACCGGGAGGAGGGGTTCCCGGACCGCGCCGCCGGGCTGCCCCAGCAGGTTCATCACGGCCTTCAGCTGTGGAATGGGGGAGGCGTATACACCGCTGTAGTCGGCATTGATGAGCCGTCCGGACAGGGCCCGGTACCTGTCCGCCCACACCCGGGCGGTCTCCGCGTCGCGGGCCGCGACCGCGCGGTAGAACGGCACCGCGAAGGGTGCGCCGACTCCGCCGCCGTCGATATTGCCGTCGCCGCCGAGTTCGAGCAGCGTCGCCAGACCCCGGCGGTGCAGGAAACTCCCGAACACCCGGACCCGGTCCGCGACGGCCTCGACGGTGTCGAGCATCGACAGCCAGTCGCCGGTGCTGTCCTTGATCGCCACCACATTGTCGAGGCCGGCCAGCCGGGAGAACAGGCCCGGGATCGTCCCCATGTCCAGGGAGACGCCGCGCGGCCAGTTGTAGACCATGAACGGCAGCGACGTCGCCGAGGAGACGGTGTCGAAGAACCGCACCGTCTCCTCCGCCGAGGTGTGGACATAGGGGGGCGGGGTGGCCAGGACTCCGTCGGCTCCCGCGGCCGCGGCATGTACGGCCAGTTCGGCGGACTGCCGCGCGGTGTAGGCACTCACGCCGACGACGACCGGAAACCGGCCGGCCACCGCCGCGACGGCCACTTCGGCGACCGTTCTCCGTTCGTCACCGGTCTGGCTGAACCACTCGCCGGTACTTCCGTTGACGAGCACACCGTCCACCCCCATGCGCGCGTACAACTGCATCAGCTCGGTGAGGGCATCGGTATCGAGGGCACCCGAGCGGGTGAACGGGGTCGGGGCCGCGGGCCAGTATCCGGACCACGCGACATCATCGCGATTCATGGGCTGCCTTCCGAGCGGGCGGAATTCGAAATTCTGTCGATCCGCGGACATTGATGGGATCGATTGCATAGACTGCCGTCGAATACGTCACCCCGTCAAGCCCGGAAACGCAGTCGTAACGCGGACCCTGTCGAATGTGGGTGTCCGGCGGACGGACAGAGAGAAATGGAGGACCGATGGCGGTCACTTTGGTCGACGTGGCGGTTGCTGCGGGGGTTTCGCGCAGTACCGCGTCGCGGGCGCTGAGCGGATCGCCGTTGATCTCCCCGCAGACGCGGGCCGCCGTGGAAGCGGCCGCGCGGACGCTCGGTTACCGCCCCAACCGGGCCGCGAGCGCGCTGCGGTCCAACCGCTCCCACCTCCTCGGTCTGGTGATGAACAACCTGATCAACGCCTCTTTCCACACCATCGCCGAGGTCGTGCACAAGCGGGCGTCGGCCGCCGGGTTCCAGGTGTTGTTGTGCATCACCGACGCCGATCCGGCCCGGGAGAACGATGTGCTGGCGATGCTGGGCGAACACGGTGTGGACGGGACCATCGTCATAGGCAGCGGGCGGAGTGCGCCGGCCTCCAATGCTCTGCTGGGCCAGGGCCGCGCGGTGGTGAATCTCATCCGGTCGGTGCAGGGCAGCAAGGCCTCGACCGTTCTCGCCGACGATGTCGAAGGCGCCCGGGACGCGACAGCGCATCTGCTGGCGCTCGGGCATCGGCGCATCGGATACATCGGCGGAACGGCCGAGGCGACGTCGGGCCGCGAACGGTTCGCGGGCTACCGGTCGGCGTTGGCGGACGCCGGGATCGCGGTGGACGACGCGATCGTGCGCAAGGGGCCGTTCACCACGGAATTCGGTGCCGAAGCGGTGAACTCCCTGCTCGACAGCGGCGAAGCGATCACCGCTCTCTACGCGGCCAACCACGAAGCCGTCTTCGGCATCCTGCCCACCCTGGTGAGCCGCGGTGTCTCCGTTCCCGGCGAACTGTCGCTGATCTGCCATGAGGATATGCCGTGGCTGGCGCTGTGGCAGCCGGCGATCACCGTGGTCGACAACGGCGCGGCACAGCTGGCCAACCTGGCGATGGACCTGCTGTTCCAGCAGATCAACGAGGCCGCCGCGCCGGACGGGCGAACGTACCGGATCGGCGCCCGGCTGGTGGAGCGCGCGTCCTGCCGCGCCGTGGGGAACGGCCGGTGAATACGTGCGTGCGCCGGGCATTCCCGGCTCCCTCGTTAACAGTTGATTCGTCGCGTGTCGGCCGTGTTAACGGCATTGACGGCCCTCGGTCGTTCTGCGACTCTTTATGCAATCGATCCCATGGAGGGTCGGAAGATTTCCCGGGGCATATTCGCCCGATCGCTGCCGCGGAGCAGTCGATATCGAAAGGTTCGTCAATGCGCAATATCATCGGAATCGCCGCTGCCGTGGTCGTGGCCGCCGGTCTCACCGGGTGTAGTTCGGCGGCGGACGAGAATGCCGCCCCGGCGGGCTGCACTCCGGCGCTCGGTGCCGCCGACCTCGCGAAGGAGGGCACCTTGACGATCGCTACCAATGCGACCCTCCCGCCCATGCAATATGTCGACGCCGACGGCGAGGTGATCGGAATGCGGATCGACCTGGGCCGCGAAATCGCGAAGCGACTGTGCCTGGCAACCGAATTCGTCAATATCGAATTCGAGGCGCAGATCCCCGGCGTGCAGAGCGGCCGCTGGGACATGATCGACACCGGCATGTTCTACACCCCGGCGCGCGCCGAAACCATCGATCTGGTGCCCTATGAGGTTCAGGCGGTATCCATCTCCGTGCCCGCGGGAAACCCGGAGTCGATCTCGACCGTCGACGATCTGGCCGGTAAGACCATCGGGGTCGAAGCCCCCGGATACGAGTTCGACACCCTCACCGCCCTCGCGGAAGAGTTCGCCGCCGCGGGCAAGCCACCGCTGAATGTCCAGACCTTCAAAACCAATGCCGATGCGTACCAAGCGCTTTCGGCGGGCCAGATCGACGGTACCTCGATCGTCGAATCGGTGACCTCTTTCTATCAGAAGGACGGCCGCTTCGAGACCGCCGTCGGCGGGATCAACGAGGCGCCGCTCGCGATGGGTTTCGCCAAGGGAAGCAAAGCGGCCACGGAGGTCGCCCGGGTGCTGTCGGAGATGCGCAGTGACGGCTTCCTGCCGGACCTCTTCGAGCAGTACGGCGTCGAGGCGTACGACGGTGATATCGCCGTGAGCACCGGACCGCTCGAGAGCTGATCGCGCGAACTAGTCGAAAGGCATCCCCATGTGGTCCTGGGACGCATTCTTTTCCATCCTCACGAGTGACCAGCTGCTGGAAGGGGCCTGGGTCACGATCTGGCTCACCGTGGTCAGCATGGTGCTGGGCCTGGCGCTGGCCATTGTGGTCGCGGCCGCGCGCTCGTCGAAATTCCTGCCGCTGCGGGCAGTATCCGGTTTCTACGTATGGCTGATGCGCGGGACCCCGCTGCTGGTGCAGCTGGTGATCATCTATACGGGATTACCGCAGGTCGGCATCAAGCTGGGTGTTATCCAGGCGGCGCTGCTCGGGCTGGTGCTCAACGAAGCGGCGTACCTGTCCGAGATCGTCCGGTCGGGACTGCTCGCGGTCCCCGCCGGGCAAACCGAGGCCGCCCGGGCCCTGGGAATGTCACCCGCCAAGGTCTTCCGGGTCGTGGTTCTCCCGCAAGCGCTGCGCGTGATGATCCCGCCCCTCGGTAACAGCTTCAACGGCCTGCTGAAAACCACGACACTCGTCTCGGTGATCTCGGTACAGGAACTTCTGCGCCGGACACAATTCCTGGTGCAGGTGAATTTCCGGGTACTCGAGGGACTCTGCGCGGCCGCGCTCTACTTCCTGGTGCTCACCACCCTGTGGGGATTGATCCAGCGCATGCTCGAAGCGCGGGCCGGCCGCGGCTACGACCGGAACTACCGCCGCAAGGGCGGACAGGCGACGAAAGTCCTGGAGGACAGTGCGATGGAAGCGGAGGCCGTGAACCGATGACGACCGCGATACCACAGGCCACGGCGATGATCGAGGTCCGGAATCTGACCAAGGCCTTCAACGATCTCGTCGTCCTCGACGATATCGACTTCTCGGTCGCGAAAGGTGAGGTCGTCCTGTTGCTGGGTCCGTCGGGCAGCGGGAAGAGCACACTGCTGCGCACCCTGAACTGCCTCGAGACGATCGATGCCGGCACCGTCCGGGTATGTGGCGAAATAATGGGTTTCGCCGATGACGGTAGGCGAACGCCTTTATCGGAAGCGCAGATCGCGAAACAACGCCACCACACGGGGATGGTGTTCCAGAATTTCAATCTCTTCCCGATGATGACGGCGCTCGACAATATCGCGTCGGGTCCACGGCATGTGCGCGGAACGCGGGTGGAGGACGCCCGGCGCCAGGCGCGGGAACTGCTCGAGCTGGTCGGGCTCGGCGACAAGGGCGAGAACTACCCGTCGCAGCTGTCCGGCGGCCAGCAGCAGCGGGTCGCCATCGCCCGGGCGCTGGCGATGAAACCGGAGGTCATGCTGTTCGATGAACCCACCTCCGCGCTGGACCCCGAAATGGTCAACGAGGTCCTCGACGTCATGCTGCGGCTGCGCGACGAGGGGATGACGATGGTGGTGGTGAGCCACGAAATGGGCTTCGCGAAAGCCGCCGCCGATCGAGTGGTGTTCATGAGCGACGGCAAGATCGTCGAGGACGCCCCGCCGCAGCAGTTCTTCGACGACCCCCGGCACCCGCGAACCCGGCAGTTCCTGAGCCGGATTCTGTGACCCCGGCCGACGCGCCGATCCGGGTGTTCCGGAGCGTACGACACGATCCGCGGATTGCGGATCCCGCGAGTGGGTAGGCCGGGGCAGAAGCGGATCGAGCAGGTGCGTGTCGATCGTTCGAAGGGAGCCGGCCCGTGCAGTACCTCGACAAGGCGAAACACGAACTGGCCGCACTCGCGGGCAGAGCACTGGGCGCGGCGAGCGGCGGCAGCGCAAGCCAGGCCCTGACGGTGAAATGTTCGCGGGCGTCGGCGGAACAATTCTGGCGCCGCCCAGAGCAGCTGTCGCAGGTCTTCGGTGGATTGGCCGAAGTGCGGCCGACCGCGGCGGACCGCTACGAGTGGGCGGTCCGGCCACCCGGTGCCGAGGCCGTCACCTGGGAGAGCGTGCTCGTCGCCGCGGACGACGGGCTGCGGTTCGTCGACCCGGACGATCCCGACCTGGTGCAGCTGGAACTCGCGTTCGCCGACGCGCCCCAGGGTGCGGGGACCGAGATGCGGATCTCGGGCCGGGCGCCGCTGCCGGAGCAGCTCACCGGTGCGGCGCTGTTCACGGTGCTCTACCGGGCGCGTGCGTTGCTGCAAACCGGTGAGATACCCACGCTCGAGCACAACCCGAGCGCCCGTAGCCGGCCGGCCGAGGAGGCATGATGCGCGCACTGTGCTGGAACGGCGTGAACGATCTCGCCGTGGAAACCGTCCCCGACCCGGTACCGGTGAACCCGCACGATGTGATCGTCCGGGTCGGGCTGACCACCACCTGCGGCTCGGACCTGCACTTCATCGACGGCTACCTGCCCGGTATGCGGGAAGGGGACGTGTTCGGGCACGAGTTCATGGGGGAGGTCGTCGAGACCGGCCCGGAGGTCACCGCGACGAAGGTGGGCGCGCGGGTGGTGGTGCCCTCGTTCATCGGCTGCGGCTCCTGCCACTACTGCGAGCGCGACCTGTATTCGGTGTGCGACACCACCAACCCCAACGCCGCACTCCAGCAGCCCGTCTTCGGGTATCCGACCGGTGGTATCTACGGCTACACCCACCCGTTCGGTGGTTACCAGGGTTCGCACGCGACCTACATCCGCGTGCCGTTCGGTGACGTCAACTGTTTCACGATCCCGGAGGGCATCACCGACGAACAGGCCTTGTTCTGCTCCGATGCGGTACCCACCGGGCTGATGGGCGCGGATTTCTGCGATATCTCCCCCGGGGACACCGTGGCGGTGTGGGGCAGCGGGGGCGTGGGTCTGATGGCGGCGCATACCGCCCGGCTGCTCGGTGCGGACCGGGTCGTCGTCATCGATCGGATTCCCGAACGGCTGGACCTGGCGCGGGAGCGGTTCGATGCCGTCACGATCGACTACACGAAGGTCGACAGCGTGCCGGAGGTGCTGCGGGAGCTCACCGGTGGCCGGGGCCCGGACGCGTGTATCGACGCGGTCGGCATGGAGGGGCACGGCACCGGCCTGCAGCAGGCCTACGACCGGGTCAAACAGCTCCTTCGGCTGGAGACCGACCGGGCCACGTCGTTACGCGAGGCCGTCCTGGCCTGCGGGAAGGGCGGGGTGGTCGCCGTGCTCGGCATCTACGGGCTCACCGATAAGTTCCCGATGGGCGTGATCACCAACAAGAGCCTCACGCTTCGCACGGCCCAGCAACACGGGCAGCGGTACATGCCGCGCATGTTCGACTACATCCAGCAGGGCGATCTGGATCCGTCCTATCTGATCACCCATGACCTCCCGCTCGAGGACGCCGTACGCGGCTACGAGTTGTTCAAGACGAAAGAGCAGGGCTGTATCCGAGCGGTGTTCCGCCCGTGACCGGCCGCAGCGGCGGATCGCCCGTGGACCACGGCCCGGTATGAAGGTGGTCGTCACCGGTGCGAGCGGCAATGTGGGCACCGCATTGCTGCGCGCGATGAGCCGGGAGGACCGGGCTGTCGTCGGTATCGCTCGCCGCCCGCCGCCCAGCCGGGAACCGTATGGCCGCGCGCGATGGCTCGTATGCGATATCGGCGAGCCCGGAGCGCTCGCTGTTCTCACGAATGTGTTCACCGGCGCCGACGCGGTCGTCCATCTGGCCTGGGCGATCCATCCGCACCGGACGGATCCGCCGATGAGCCGTACGAATACCGTCGGCAGCGCGCATGTCCTGCGGGCCGCGGCCGCCGCGGGCGTGCCGCATATCGTGTGCGCGTCCTCGGTGGCCGCGTACACGCCCGCCCCGCGCTGGACCAGGGTCGACGAGCACTGGCCGCGCACGGGGCTGCCCGGCAGCGCCTACAGCCGGGGCAAAGCGATGCTGGAGGCGCAACTCGATGCGTTCGAACTCGCGCACCCGGCGACGCGGGTCGCCCGTATCCGGCCGTGTGCCGTCGTGCAGGGCGACGCGGCCGCCGAGCTGAACGACTGGTTGTTCGGTCCTTGGCTGCCCCGTTCGGTGATCGGCCGCCCCTGGGCGCCCGTCCCACTGTGGAAAGAGCTGCGTTTACAGCTCGTCCACGCCGACGACGTGGCGGCGGCGATCGAGGCGATCCTCCGGCGCCGTGCCGTGGGCGCGTTCAACCTGGCCGCGGAACCCGTCCTGCCGGCACGCACGCTGGCATCGGCCTTCGGCGGTTTCCGGATCCCCGTCTCGCGCGCCCTGCTGGCCGCGGGCGCCGGAATGACCTGGCGACTGGGCGTGCAGCCGCTGCATCCGGCGTGGCTCCGCCTGGCCGACCGCGCCTGCCTCGTAGACGCCGGCAAAGCCGCACGCGATCTCGGGTGGGTGCCGCGAATCGACGCCGTCACCGCCGCCGGAGAGCTGGCGGCGATGATGGGTGCTCGCCGGCCCGGGCCCAGTGCGCCGCTCGCTCCGGTACCCGTCCGTTTCCGACTCGGACGCCCGACGCATCAGAGCCAGCAGCCACCGGCGACGGACACCGCCCCCGCGGCTACCGGGCCGGTCCCATAGCGCACTCAGCCAGGGGTACGGGAAGACCGGCCGACGGCCAGCGCCTCGAGGCGCCGCAGCGATTCTTTGTTCCGCGGGACCAGCAACAGGTCCTGCGCGGCGGACGGTAACAGGCGTCCGGGGCCCTTGCTGATCTGCTCGGTCATGCGTACTTCGGTGAGGTCGGGTTGCAGTTCGACCAGGTCCAGGCGGATATCGGCTGTTCCGGCGGGCCACAGCCGGGCCACCAGTTCGAGCCGATGCGGTGGGTCCACCGCGCGGACCTCCGTGGTGTCCTGCCGGGTCAGTGGCCAACCGCCGACGCTGTGGTGGATCCGCGTGCCGACCTCCGGCCATCCCGCGTCGACGTCGCGTATATGGGTGGCTCCGACGACCCACAGCCCGTACAGCCAGCCGTCGGCGAGGGTCGCGAAAACGTCCTCGGCGGGCAAGGGAATGCGCACACTCGGTTCAGCAGGCATCGCTCCTCCGATCGTCCGGGCCGTCGGCCATCTCGACCCGGACACGGTCACCGCACCCGGGCCGCAGCCGTCAGCGCGGTACCCCCGCTCCGCTCCCGCAAACGTGCCACCACCACGGACCCGCCCGGACGAGTGCGCTGCGGGGCGGGGACGAGTGCGCCGCGGGAGCCGGACGAGTACGTCGCGGAAGCCGCACACTACGCTCCGGAATCCGGACACTGCGCCGCGGGTTTCCGGCGCCGGTGCGGCCCGGCTGCGGAACGACCCGGCGCCGAAACCGTGCTGCTCGACGTCGACGGCGCATATCGACGTCGACGTGCGTCGTCGACCGGCGCGGCACCGGTGTCGGCCGCCCACTTCGGATCCGCAGCGTAGGCCGCCGCAGTTCCGGATCCGCAGCGCCGGCCGCGGCAGTTCCGGAAGCTGGACCGTGGCTGTGCCGGGATCAGCGCGCGGTGCTCGGGGACTCGGCTGCTGGGCGGTCCCGGATCCCGAGCAGGCCGAGGGCGAATTCCGCGTATTCGGCGGCGATCTGTTCGGGTGTCGCGGGCCCGTCGAGGCGAAACCATTGGGGTAGTGAGGTGCACATCGTCGTGATGGCGCGGCCCGCGACACGCGCCCGGTCGGCCGACCGGTTCTCCTCGGCGAGGGCGGTGTCGATATCCGCGTCGAGTATGTATTGGAGTTCGTTGCGGGAGTTGGCGATTCGCAGCCGGTTGGCCGGGGTCAGGCTGCGCATCTCGCTGGCTCCGATGAATGCGAGCTCGCGCCGGTGGGTGTGGAACAGAGCGAGTGCCTCGACGACGTGGGCGACGCGGGCCCGGCCGGTCTCCGCGTCGCGCCGGGCCGCGCGCACCCGCCAGTGCAATTCGTCCATGGTCAGGTCGAGCGCGCGCACCAGCAGTTCTTGTTTGTCGTGGTAGTGGTGGTACACGCCGGGCACACTCATCCCGGCGCGCCGCGCGATCGAGCGCATGGTGGCGCCGTGGTATCCGGTTTCGACGAACGAGGTGATGGCCGCGGCGAGGACCGGGTCGATATCCATCGGCGGGAACTTCCGCCAGTCGGGCGATTCGGTGCCCGGTGTGGCGGTATCCGCGGGCGGGCTGTCCGGCCGGGCTGCACCGGTCATCGCCGATTCCTGCTCGCCGACCAGCCACGACACGGTGGTGCCCAGAACGGTCGCCAGTACGCGCAGCCGCGGAACGGAGATGCCGGTCTTACCGTTCTCCACGGCGCTGAGCGTGGCCGGGCTGACCCCGATCCGCTGCGCGGCCGCCCGCAACGAGAGTCCCGCCGCGATTCTGGCCTGCCGCACCCGCGCGCCCACACTCTGCCGATCCCCGTTCGTGTCACTCACGGTGTTCAGGATAACTGAACACGGCACCGTGGTGGTGACCCGCAATTGACAGCGCTTATCCAGTCATGCCACCCTGCATGCACGTTGGTGGCCGAGCGATCGTTCGGCGAACGAGATGGAGGAGTCAACCCGTGGCGATCGATCTGTCCCTGCCCGGCGAGGTACAAGCGCTCGTCGATCGGACCCGGAGCTTCATCCGTGACCACGTCGTCCCGCTCGAGGACGCGCACGACGGTGATATCGCCGCGGCAGGTGGTGACAAGTTCCGCGTGGAGCTGCAGCAGGCGGCCCGGGACGCGGGCGTCTTCGCGCCCCACGCCCCCGTCGAATACGGCGGGCACGGCCTGGGGATGTCGGACCGGGCGCCGGTTTTCGAGGAGGCCGGGTACTCGTTGTTCGGCCCGACGGCGCTGAATATCGCCGCGCCGGACGAGGGCAATGTGCATATGCTCGCGCATATCGCGAACCCGGAGCAGAAGGCGCAGTATCTCGCTCCCCTCGCGCACGGTGATGTGCGTTCGGCGTTCGCGATGACCGAGCCGGCACCCGGCGCCGGGTCGGATCCGTCCGCGTTGACGACCCGCGCGGTGCGGGCCGAGGGTGGGTGGCGGATCAACGGCGTCAAATATTTCATCACCGGTGCCGACGGTGCGGGTTTCTTCATCATCATGGCGCGCACCTCGGGAGAACCGGGGGACCGGGGCGGCGCGACGATGTTCCTGGCCCCGGCCGGCACCCCGGGTATCCGGGTGGGCCGCCATCTCGACACCCTGGACCGGTCGATGGTCGGTGGCCATTGCGAGGTGTTCTTCGAGGATCTGCTGGTACCGGAGTCGGCGGTGCTGGGTGAGGTCGACCGCGGTTTCGAATACGCGCAGGTGCGTCTCGGCCCGGCCCGGATGACGCATGTGATGCGCTGGCTCGGCGCCGCCCGCCGCGGACACGATGTGGCGGTGGCCCAGGTGGCCCGGCGCGAAGGATTCGGGTCCAAGCTGGGCGATCTCGGCATGATCCAGAAGATGGTCGCCGACAACGAGATCGATATCGCCGCCACCCGCGCCCTGCTGACCCGTGCCTGCTGGGAACTCGACCGCGGCGAATCCGCCGCCAACGCCACCTCCATCGCGAAAACCTATGCGGCCGAGGCGATCTTCCGGATCGTCGACCGCAGTATGCAGATGTGCGGCGGGCTCGGTGTCTCCGGCGACCTGCCGCTGGCACGGCTCTCGCGGGAGGTGCGCCCCTTCCGGATCTACGACGGGCCCTCGGAGGTGCATCGGTGGGCGATCGCCAAGCGCACCGTCGGTGCCGCGAAACGCGCACTGCGGGACAGCGAATGAACCTACCGGGTATGGACGTTGCCGCCCTCGAGCGGTTCCTGCGGGCGCAGGGCGTCGAGGTGCGCGGTGAACTACGGGTGGAATTGATCAGCGGTGGCCGGTCGAACCTGACCTTCACCGCGTCCGACGACGTCTCGCGCTGGGTGGTCCGCCGCCCGCCGGTGGCCGGGCTCACTCCGTCGGCACACGATATGGCGCGCGAGTACACGGTCACCCACGCACTCCAGCACTCGGCGGTACCCGTGGCGAAAACGATCGCGTTCGACGCGGAGGGCGCCGCGCTCGGCGCGCCGCTGACGGTCGTCGAATTCGTCGACGGGTCGGTGATCCGCGACCAGGACGATCTCGCCGCACTCGGCGACGAGCAGGTGAATGCGGCCGTCGCGGAGCTGGTGCGGGTACTCGCCGAGTTGCATGCGGTGGACCCCGCGGCGGTGGGCCTGGAGAAGTTCGGCCGGCCCGCCGGATTCCTCACCCGGCAGGTGAATCTCTGGGCCTCCCAATGGGAACGGGTCAAGACCCGCGAACTCGCCGATGTCGCGGCCCTGCACGCGGCGCTGATGGCGGCGGTGCCGGCGGAATCGGCGGCCTCGATCGTGCACGGCGACTACCGCATCGACAACACCATCCTCGACGCGTCCGACCCCGGCCGGGTGCGCGCCGTCGTCGACTGGGAACTGTCCACCCTCGGGGACCCGCTCACCGACGCCGCCCTGATGTGTGTGTACCGGACCCCGGTCTTCGATCTGGTCCTCGGCTCGCGCGCCGCGTGGACCAGCGACCGGATGCCCGCACCCGACGCGCTGGCCCAGGCCTATGCCACCGCATCGGGCCGCGACCTCGGCCACTGGGGTTTCTACCTCGCCCTCGCCAATTTCAAACTCGGCGTGATCGGCGAAGGGATCACCCACCGCGCCCGGCACGGGTCCGACGCGGGTTCGGCCGCCGGCCGGGCGGCCGAGGCCACCCCGGAGTTCATGGCGGCCGGGCTGCGGGCACTGAAGGGCAGCCGATAGCGCGGCGTGAGATCGGTGCCGGGAAGTCCGGATCAGGCCCGTGCCCGTATCGATGCGGTGGGACGCGCCCGGACCGAGGGCGCCGGCGCAGCCGGTCGGTGAGCCGCCGCGGGAGCGGGCAGGGCGCCGGGCGCCGGTCTGCCCGGATCGGCCCGCCAGGCCCAGGCCAGCGATTCCCGCAGATGTCGTTTCAACTGACGGGTGTGCGGATCGTCGGAGTCGCGCGGGCGTAGCGCCCGGCTTACCAGTTCGAGGAACCGATGCCGGGTCACGCCAAAGCTCAGCAACAACTCCTCGGCCCGCGCGCCGCCGAACGGTGCCCAGCGGATGGCGAAACCCAGCAGGGGCAACACCTCGGCGTTCAATGCCCGGCCCCTCTCCAGCGCGCGGCACTGCTGCAACGCGATTCGTACCCAGGAGGTCCCGCAGGGAAAGGCCGGGTCCGGCCGGTCAAACACGCCCGCCACCCTCCGCTACGGTGGTGATACTGCCGGGACTCTCGGAACGGATCGGACGCATGGTTCTGCCTTCTCGGTCGATCTCGACGGGTGGAATCAGCCTGATCGCCTCGGCGGGGGCGCGCGTCGGCCGATCGACCCACGGCATACCTATTTCTGTGCCCTGACGGGCCCACCGAGCCTCGAGCCCGGCGCCGACATCGTGCTGGAGTGCACCCTGCATGCAGTTTCGGATCGCATAATCCTCGGGCGGCCGGCACTGCCGGCGGCGGACTGCGCAACGTTCGGCGTACCCGTCGGCTGGTTACGGCTGTGTGTGACGATGGCCTGGTGGTCCGACAGCGCGCTGCGTATTCTCATGCTGCCGGCCCGGCCGGCCATCGCGGATCAGTCGGAGCGCTTTCAGAGCCGGTAGTCGCGCATGACTCCTTTGGCGATGATGCGTTTCTGGATTTCGCTGGTGCCCTCGCCGATGAGCATGAAGGGGGCTTCGCGCATGAGGCGTTCGATTTCGTATTCGGTGGAGTAGCCGTAGCCGCCGTGGATGCGGAAGCTCGCTTGAGTGATCTCGTTGCAGAATTCGCTGGCGAGGTATTTCGCCATTCCGGCGGCGACGTCGTTGCGTTCGCCGGAATCCTTCAGGCGGGCGGCGTTGACCATCATGAGGTGGGCGGCTTCCACCTTGGTGGCCATTTCGGCGAGGGAGAATTCGATGGCCTGGTGTTCGACGATCGGTTTGCCGAAGGTGGCGCGTTGCTGGGCGTAGCGGGAGCCTAGTTCGAACGCGCGCAGGGCGATTCCGCAGGCGCGGGCGGCGACATTGACGCGGCCGACTTCGATACCGTCCATCATCTGTCGGAAACCCCGGCCGCTGACCCCGCCGAGGACCGTATCGGCGGCGGCGTGGTAGCCGTCGAACAGCAGTTCGGTGGTGTCGATGCCCTTGTACCCCATTTTGTGGATCTTGCCCGGGATGGTGAGTCCCGGTGCGACCGTGCCGTAGCCGGTGGGTTTTTCGACCAGGAACGTGGTCAGGTTGTCGTGGGGTTTCTCGTGGCCTTCTTCGGTGCGGACGAGGACGGCGACGAGGTTTGCGGTGGATCCGTTGGTGATCCACATCTTGCGGCCGTCGATGGTGTAGTCGCCGGCTTCGTCGCGGATCGCCTTGGTGCGGATGGCGGCGACATCGGAGCCGAGTTCGGGTTCCGACATCGAGAACGCGCCGCGGACATCCCCGGTGGCCATTCGGGGTAGGTAGGTTCGTTTCTGTTCTTCGGTGCCGTGGTGGCGCAGCAGGTAGGCGAGGATGAAATGGGTGTTGATCACGCCCGAGACGCTCATCCAGCCGCGGGCGAGTTCTTCGACGCACAGCGCGTAGGTGAGCAGGGATTCGCCGAGCCCGCCGTACTCCTCGGGGATCGTGATCCCGAACAGCCCCATCTCGGCGATTCGATCGACGATCTCCTGGGGGTAGGTGTCGGTGTGCTCGAGTTCCTGGGCGTTGGGGATGATCTCTTTGTCCACGAAGGTGCGGACGGTGGCCAGGATCTGGTTCTGGACATCGGTGAGCCCGTGCGTGCGTGCGAGTTTCATGGGTTCGTCCGTTTCGGGGAGTCGGTGGCCGTGGTGTCGCGGAGCTGGGCGATTTCGTCGTCGGTGAGGCCGAGTTCGTCGCGCAATACGGCATCGGTGTGTTCGCCGAGAAGCGGGGCGCTGCGGGCGGGCGGATACGTGCCGTCCACCGCGATCGGCGCCCCGGCCGCGCGGTATGTGCCGATGCCGGGTTGTGGCAGGTCGGTGAACAGGGGGTTGGCGGTGATCCGGGGGTCGCGGGCCAGTTCGGCGAAGGTGCGGTAGCGCTCCCACAGGATGGAGGTTTCCGTCAGCGCCGCGCTGATCTCGGTGGCGGTGTGGTCGCGGAACCAGCCGGCGAATACGGCGGTGAGTACCTCGCGGTGCCGGTAGCGGGTGCCTTCGTCGGCGAAATCGGCGTCGAGTGCGGTGGCCAGCGCGGCGATCACCTCCGTGGTGCCGGTGACGGTGACCAGGTCCCGGAAATGGCGGGGCGTCAGGGTGACCAGCATGAAATACGTGCCGTCGGAGCTGGTGAAGTCTTGGCCGTAGCTGCCGTAGAGCGCGTTGCCGATCCGGGGCCGTGCGGTGTCGGTGAGCTGGGCTTCGCCGAGGAACCCGAGATTGCTCGCCGTGGCCAGTGCCACGTTCTCCAGCGGGACCATCAGCCGGCTTCCGGCGCCGGTGGCCTCGCGCCGGCGGACGGCCGCGATGATCGCCAGCGCGGCATAGAGACCGCAGGCGATATCCCAGACCGGTACCACGTGGTTGACCGGACCCGCATGATCGGCCGGGCCGGTGACCAGCGGGAAGCCGGTGGCCGCGTTGACCGTGTAGTCGACACCGGTGGAGCCGTCGCCGCGGCCGGTGATCTCCAGGTGGATGAGGTCGGGGCGGGACCGGGACAGCGATTCGTATCCCTGCCACTCGCGGCCGGTGGTATTGGTGAGCAGGATGCCGCCGTTCGGTCCGCTTCCGGTGATCAGCCGGGCGACGAGTTGCTGCCCCTCGGGGGAACGGAGGTCGGCGACGACGGAGCGTTTGCCCTTGTTGAGGCCCGCCCAATAGATGCTGGCGCCCTCTTCGGTGAGTGGCCAGCGGTTGCGGTCGGCGGCCCCGCCTATCGGGTCGACGCGGATGACGTCGGCGCCGAGCTGGGCCAGGGTCATACCTGCCAAGGGGGCGGCGACGAAACTGGAGATCTCGACGATCCGCAAACCCTCGAGCGGGGCGGCCGCAGTGGTCCGGGGCTCGCTCATCGGGCCATCCCCGTGGTGGGTACCCGAACGGTGCCGCCGGCGGTGACCGAGCCCGCTGGTACGTGTGGGTGGGCGGCACGCTTGTGTCGACCGGTAAACCGTCGGCCCGGTGAGGCATCGGAAAAGTTCCGGTGCTGCGCTGTGGTGTTGTCGGCCGAATCGGCTGGGCAACGGCAGTATGTGCGGACGTGCACGTTCATCTTCGCGGACGGTTTCGGGGTAGGCACGGTCAGATCACCTTCTCGAAGGTCGCGGCCAGGTCCTGACCGCCGCCGATACATATGGTCTCCGAACCGTATCGCGCAACAGGGTGATGCATCTCCCGGGTGAGGGGCGGCCGGTATCCGGACACCGCCGGCGCCTGCGCGGCGAAGGCCTCGGTGAGTTCGATCAGGTCGATATCGGCGAGAGTGCGACCGGCCGGGCCGAGTCCCGCCTCGATGACGGGGACCGGGCCGATCCCGTGACCTTCGGCTCGACCACGGCGCCGGCCCCGGGTTTCCTCGGATGTGCTCGTTGGGTGACCGGGCAGGACATTCGTCGATCGTGGGTGGCGGGTTGCGCTCGCCGGAGCTGAGCCGGTGCGTCGGCACCCGGCCGCGCCCGGGGAGCGCAGCCCCGCCTGCTACCCGGAACTCGGCCGTGCGGTGGGACCCCGGTTCCCGGTCAGAAGTTCGGGCGGTTCTGCACCCAGCGGAACGGTGTGCTTCGCTGCGGGAAGCTGTCCGGGTCGATCCGGTCGAGGGTGAGGGCGACCTGGTGGCCGTCCAGTTCGCCGGTCAGTACGGCTCTGTCCGGGGCCGGTTGGCGGAATTCGAGCGTTCCCAATGGGTGCGCAGTGTTCTCGGCTTTCGTCATCGGTCTGGGGCGCGGTGTCCCCTCGATCAGCCGGATCCGGCGGGAAGGGGCGTCCACGTCGGTGGGAACGGTCACCAGAGTGCCGTCCATCCGCTGAAAGGTGAGGGAATCCGGATAGTCGACCACTACTGTCTTCCACCGAGTGTCGTCGGTGGTCAGCGGTGGCACCGGTAGTCCGTCGCGGATGAAGTCCGACACCGACCAGATGCCGTACAGCGCAGGCTTGGGGCGGTCGGGTCCGCCGGAGAGCCAGGCGTTCCAGCCACCCTGCACGGCCGCCACCGCCATCCAGACGCCCAGTGCGACCTGTATCAGCGCCGCGATACGGCGAAATCTCGTGGTGTGGAACGGGTACGGTGCGGCAGACGGGCCGGTAGCGCGGTTGAGCAACAGCACCCGTATCAGCCGCCGCGCCTCGGGCGCCAGCAGCAGCAACGACATGAACAGCAGATGGGTGGAGGAGATCTTCTCCGGCACATCGAAGGTCATGTTCAGTACGACGATCTGCAAGGTGTCGATCAGCGCCAGCATCGCACCGAGGACCGCCGTCCGTGGCATCAACAGCAGGATCGCCGCGGTGATCTCCGCCGCGCCGAGCAGCATTTCGTACGGCCTCGACACGCCCACCTGCGACCACAGCACAGCCATCGGCGTGAAGTCGCTGTACGGAGTCAGCAACGTGGTCAGTGACGGCTCGGGCATCTGTGTCGGAATCGCCTTGGCGAAGCCGAAACTCAGCAATTGCCCGGCCAGCAGTATCCGGATGGCGAGCAGATACCAGCCGGCGAGCGGCCGATAATGCGTACGCCGCCGGTCCAGCACCGACCACACCGCTGTGCCGGCCACCGCGATGACCAGGATGCAGAACAACAGCACCCAGAAGATCGTCTGGTCCCCGACTCCGGTCGGATACAGCTGTACGGCGGTACCGAATACTTCCCGCCCCACCCAATCGAGGGCGGGCTGCAGTTTCCGGATATGCCAGAACTGTGCGTCGTAGCCCAGCTGCCGGCCGAGCGGCCCGGTCAGTTCGAAGACGATCGGCGGAGTCAGCAGGCAGAACAGGCCGAAGTACAGAAAACAGAACCGGAACGCGAGGCGAGTGAGTGGGTTCCACCGCGCTCCTCGGACCGGCCGCAGTCGTTCGCGGGTGAGGGTTTCGGTCGTCATCGCCGCATCCTCTGATCGTGTGCGGGGTCGGCATACATGGCCGGGCAGCCGTGCTCGATCGCCTCGGGGCGCAGTTCGTAGTGCCAGGGCTCGTTGCGGTAGATCTGGCACAGTCCGTATGCGGCGCCGTGTGCGGACAGCCACGCCGCGGCTTCGAAACCGAGGTCGATCGCGTTGCCGGATACGTGCGCGGACGTATCCGCGGTGGCAACCCAGCGGGCGGCCCGCTCCGTCGAGCCGTACTTCGCCACCGCTGCGCGAAACAGCCGGTTCTGGTACTCCCGGGAACGCCAGCCACTGTTGACCTGGAACTCGATGCCCGCGTCGGCCGCCGCGGCGCGCAGGGCCGCGATCAGCTCGGGCGCGAGGTTGGCCACGCCGGGATACTCGTCGGCGAACACCGTGACGCCGTTCGGGAGGCCGCCCTCGTCCGGGACGGCCCGGGCGCCCTGATCGCCGCGGAGGACGGCACCCACCAAGCGCACCGGAGACGGTGCCGACTGGCAGACCAGGGTGCCGGTGATCGCGGTGACGGCGACGAGCAGGCCACCCACCACCAGACTGCGGGTCATCGAGGGTAATCCGGTTCTTCGACTCATGCCGCCAGTCAAGGCGTAGCGGTGTTGCCGGGCCGTATGCGTTTTCGGATACGCCGGCGATATGGTGCGCCTCGTAGGATCGGGAACATGCGTGTGCTGGTCGTAGAAGACGAGCCCTACCTGGCGGAAGCCATTCGCGATGGCCTGCGGTTGGAAGCGATCGCCGCCGATATCGCCGGTGACGGCGGTACGGCGATGGAGTTGCTGGGCATCAACACATACGATATCGCGATCCTCGATCGCGATATCCCCGGGCCCTCGGGTGACGAGGTCGCCGAGCATATCGTCGCGTCCGGGACCGGCCTGCCGATCCTGATGCTCACCGCCGCCGACCGGCTCGACGACAAGGCCTCCGGTTTCGAACTCGGCGCCGACGACTATCTCACCAAGCCGTTCGCGCTCCGTGAACTCGTCCTCCGGCTCCGGGCGCTCGACCGCAGGCGCGCCCACAACCGGCCGCCGGTGCGGGTGGTCGCGGCCCTCCGGGTGGATCCGTTCCGCCGCGAGGTCTACCGCGACGGCCGCTATGTGGCGCTCACCCGCAAGCAGTTCGCCGTGCTCGAGGTACTCGTCGCCGCCGAAGGGGGTGTCGTCAGCGCCGAGGAGCTGCTGGAACGGGCGTGGGACGAGAATGCCGACCCCTTCACCAACGCCGTGCGCATCACGGTCTCGGCACTGCGTAAGCGGCTGGGCGAGCCGTGGCTCATCGCCACCGTCCCCGGCGTCGGCTACCGCATCGACACCGGAACGTGACGGAATCGACCGTGGACAGGACGCCGGGTGTGAGCGTTCGCCTCAAACTGACCCTCAGCTACGTCGGGTTCCTCGTGCTCGCGGGCGCGCTGCTGCTGGTCGCCGTGTGGGCATTCCTCCTGCGCGGAAGGTCGAACGTTCTGTTCGTCCCTGGTCTGTCCGATTTCCGCCGCGTCTTCGACCCGGGCAGCTTCGGCGCCGCCGTCTTCGTCCCGGCGGCGCTTCTGGTGCTGGGATTCCTGCTGATGTTCGGCCTCGTCGGCGGCTGGATCCTCGCCGGCCGCATGCTCGCCCCGCTGAATCGGATCACCGAGGCCACCCGGACGGCCGCGAACGGTTCGCTGTCGCATCGGATCCGGCTACCGGGCCGCAGCGACGAGTTCCGGGAACTGGCCGACAGCTTCGACACCATGCTCGCCCAGTTGGAAGCCCATGTAGCCGAACAGGCGAGATTCGCAGCCAATGCTTCCCACGAACTGCGCACCCCACTGGCGATCACGCAGGCACTTCTCGAAGTGGCCCGCAACGATCCGGAACGCCGCGACGGTGAACTCGTCGAACGACTGCACACCGTCAACACCCGGGCGATCGACCTCACCGAGGCCTTGCTGCTGCTCAGTCGCGCCGATCAGGGTTCTTTCACCCGGTCGCACGTCGACCTGTCACTCATGGCGGAAGAAGCCGCCGAATCGCTCCTGCCCCTCGCGGAAAAACGCGGTATCACCATCGAAACCTCCGGTGATATCGCTCCGGTCATCGGCTCGCCCGCACTGCTGCTGCAGTTGACCACGAACCTGATGCACAACGCGATCGTGCACAACCTGCCCGACCGAGGCACCGTCCGGGTTACGACCGGTGCGCAGCGAGACACGGTCGTGCTCACAGTCGAGAACACCGGCGCGCACCTCTCGCCACAGACAGTGTCCACGCTGGTCGAGCCGTTTCGCCGCGGCACCGACCGCCGCTACGCCGACCACGCGGGCGCCGGGCTGGGCCTGGCGATCGTGCACAGCATCACCCGAGCGCACAACGGAAGCCTCGCCCTCACTCCCCGGCCCTCCGGCGGGCTCCGGTGCACCGTGCAGCTACCCGCCGCGCCACCGGAAACCGGCGGCTGACAGTCACGAACCGCGAGAGTCCGGCATCCGCGGTTCCGGCCCGAGATTCGCGCGGTGATGCGGGCAAGCCGATGGACTGGTCAGCGGGCAGGTCGGTCCTGACCACCGCGGTAGGTCCAGCCGCCGCATGTCCCGGCGCGCGGCCGAGTCGAGGGATTCAGGTAGGTGGTGTGCCCTGTCGCCGGGCATTCTTGACCAGGCCGCCGCCGATGATCAAGCGCTGGATTTCGCTGGTGCCTTCGTAGAGCCGCAGCAACCGGACATCGCGGTAGATCCGCTCGACCGGCACATCACGCATATAGCCGGTACCACCGTGCACCTGGACTGCGAGGTCGGCGACCTTACCGACCATTTCGGTGCAGAACAGTTTCGCCACCGACGGTGCGGTGCGCCGGTCCTCTCCGGACACCCAGCGCTGCGCGGCGTCGCGGACCAGCGCGCGGCCGGCCATCACTCCGGTCTGCATATCGGCGAGCATGGCTTGGACGAGCTGGAATTCGCCGATCGCGGTGCCGCCCTGGGTGGCGGTCGCGGCGTAGGAGACCGATTCGTCGAGGGCGCGCTGGGCGGCGCCGACGGCGAGGGCGGCGATATGGACCCGGCCGCGGGCCAGTGAGGTCATGGCCGCGCGGTAGCCGATGTCCTCGCTGCCGCCGACCAGCGCGTCGGGGCCGACGCGCACGTCCTGGAACCGGACTTCCGCGGTCCAGGCGCCCTCCTGCCCCATTTTGCGGTCCTTCGGCCCGACCTCGACGCCGGGGGAATCGGCGGGAACGAGGAAGACGGCGATGCCCGCGCCCTGTTCGTCGGCGGGGCGGGTGCGGGCGAACACCACGAACAGGTTCGCGACGGGAGCGTTGGTGATGAACCGTTTCTCGCCGTCGAGGATCCAGTCCGTGCCGTCGCGTCGTGCGGTGGTTCGTAGCGAGGCCGGGTTGGATCCGGCGCCGGATTCGGTGAGGGCGAAGGAGGCCACCACGGCGCCGGAGGCGATGGGTTCGAGCCAGCGTGCTTTCTGTTCGCCGGTGCCGAAACCGACGAGCACCTGCCCGGCGATACCGTTGTTGGTGCCGAACTGCGACCGCAGTGCGAGCGTGGTGTAGCCGAGCTCCATCGCCAGTTCCACGTCTTGGGTGAGGTCCAGGCCCAGTCCGCCCCATTCCTGCGGGATGGCGTAGCCGTAGAGGCCCATGGCCTTGGCCTGGTCGACGATCTCGGCGGGAATCCGGTCCTGTTCGGCGATCTCGCGTTCGCGTTTCATGACCACATCGCGGACGAAGCTGCGGGTCTGGGCGAGGATTTCCCGGAAATCCTCGTCGGTGACCGGTTCGGCGGCGGGTTCGCTGGACATAACAGGACTCCTCGTACCGGCAGTCTGCGCCGGTGTCGTCTGCGCGTTCGTGGATCCGATACGAATCCGCAGGTCTCCTACTGTGATTCCAACGGTATTGCGTACGGAATCGGTGTTCGACGCCCTGGTTCCGACTGCGTCAGGAGGTCGCACCGGGTGCCGCGAACCCAGACGATAGCGGCCTGCCCGGGCCAGGTCTGTGTCCCGGGCCGACAATTCCGTCCCGGCGGCGACAATGTCGCTGTCGGGATCGCACAATTCCGGGGACGCCCGGCCGGCTGCCGGAAGATGGGGAGCCGAGCGACGTCCGATTGTCGCGGCAGCGGTATCAACCGCCGTTGCCGGTGTTGTGCGCGACGATCGCGAAGTTGCCCGGCAATCGCGATCGTATCGCACTCGCCCGGCCGTCCGGAGACACCTCACCGGATCCCTGAAGGCCGCCTGCGACACCCTCCGGGTGCCGGGTATTCGGGGTCGTGCGACTCGGGCCGCACATCGGTCTCGAGTTACGTTCGCGCGTCCACCGGTCGCTTCAGCGCGGCGAGCAATTTTGTGCGATCGGCCGGCGATCCGGTCCACTTCTCGTCATCCTCGATGATCTCGACGAGACCGCGGAACACCACGTCCAGCAGGCCCGGGAACCGGGTCTGCAGGTCCTGGTAGCGCAGGTTCATCACCCGGGTGCGGCCGGCGACCGTTGTCCGGGTTATGCCGGCTTCCCGCAGCACCCGGTAGTGGTGCGAAAGCGTGGACTTGTGCAGTTCGATGCCCTGGCTGAGAGCGCCGCAGTTCTCGCCCTCGTCGCAGGCCAGGCAGGCCACCAGCTGTAGGCGGATCGGATCGGACAGCGCGTGCAGGACCGCCGCCAGGTCGAGGTCGGCGGTGTCCGGGTGCGGCAACTCGACGGGCACGATGACAGCCTCCTCCAGCCTTTGACAGTTTGGCGATCCTCCAACAATAATAGTTGGAAAATAATCAAACAATCAGGAGGTGCGGAATGTCCGTCGGGTCACGTTCGTCCGTTACGGTGCTGGGGCTCGGGCTCATGGGTTCTGCGATCGCTGAAACCCTACTGGCGCAAGGGTATTCGGCGACGGTATGGAATCGGACCGCGGCGAAGGCCGACGCTCTGGTCGAACTCGGCGCCGCTCGGGCACCGTCGGCGGCCGAGGCGGTCGCGTCCGCTCCGCTGACCATCGTGTCCTTGCTCAACGACGACGCGGTAGCGGAGGCGTTGAGTACCGCCGGCCCGGCGCTGCACGGGAAGGTGCTGGTCAACCTGACATCCTCGACCCCGCAGCAGTCGCGAGCGCGCGCCGCGTGGGCCACGCGCTTCGGTGCGGAGTATGTCGACGGCGCGGTGATGGCGGTCCCGCAAGGTATCGGGACCCCCGAGGCGCTGCTGCTGTATTCCGGATCGGAGAAAGGCTACGGCGCAGCCGAACCGGTACTCGGGGTCCTCGCTGGGCAGGGGGTCTATCTGGGCGCGGACTCCGGTCGCGCCGCGGCATTCGACGCCGCGCTGGTGTCGGTGTTCTGGCTCTCGCTCTTCGGGATATCCCTCGGCATCTCACTCGCCGAGGCCGAGGGAATCAAGGGCGGCGAGCTCGCGCGCTTCGCGCCCGCCGTGGTTTCGCTGTTGCCGGAGATGATGGCGCAAACCGCCGAACAGGTCGAAGCCGGGCGCTACCCCGGCGACGACACCACGATCTCCTCGGCGTATGAAGCCTTTACCACCCTCCGGGGTGTGGTCGCGCGCCACGGAATCGACACCGGCGTGCTCGACGCGACGGGTGCTGTCTTCCGCCGCGCACTGGACGCCGGCTATGGGTCCGATGGGCTTGCCCGGCTGGTCCCGATGCTCTCCGCGAACCGATAGCGGCAGCGGTCGACAGCACCGAAGGCCGGTTCTGTCTACGTAAGGCGGATGTGCCCGAGTGTGCACCGCCTGCGTGTCCTGCCCCGGCGCGGCAGCGCAGCCGAACAGAACCCTATCCACTCGAGGCAGCTGTAATTGCGCCGACGGCAGGATCAGGCAGGCAACCCGATTCCTGAGTGACCCGTCGACGAGTTGTCGGCAAGCCGGATCGAGTCCCTATCCGTGCAGCAGCCCCTAAGCTGACTTTCGTGGAGCTGTTCGTCGGTATCGATATGGGGACGGGGAGTAGTAAGGGGGTGCTCGTGCGACCGGATGGAGTGGTGGTTGCCGAGCATCAGGTGAGTCATGAGATGTCGATGCCGCGGCCCGGGTGGGCCGAGGTCGACGCGGTGGGTTTGTGGTGGGCGGAGGTGTGCGCGATCGGTCGCACACTGATGGCCGCCGTACCGCCGGGGGCGCGGATCGCCGGGATGTGCGTCAGCGGTGTCGGTCCGTGCTTGGTGTTGTGCGACGAGGATCTCGAACCGGTACGGCCCGCCATCCTGTACGGCATCGACACCCGGGCGTCGGTGGAGATCGCCGAACTCACCGAGTTGTTCGGCGCGGAGAAGATTCTGTCGCGGGCGGGCAAATCGTTGTCGAGTCAGGCGGTCGGCCCGAAGATCGAATGGGTGCGCAAGAACGAGCCGGAGGTGTTCGCTCGTGCCCGCCGCTGGTACGGCTCGAATTCATTCGTCGTGGCGAAGCTGACCGGTGAGTATGTCCAGGACCATCACACGGCCAGCCAATGCGATCCACTGTATTCGATTCGCGACTTCGACTGGAACGCCGAATGGGCCGGGCGGATTCTGGGCGCGCTGCCGCTGCCCCGGCTCGTGTGGCCGTCGGAGGTGGTCGGCGCGGTGACCGAGCGGGCGGCCGCGGAGACCGGGATTCCGGCGGGTACGCCCGTCGTCGCGGGCACCGTGGATGCCTATGCCGAGGCATTCAGCGTGGGTGTGCGCGATCCCGGCGACCTCATGCTGATGTACGGATCGACGATGTTCCTGGTGCAGGTACTGGAATCGTTCCATACGAATCCGGCGCTGTGGACGACGACGGGAGTCCAGGAGGGGACGTTCGCGCTCGCGGCGGGAACGTCGACCGCGGGTACGCTGGTCAACTGGTTGCAGAAGATGACCGGCGGGGCACCGTTCGATGTACTGATGACCGAGGCGGCGGCCGTGCCGGCGGGTTCGGAGGGCTTGCTGATACTGCCCTACTTGGCCGGTGAACGCACGCCGGTCTTCGATCCGGACGCGCGCGGTGTCGTGGCCGGACTGACGCTGCGGCACGGGCGTGGACATCTGTTCCGCGCGGCCTACGAGGGAATCTCCTTCGGGATTCGCCAGATTCTGGAGATGTTCGACAACGCTGATTCGCCGGTCTTGCGGGCGGTCGGCGTGGGTGGGGGGCTGCGCAGCCCGGTGTGGGCGCAGGCGCTGAGCGATATCACCGGGCTGACCCAGCTGCAGCCGGAACAGACCATCGGCGCGAGTTACGGTGACGGCCTGCTGGCCGCGATCGGCGTGGGACTGGTCGCACCGGAGACCGATTGGACGCGGATAGCCCGCGAGATCGCGCCGAACCCGGAACACCGCGAGCGATACGACGCCCTGTACGAGACCTGGCGGCAGCTGTATCCGGCCACCCGGGACCAGGTGCATACCCTGGCTCGGCTCAGCTGACCGCGTAACCACCGTCGATCGCAACGTCGACGCCGTTGATCATCGAGGCGAGGTCGGAGGCGAGGAACAGCGCTGTCGCGGACACCTCCGCGGGTGCGGCGAAGCGGCCCAGCGGGATACGGGCCAGCATCGGCGCAGCCTTCGCTTCCGCACCCCAGACCTTGCGGCCCATATCGGTGAGCACAATGGTGGGGCACAGGGAGTTCGCGCGCACGCCGTCGGGCCCGAGCTCGAGTGCGAGCACCTTGGTCGCCATCACCAGGCCTGCCTTCGAGGTGCAGTACGCGTAGTGCTCGGGCAGGGCCCGCAGGGCGGCCGCAGAGGCGACGGTCACGATCGATCCGCCGCCCGCACGGGCCATCGCGGCACCCACGGTGGCGGCGAGCAGTGCGGGGGCGCGCAGATTGACGGTGAGGACCTCGTCGAACGATGCCGCCGTCAGGTCGGTGACCATTTCCGGATGTGAGATGCCCGCGTTGTTGACGAGCACGTCGAGCCCACCGAAGACCGCCGCGGCCTCGGCAGCCAATCTCGTGGGAGCGGCCGGATCGGCGAGATCGGCGGCCATTGCCGCGACGCGAACCCCGTACTGCTGCTCCATATTCCGGGCCTGGACGTCCAGTGCATCCTGGTCGCGACCGGAGAGCACCAGCGAAGCGCCCGCCTCCGCGAAAGTCTCGGCGATATCGGCCCCGATACCTTTCGACGCACCGGTGATCAGGACGCGCTTACCGTCGAGACGAATCGAGTTCACAGACTCTCCAAAAGCTGTTGTGCGGTCGAGGGATCGGTGACGAGCTGGTTGAAGTATCCGGCGCGCGCCCCGGCGAGAATCGGTGGCACCTTCTCCGCGCCGACGGCCACGGCGATCCCCACCGGGATCTTCTGCAGCACGGACAATTCCACGGCAATCAGCCGTTCGCGGCCGGGAAAGTCGACCGGTTCACCTTCCCGGTTGTAGAACCGTGAACACACATCGCCGACCGCTTCGCGCAGGGATGCGGAGGTGGTGGGCACGAACTGAGGTATGTCATCGCGCAGCAGCGGCGGCGCGCCGACGCCCATGAGCGCGCACCGCGCCCGGGGCCACAGATTCAGCACGCGCTGAATGGATGGATCGGCATGCAGGGTGTCGTAGAGCTCGGGGCCGGGGAGCGCGGGGGCGAACAGGTAGTTCGGCCGGCCGCCGAGTTTGTTGGAGATGAGCCGGGTGATCTCGTTGGTCTGGTACCACTCCTCGGGCTGGTCGTTGCCACCGACGGTGGGGGCGACGAGGACGCCGGGGATGCGTTCGAGGTCGAACTGCGCCACTTGGTGGACGGTGCGTCCCGACGAGACCAGCAGCACGTCTCCGGGGAGGAGCCCGACCTCCGAAAGTGCCCGTGAGACAGCGGGTGCGAGGTAGCTTCCCATCACCTCTACGGTCGGCTTGGCCGGGGTCGGTGCGGGGAGCGGTGCGGATAAATGCACCCGTCGCAAGCCGATTGCCTCGGCGAGGGTGTCCGCGAGGTCGTCGCGGTCGTCGGCCTGCGGTGCGCGGACTTCGATGTGGACGATGCCCTGGCGGCGGGCTTCGGACAGCAGCCTGCTCACGGTGGCCCGGCTGACGCCCAGCTTATGGGCGACTTCGGCCTGGGTGGCGTCCTCGTCGTAATACATTTTCGCGGCCGCGTAGAGCTGCGACGGCGCGAAGCGGCCACCCTCGGCGCCCGTCGGCGCACGAGTTTCGGAGCTGCTGTGCATGACAGAAGTATTGCATTGCACATCGGTTCAAGCCAATAATTCCGTGAACATTCGTTCTGGACCAATGTGCCGACCTGGGTTACTGTGATCGGGAACATAGGGATGAAGGGCAGTGGTGATGACGGAGATGATGCAAGCGGTGATCTGCCACGGTCCCGAGGACTACCGGCTGCAAGAGGTTCCCGTTCCGGTACCGGGGCCCGGCGAAGCGCTGGTACGGGTCGAGGCAGTGGGCATCTGTGCGAGCGATCTGAAGTGCTACCACGGGGCGGCGAAGTTCTGGGGCGATGAGAACCGCCCCGCGTGGGCCGAGACAGAGGTGATCCCCGGCCACGAATTCGTCGGCGAAATCGTGCAGATCGACGCCGCGGGCGCCGCCCGCTGGGGCGTGGAGGTAGGGGACCGCGTGGTCTCCGAGCAGATCGTGCCGTGCTGGAAATGCCGGTACTGCCTGCGCGGGCAGTACCACATGTGCCAACCGCACGACCTCTACGGTTTCAAGCGCCGGACCCCGGGCGCAATGGCGGAGTTCATGGTCTTTCCCGCGGAAGCGCTGGTGCACAAGGTATCCAAGGACCTGCCGGCCGCACACGCCGCATTCACCGAGCCGCTGTCGTGTTCGCTGCACGCTGTCGAGCGGGCGGGTATCACCTTCGAGGATGTCGTGGTGGTGGCGGGTTGCGGTCCGATCGGTCTCGGCATGGTGGCCGGTGCGCGGGCGAAGAGTCCTGCCCATGTCATCGCGCTCGATATGGCGCCGGAGAAGTTGCTGCTGGCTCGTGAGTGCGGCGCCGATATCGTGATCAACATCCGCGACGAGGATGCCCAGGCCATCGTCATGGAACTCACCGACGGCTACGGTGCCGATGTCTACCTGGAAGGCACCGGCCATCCCTCCGCCGTGCCGCAGGGTTTGAACCTGCTGCGCAAGTTGGGAACCTACGTCGAGTACGGCGTCTTCGGCAGTGATGTCTCCGTCGACTGGAGCATCATCAGTGACGACAAGGAGCTCGATGTGCGCGGCGCGCATCTGGGCCCGCACTGCTGGCCGGCCGCCATCCGCATGCTCGAGTCGGGCATCCTGCCGATGGACAAGATCTGCACCCACCAGCTACCGCTCAGCGACTTTCGACAAGGTCTCGATCTGGTGGCCGGCGGAACCGAATCGGTGAAGGTTTCGCTGATTCCTTCCTGACCTGCCGAAAAGTTCGATGAGGAACAGATAAATGAGCAGAAATCAGTTCTCGCGCCGGGACATGCTACGGGCTCTGGGCCTGGCCGGTGCGGCGGCCGCGGCGCTTCCGGTGCTCTCGGCCTGTGGCGTGGGTGGCGGTGTCGAGGCCGTCAACGGCGCGGGCGAGGTGAGCGGGCCCTTCGACTGGCGCGCAGCGGAGGGGACGACGCTGCACCTGCTGCAGACGCCGCACCCGTACCAGCAGTCGCTGCAACCACTGCTCGCCGAGTTCACCCAGCTGACCGGTATCACCGTCGATACCGATCTGGTGCCGGAGGCCGACTACTTCACCAAGCTGAACACCGAATTGGCCGGTGGCACCGGTAAACACGATGTTTTCATGCTGGGTGCCTACTTCATCTGGCAGTACGGGCCCCCCGGTTGGCTGGAGGATCTGGCCCCGTGGATCGCCAACTCCTCGGCCACCAGTGACGAGTACGACTTCGAGGATATTTACGAGGGTCTGCGGACCTCCACCCGATGGGACTTCGAACTCGGCAGTCCGCTCGGTACCGGCGGACAGTGGGCGATCCCGTGGGGCTTCGAGAACAACGTGGTCGCCTACAACAAGGCCTATTTCGACCAGCGCAAGATCACGTTGCCCGACACCTTCGACAATTTCATCCAGCTGGCCGTCGATCTCACCGACCGTTCCCAGAACCGATACGGCATCGCCACCCGCGGATCCAAATCATGGGCCACCATCCATCCCGGCTTCATGACGCAATTCGTCCGGGAGGGCGCGCAGGATTACACACTCGTCGACGGCCGGCTCGAGGCCGCCATGGCTTCGGACGCCTCGGTGGACTTCACCGAGAAGTGGATCGAAATGCAGCGCCTGGCCGGGCCGACGTCGTGGACCACCTACGACTATCCCCAGGCCACCGGCGACCTCGGTGACGGCACCGCGATGATGGTCTACGACGCCGACAGCGCGACCTACCCGAAGAACAAGCCGGGTGCCAGTGCGCAAGCGGGCAATATCGGCTGGTATCCGGGCCCCGCCGGACCGGGTGGCAACTACGACACCAACCTGTGGACCTGGTCGCTGGCGATGAACGCGCAGTCGAAGAACAAGCATGCGGCCTGGTTGTTCATCCAGTGGGTCACAGGTAAGGAAGCCCTTTCGAAGGCCGTGCGGGGCGGGATCTTCGCCGATCCCGTGCGCAAGTCGGTTTTCGACGGCGTATTCACACAGCAGCTCGGCGGTATGCCCGGCTACCTGGAAGCCTTCGAAACGGTGATCGGCAGCTCGAAGATCCAGTTCACGCCGCAGAAGAAGTTCTTCGACACCACGGAGGACTGGTCCGTCGCACTGCAGGATATCTACGGCGGTGCGAGCGCCCGTTCCAGATTGGCCAGCCTGGCCAAGACCTGTACGTCGAAGGTCAATCTCTGACCCGGCGTGGGTCGAAGAAAGGGAGGTCGATATGACCACTCACTCGGTGCGTCCACCGTCACATGCCGACCCGGAAAAGCCGGGGGCAGCACAGCGAACCGACCCTCCGGAGGTGCCGCGATGGCGGCGGTCGCTGCGGCCGTACCTGCTGTCGATTCCGGCGGTGCTGATCGTGGTCGGGATTCTCTACCCGTTCGTGATCGGCGCGTACTACTCGGTGCTCAACTACGCCGCGGTGAACCCCGACCCGGTCTTCGTCGGAATCCGCAACTTCGTGAGCGTGCTGGGTGACGTCGAATTCTGGACCAGTGTCCGGGTCACCGGCACCTTCGCGGTCGTGGCCACCGCCCTCGAGACGCTCGTCGGCGTCGGGATCGCCCTCTTGCTCAACCGCTCCAGCATTATCGGCCGGATTTTCGAGAAGGTGCTGATCCTGCCGCTGATGATCGCGCCGGTGATCGCGGCCGTCATCTGGAAGCTCATGTTCAACCCGCAGTTCGGCGTGCTCAACCACGTCCTCGGCCTCGGATCCACTTTCGACTGGCTCAGCAGTGGCAATGCGCTGTGGTCGGTGATCCTGGTGGATCTGTGGATCTTCACCCCGTTCGTCGCGATCCTGGTACTCGCCGGCATCCGTTCGCTGCCCAAGGAACCGTTCGAGGCGTCGGCGGTGGACGGTGCGAGCTGGTTCTACATGTTCCGCAAGCTCATGCTGCCGATGCTGTGGCCCTACATCCTGGTCGCGGTCATCTTCCGCTTCATGGACAACCTCAAGGTTTTCGACGCGGTCTACGTCCTCACCTCGGGAGGCCCTGGCGTGGCGACGCGGACCCTGCAGATCGGGGCCTTCGAGGATTCCATCATCAACCTCGATTACTCCCGCGGCAGCACCTACATGTTCCTGCTGTGGGTGATCGTGTTCATCACCGCACGCGTCCTGGTGAGCGTGCTCGGAAAGGCGCAGCGTCGCGCTGCCGGAGCGGAGTCGTAGATCATGGCCAAGGAACTCTTACCCGGGCAGCGCCGTTTCACCCCGGCCTCCGTGGGCGCGGATATCGTGCTGATCGGCTGGTTCGTCTTCTCGCTGTTCCCCATCGTGTGGATGGTCCTGCTGGCGTTGAAGACGCCGGCGGAACAGACCACCACCTACTTCACCTTCAGCCCCACCCTGGAGAACTTCGGGACGGTGCTGAGCGGGAAGGGCACCGAACTCACCAGCGTGGACTTCAAAGCGGCGCTGGTCACCAGCCTGATCAATTGCGGTGGCGCGGTGATCGTTTCCCTGGTCATCGGTATTCCCGCAGCCTATGCGGCGGGCCGGTGGCAGTACAAAGGCTCCAGCGACCTGATGTTCACCATGCTCTCGTTCCGGTTCGCTCCCGAACTGATGGTGATCGTTCCGCTGTTCGTCATCTACAACCAGATCGGCTTGTTCGATACGAAGGTCGGCATGGTATGGGTGCTCCAGCTGGTGACGATGCCGCTGGTGGTATGGATCCTGCGGTCCTATTTCCAAGACCTGCCGGAAGATCTGGAACAGGCCGCACTGCTGGACGGATACACCCGCCGGCGGGCCTTCGTGATGGTCGCGCTGCCGCTCGTGCGGCCGGGTATCGCCGCCGCGGCACTGCTCGCGTTCATCTTCGCCTGGAACAACTACGTGTTCCCGCTGATCCTGGCCGACAGCAATGCCGCCACCGTGACCGTGGCGATCACGAAGTACCTCGGCGGTGGCGGACAGGCGTATTACAACCTCACCGCCGCTGCCGCGGTGATCGCGGCACTACCACCACTGATCCTGGCGCTCACCATCCAGCGATACCTGGTGCGCGGCCTCTCCTTCGGGGCGGTGAAATCCTGATGGCGAATCTGACGGTCAACGGACTCACCAAGCAATACGGCAAGACGGTCGGCATCGACGATGTCTCGCTCGATATCGCCGACGGCGAATTCTTCGTCATCCTCGGTCCCTCGGGTGCGGGGAAGACCACCACGCTGAAATCGATCGCCGGACTGGTCCAGGTGGATAGTGGTTCAGTACATATCGGCGGTGCGGATATGACGAACGTCGAGCCCTATCACCGCAATGTGGCGATGGCATTCGAAAGTTACGCCCTGTATCCACAGCAGACGGTGGCGCAGAACCTGTCCTCCCCGCTGCGCTCCGGGCGTAACGGGAAGTACTCCGCGGCGCAGCAACAGGAGCGCGTCGATGCCGTCACAGTGACGCTCGGCATCGACCATTTGCAGCAACGGTTTCCACGGGAACTGTCCAACGGGCAGCGCCAGCGCGTGGCCCTCGGCCGGGTGCTGATCCGGCCCGCGGACGTCTATCTACTCGACGAACCGCTGTCTCATCTGGACGCGAAACTGCGTGCGGCCATGCGCGCGGAATTACGCGAGCTCGGTCGGATGTCGAATACGACGACCGTCTACGTCACTCACGACTATCAGGAAGCCCTGGCGCTCGGCGACCGAATCGCCATCCTGCGCGATGGCAAGCTGGTGCAGGTGGATACACCGGCGGCCATCTGGCGCAGGCCGATCGACACCTTCGTGGCCAAGGCGCTCGGCCAGCCGGAGATCAACATCGTCGATGCGATCGTCGACGAGGGCACGCTGCGGGTACGCGGAAGCAGTATCGAGATACCGGTGCCTACCGAACTCGGCCTCGATACGGGTAGCGCTGTGCGGCTCGGCATCCGCCCCTGCGATATCACCCTCGCCGCCGTAGCGGACACCGCATCCGGGGTGGCGAACCTGACCGGGGTGATCACGCTGACCGAACGACTCGGGCGCAGTATCGAGGTCTCGGTCGATATCGGTGGAACGTCGCTGATCGCGCTGTCCCCGGGCGGACCGCATATTCGCGAGGGCGGCACCGTGGTGGCGACGGTACCGCTGGCCGATGTGCACATCTTCGAAGCAGGCGAACCCGGCAGCGACAGTCTCCGTCTCGGTGCTGCCGCAGCCAACACCCAGGAGCGGCGATGACAGTCGAAACCAGAAAAGGGTCGACGGCGCAACGGTTGACCCTCGAACGTCTCACCAAGACCTACGTCGCACGCGGCCGGGAAAGCTTTCAGGCGGTCAAGGGCATCGAGCTCGATATCGAACCGGGCGAACTCGTCGCATTGCTCGGGCCATCGGGCTGCGGAAAGACGACGACACTGCGGATGATCGCCGGACTCGAGACGGTGACCAGCGGCGATATCCGCATCGGCGACCGCACCATCACCCACCTGCCACCCGGGAAGCGCGGTGTGGGCGTGGGATTCGAAAGCTATGCCCTGTATCCGCCGCTGTCGGTGCGGCAGAACCTCGGCTACGGGTTGAAGGCGCGCAAGGTCGCGGACGCCGACCGGCTCGTCAGCGATATTGCGCAGCGGCTGGAACTGCAGGATGTACTCGACCTGCGGCCCGCGAGCCTGTCCAGCGGGCAGAAGCAGCGGGTCGCGCTGGCCCGGGCGCTGGTCCGGAATCCGCCGGTACTGCTGCTGGATGAGCCCCTCTCGCATCTGGACGCCTCGGCGCGCCAGCGGGTCCGGCGCGAGTTGAAGGTGCTGCAAAGGGAATTCGGCTACACCACGATCGTGGTCACCCACGACCAGGTGGAGGCGCTGAGCTTGGCCGACCGGCTCGCCGTCATGGACGGCGGAATCATCCAGCAGTTCGGTACACCCGACGAGGTTTTCGACGATCCGGCCAACCGCTTCGTCGCCGGATTCGTGGGCGAACCGCAGATCAATATCGTCGACGGTGTGGTCCGCCGCGACGGTGCGGGCACGGTGGTCCAGATCGGCGGCGGCACGGTTCCCGTCGCTGTCTCGACGGTCGCGGACGGTCAGCAGGTCGAGGTCGGTATCCGGCCACAGGACAGCCGGCTCTCCACCGAGCCGGGCGGCCCCGGCCGGCTGACGGCGTCGGTGCGCTACTTCGAACACTTGATGGAGTTCGGCCGCGCGGCGCTGGATGTACCCGGTATCGCGGAGCCTGTACTGGTCGAGACCCCGGCCCAGCAGCATTTCGCGGTGCACCAGGAGGTCGCGCTGACGGTACCGCCGGAACGGGTGTACCTGTTCGATCCCGAATCCGGACAACGATTGCGATAGAGGGCATCTGATGACGCGGCTGTACAACGACCCGGCATCGTTCACCGACGATATGCTGGCCGGATTTCTCGACGCCAACGCGGGATATGTCACCGGTGTTCCGGGCGGGGTGGTTCGCGCGTCTGCGACACCGCCGGGCAAAGTCGCCGTGGTCGTCGGTGGGGGAACGGGACACTATCCCGCGTTCTGCGGGCTGGTGGGTCGCGGTTTCGCCGACGGCGCCGTGGTCGGCAACATTTTCACCTCACCCTCGGCCGCCGCCGCGGCCTCGGTGGCCAGAGCCGCCGACGGCGGCGCCGGGGTCTTGCTGACCACCGGCAACTATGCGGGCGATGTGATGAACTTCGGTCTGGCGGTCGAGCAGTTGAACGCCGAGGGCATCCCGGCCCGGTACCTGGCCGTCACCGACGATATCGCCAGTGGAGCAGCCGACGATATCGCCGCGCGTCGCGGTATCGCGGGTGACTTCACGGTGTTCAAATGCGCGTGCGCGGCGGCGGAGGCGGGCTACGACCTGGACGGCGTGTTCCGGATCGCGACCCTGGCCAACGACAACACGCGCACCCTCGGTGTCGCCTTCGACGGCTGTACGCTGCCCGGCGCCGCGACGCCGCTGTTCACCGTCGAAGCAGGAAAAATGGGGCTGGGTCTCGGAATCCACGGCGAGCCGGGCGTCGCCACACACGAGATGCCGAGCGCCGGTGAACTCGCCGAACTGCTGGTGACCGGGGTGCTGAAGGAGAAGCCGGCCGGCGCCGGTGCTCGCATCGCGGTGATTCTCAACGGCCTCGGGCGCACCAAGTACGAGGAATTGTTCGTGGTGTGGGCAACCGCGGCCGAGTTGCTGCGCACGGCAGGCTACACGGTGGTCCAGCCGGAGGTCGGCGAGCTGGTGACCAGCCTCGACATGGCCGGCTGCTCGTTGACCGTGATGTGGCTCGACGAGGAGTTGGAGCGGTTCTGGACCGCGCCGGCGGATACCCCGGCGTATCGCCGGGGAAGCCTCGCCGAGGCTCCGCCGGAAGCTCGCCGCGGCGCCGTCACCCACACTCACCGCCAGGCGGATACCACGGCGCCCGCGGACGACGCCGCACGACAGGGCGGCGTCGCCCTCGCCGAGGCGCTGCACGCTGTCGCGTCGGCAATGGCCGAGGCGGAAGCGGAACTGGGCCGCATCGACGCGATTGCCGGTGACGGGGACCACGGGCGCGGGATGGTCCGGGGCACTGCCGCGGCCTGCGCTGCCGCCGACGCGGCCGTCGCGCGCGGGGCAGGCCAGGGCGGAGTGCTCAGGGCGGCCGGTGCCGCGTGGGCCGCGCAGGCGGGCGGCACCTCGGGCGTGCTGTGGGGGGCGGCGCTGACCGCACTGGGGGACCGGCTCGGTGATGCCGGCCGCCCGACCGACGCCGATATCGTCGCCGGACTGCGCGCCGCCTACGATGTGCTCGCTCGCCTGGGCAAGGCCCGGCCGGGCGACAAGACCATGCTCGACGCCCTGCTGCCGCTCGTCGAGGGAGCCGAAAGCGGTGCGTCCTGGCACGATGCGGCCGCCGCCGCCGAATCCGCGGCCCGCGCGACGGCCGAATTGCGTCCCAAGGTCGGCCGGGCGCGTCCGCTCGCCGAACGCAGTATCGGCAGCCCCGACGCGGGCGCGATCTCACTGGCGATCTGCGCGCGAGTCGTCGCCGATTTCTTCGAACCACTCGTCACAGAAGGAGCGCACCGATGACCGAATTGCTCAGGATCGTGGTCGGATGCGATGACGCCGGGCTCGACTACAAGAATGCCCTCAAGGCCGATCTCGAGGCAGACGACCGGGTCGCAGAAGTGATCGATGTGGGCATCGGAAACGGTGAGCACACCGCCTATCCGCATGTTGCGGTCACCGCCGCGCGGACGATTGCCGCCGGTGAGGCCGATCGGGCACTGCTGATCTGCGGCACCGGCCTCGGTGTGGCGATCAGCGCGAACAAGGTTCCGGGCATTCGCGCTGTCACCGCGCACGACAGTCTTTCGGTGGAGCGTTCGGTCCTGAGCAACGATGCGCAGGTGCTGTGCTTCGGGCAGCGCGTCATCGGCCTCGAACTGGCTCGCCGGCTGGCCAAGGAATGGCTCGGATACCACTTCGACCCCGAATCGGCCTCGGCGGCGAAGGTCGCCGCCATCGGCAGCTACGAAAAATACTGATCCGCGCTCGTCCGGTCGGCGGCCCCGGTGCTGACCGATCTGTTGAATGGAGGATGTTCGTGACGCGACAGCAGACCGCTCAGGGGATTCGATGACGCTGGTGGCCGGTGTCGACTCCTCGACCCAGGCATGCAAGATCGTGGTGCGCGACGCCGACTCCGGCCGGCTGGTTCGCCACGGTGCCGCGGAACACCCGCCGGGTACCGAGATCGACCCGGAGCACTGGTGGAATGCGTTGCAACTCGCCTTCGATCGAGCAGGTGGGCTCGACGACGTCGCCGCGGTGTCGGTCGGCGGACAGCAACACGGCATGGTGTGTCTCGACAAGGACGGCCGGGTCATCCGGCCCGCCCTGCTGTGGAACGACACGCGGTCCGCCGACGCGGCCGACGCGCTCGTCCGGGAACTCGGTGACGGTGACCGTGCGCTGGGTGCGCGCCGCTGGGTCGAGGCTGTCGGCACGGTGCCGGTGGCCGCGCTGACCGTCGCCAAACTGCGGTGGCTGGCGGACCACGAACCGAGCAATGCCGCGCGCATCGCGGCGGTGGCGTTGCCGCACGACTGGCTCACCTGGCGCCTGCGCGGCGCCGGCTCCCTGGACGATCTGGTGACCGACCGCTCCGACGCCTCGGGGACCGGTTACTTCGACGCGGTGTCCGGAACCTACCGGCGTGACCTGCTCGCAGTGGCTCTGCGGCGCCGCGAGGAAGATATCCGCTCCCTGGTGCTGCCCCGCGTCCACGGTCCCTGTGAACAGGCCGGTACGGGAGGTTCCCCACTCGGCCTTTCCCACACGATGATCGGGCCCGGATGCGGTGACAATGCCGGGGCGGCGTTGGGACTCGGACTGGACGTCGGCCGGGTCTTCCTCTCGCTGGGTACCTCCGGTGTGGTGGCCGCGGTGTCGGAGCATCGATCGGCCGACCCCACCGGGTCGGTGGCCGGATTCGCCGATGCCACCGGCAAATTCCTGCCACTGGCCTGCACCCTCAATGCCACGCGGGTGCTCGACGCCATGGCCGCGGTACTCGGGGTGAACCACGACGAATTCGATGAGCTGGCATTGAGCGCCGCCCCGGGCGCGGGCGGCCTGGTCCACGTGCCCTACCTGGAGGGAGAGCGGACGCCGAACCTTCCGCACGCCACCGGCGTGCTGAATGGTATGACGTTGTCCTCCATGACAAGAGAGAACTTCGCGCGCGCATCGGTCGAGGGTTTGCTCTGCCTGATGGCCGAAGCGTTGGAAGCTGTTCGTGCGCAGAATGTTTCGATCGAGCAGATCACTCTGGTCGGCGGCGGCGCCCGGTCGGCCGCGGTTCGTGCGATCGCCCCGTCCGTACTCGGGGTCTCCGTGCATGTTCCGCAACCCGGCGAATATGTTGCCGACGGCGCCGCACGGCAAGCGGCGTGGATAGTGTCCGGTGGACACCGGCCACCGACCTGGCCGGTGTCCGATATCGGCACCTACACCGCGCAGCGGAACTCGGGCGTGCTCGCCCGTTATCGGCGCGCGGCCGCCGAGGTCGCCGGCTCCTAGGGCGTTGTCGAGTCCGGCCCGTACCTACCTGCGGGCGTCGGGCCCCGCCGGCCGGTGTGGGCGGTCCCGCTGCCGGGAAAGGCGATCCGCGAGCACCTGAATCCCTGTCAGTGTCGGTTTCGTCCAAGACAGCGGCGGCCCGCTGTCCCTAGTCTCACCACAGGCAGAACACAGGGCCCGTACTCAGGAGGAACAGATGGCACGCGAACTCGTCTACACAGGCTTCATGTCGCTGGACGGCGTCGTGGACTCGCCGGGCGGAAAGGTCGAGGGGCATCGCAGCGGTGGCTGGGTGATGGACACCGAATTCGTGCCCGAGGCGTTCGCACTCAAAGGTGAGGAACTCGCCGATACGACCGCGTTGATGTTCGGCCGCCGCAGTTACGAGGCGTTCGCCCCGACCTGGCGCGATTCCGACGATCACCTCGCATACAAGGACCTGCCGAAGTACGTCGTCTCGTCCAGCCTGAGCGACGACGCCCTGATCGACGGGTGGGGTCCGCTCACCATCCTGCGCACCGAGGAAGACGTCGCGAAGCTGAAGCAGACCGACGGCGGCCCGATCTACCTCCACGGCAGCGCCGAACTGGCCCGGCGCCTTGCGGACGCCGATCTGATCGACCGGTACAACCTGCTCGTTTTCCCGGTGTTGCTGGGGGCGGGCAAGAGCCTGTTCAGTCGCGCGGACCGCGACAAGCAGACCCTGCGGCTGCGGGATTCGGCGTCCTACTCCAACGGCGTGACCAAGCTCGTCTACGAGGTCGTGCGCTGAGCGGGATCGAGCGCGATCGCGCCACCGGCCCGGGCGCGCAACTGCTGGGCCGTCCGGCCGACGTACCGGCGCAGCGCGCGGGCGAGATGGGGCTCGTCGTAGTACCCGAGCTTGGCGACGACGTCGCTGGGCGTCTCGCCCGAGACCAGCAGTTGGGCGGCGGTGCGGGCCCGCTCGATCTGCCGGACGGCGCCCTGCGTGAGTCCCGTCGCCGCCCGGAAACGGCGTTCGAGCGTCCGCTCGGCCACGGCCGGCGGTGCACCCCGTAGGGTCGCCACCACATCGACCAGGTCCTGCTGGGCCTTGCCTTCCGTGCGCAGGCTGTCGTTGTCGAGAACCGCTCCCGCGGCCTCCTTGACCTTGCCCTTCGCGCCCTCGACGACACCTTCGATGCCTTCGCGTGCGGTCCTGTGC
>NZ_JARWPM010000210.1 GCF_029869215.1 Nocardia carnea
GGCCGGTACCGGATTCGGTACCGGCCCGAACCGTGCCTGCCGACCGGCGTCAGGACTTGTCGATGGCGGCCGCGGCCGCCGGGTACTGGGCCAGGCAGCGGCCGGCCGCGGTGTCCTCGGCGTCGGCGAGCGTTTCGTAGAGACGGATATCCTCGCCGGCGGCGTGGGCCTCGGCGGCGCGGGCGCGTAACGCCTCGTACGATTCCACCGCGTCGCGGTGATCGCCCAGGACGGTCTGCAGCTGTTTGGCCCGGCCGCCCAGTCGGGGGGCGGCCGCGCCTAGTACCGGCGCCGCGGCCTCGCACGAATAGCGTAATCGCTTGGCGCTCTTGCGGATATCGTGCAGTAATTCGACCCGGTCGCCCGGCGCCGCGGTCGGTTCGGCGCGCACCAGCCGACGTACCCGTCTGCGGTCGGCCCGCAGCACCTGATCGAATTCTTCGGCGGCGGGCGCGTGGCTCGCGGATTCGGTCAGCGGTGGCTGCTTACGCCACCCTTTCAGCTCCCGGCGCATCGCCCGATAGCGTTTGCTGTCGAGGGCCGCGAGTATTTCGGCGTGCGCGGACGTGTAGCGATCGCGTTCCGCGCGGACCAGCCGATCGCGCGTGGGTTCCAGTGCGGGGGAGTCGTTTTCGGCATAACGGTCGAGGAGTTCGGCGAACCGCGCGCCACGGACCTCCGCGTCCCGGGCGACCCCCAGAATCCCCGCCAGCCAGGCCAGTTCGGTGCGGATCCGATTTGCCGCGTCGGGGTCGAGCAGCCGTTTGTAGGAGCGCAGCACACTGCGCAATCGCCGGGTCGCGACCCGCATCTGGTGCACCGAATCCGCGGCGTCGGCACGGACCTCCGGTTCGGCGTCGATCAGCCGGTCGATATCCGCCCGGAGCGCGGCGGTGAGCGCGGCGCCGGCGGTAGGGGGTTCGGTGCTCATCGCCGCTCCGCGAAGTGATCGGTCGCCTCGACGAGGTGGTGCACGATACCGGGTTCGGTGGCCGAATGACCGGCATCGTCGACGATCCGCAGCCGCGACCCGGCCCAGGCGCGATGCAGGTCCCAGGCGCTGACGGCCGGGCAGACGATATCGTGGCGGCCCTGCACGATCACGCCCGGAATATGAGCGATCGCGCCGATATCGCGCAAGAGCTGTCCTTCGTCGAGGAACCCACCGTGCCGGAAATAATGGTTCTCGATCTTCGCGAAGGCCAGGGCGAAGCGGGCATCGCCGGAATCGCTCACCCGCTGCGGGTCGGGGCGCAGCGAACTGGTCGCCGCCTCCCAGGTGGACCAGGCCACGGCGGCCTCGGTCGCGACCCGCGGGTCGTCGGCGTGCAGCAGCCGGTGATAGGCCTCGACCAGGTCACCGTTGCGTTCGGAAACCGGCACCGGCGCGAGGAATTTCGCCCATTCGTCGGGATACACATATCCGGCGCTGCCGTTGTAATACCAATCGATTTCCTTGCGGCGCAGCAGGAATATTCCGCGCAGCACCAGTTCGGTGACGCGTTCGGGATATTGCTGTGCGTACGCCAGCGACAGTGTCGAACCCCAGGAACCGCCGAATACCAGCCAGCGGTCGATACCCAATTCCGTGCGCAGCGCCTCGATATCGGCGATCAGATGCGGGGTGGTGTTCAGCGAGAGGTCGGCGCCGTCGGCGATATGCGGGGTGGATTGCCCGCAGCCACGCTGATCCAGGAGCACGATCCGGTAGCGGGCAGGATCGAAAAAACGGCGATTCAACTCGGAGATACCGCCGCCGGGGCCGCCGTGCAGGAATACCGCGGGTTTGCCCTCGGGATTGCCGCAGGTCTCCCAGTAGACGGCCTGACCGTCACCGACCTCGAGCATGCCCCGGTCGTACGGTTCGATCGGGGGGTACAGGCCGCGCATCAGAGCTTCAGCACGCCGGCGGCCAGATCGGGCAGCTCGAGCGCGTCGAGTGCCTGGGTTCGCACGTCCGGGCAGCTCGCCGACGTCGCCCGGTCGATGACCGCCGGGTCGGCCAGCAGCTGGGGGTTGCCGATCCCGTTGGTGAGTGCCCATTCGTGCGCCATCAGGTTCAACCCGACCCGGCCCAGCGTCGGCCCCTGCACCCGCCAGTTCGACAGTTCCGGCCGCATCATGGCGCACAGGTTCTCCGCGGCCTTGTCCGACACCTCCAGGGGTGTGCTGGGCGCGGCGCTGGTCCGGGTGGAGCCGGAGGTCGTGGCCGAACCGGTGGCGGAAGTGTCGGAGGAACTCGCGGTGGGTGATCCTGTCTGCACACCGCCACACGCGGTGAGCAGCACCACCCCACACACTCCCGCCACCATCAGGGCGCCCCGTGCCGTCCGGGCGGTTGTCCAAGCGCGTTGCCGCATCAATACCTCATGTGCTCGAGCCGAAACTTCTCGACTCCGAGTTTGCCATCTCGCACCGAGGTGAGAAGCCGCTCCGGCCCGGACGCGAGCTCAGAAGCTGTGCTCGGGGCCCGGGAACGTCCCGCGCCGGACCTCCTCGGCGTAGGCGGCGGCGGCCGTCCGCAGCTCATCGCCCACTGCGGCGAACCGCTTGACGAACTTCGCGGTCCTGCCGCTGGTGAAGCCGGCCATGTCCTGCCAGACCAGCACCTGGGCGTCGCAGTCGGCTCCGGCGCCGATACCGATGGTCGGGATGGTCAGCTTCCGGGTGACCTGCCCCGCAACCTCGGCCGGAACCATCTCCATCACCACCGAGAACGCGCCCGCGGACTGCACCGCGATCGCGTCGGCGAGCAGGCCCTCCGCGCCGGCGCCGCGGCCCTGGACCCGGAAACCGCCGAGCGTGTTCACGCTCTGCGGGGTGAACCCGATATGCGCCATCACCGGTATTCCGGCGGCGGTGAGCAGCGCGATCTGGTCGGCGACGCGTTCGCCGCCCTCGAGTTTCACCGCGTGCGCGCCGCCCTCTTTCATGAAGCGGGTGGCGGTCGCGAGGGCCTGTTCGGGGGAACTCTCGTAGCTGCCGAACGGCAGATCGGCCACCACCAGCGCGTGTGGTGCGCCGCGCACCACACCGCGGACCAGCGGGATCAGCTCGTCGGTGGTGATCGGGACGGTGGTGTCGTACCCGTACACCACGTTGGCCGCGGAATCGCCGATCAGCAGGACCGGGATACCGGCCTCTTCGAAGATCCGGGCGGTGGAGTAGTCGTAGGCCGTGAGCATCGCCCAGCGTTCACCCGTCGCCTTCATCTGCTGCAGATGCTGGACGCGGGTCGGGCGCCGGGCCGGTTTCGCGGTATCGGCCGCGCCGGAGGTGGGAGTTTTCGCGGCCCCGTAGGCGGGGGTTTCCGCGGCGGAATCGGACATGCCTGATGATTCGGACATCATCGTCCCTTTCGTCTCCTCGAGGCCCTGACCGGGTCCCCGGGTTCGGTTGACGCCTTCCAGTGTGCACCCGTGGCGCGGCCGGAACTAAGCCCGCGACCTGGTGCGGTTGGTCACATCCACGGGTGTCGGCCCTGGTCGCGCTAGCATGGCGCCGGTGCGGAGCGGGTGTGGAGTGCCGGTGGGTGTGCCGGCGGGCGTGCTGACGGTGGTGGCGGTAGCGGCGGTCCTCCTGGCGGGATGCGCGCAGCGGCAAGGGGCCCAGGAGCAAGGCGCACAGACAGCACCCCCGGCGCCCGTTCCCGCGGAATTGAGCCGTTTCTACACGCAGGTACCGCAATGGGGATCGTGTACCGGCTACGCCGCGCCCGGGGAGGGGTTGCCGCCGGCCGCGCAGTGCACCCGGATCGAGGTGCCGATCGACTACGCCGACCCCGCGGGCCCGACCGCGCACCTGGCCCTGTCACGGCTGCCCGCGAGCGGTGACCGGATCGGGTCGCTGCTGCTCAACCCGGGCGGGCCGGGTATGTCGGGGTTGTCCACGGTGGCGATCGGCGGCGGGACACCGCTCGCGGAGCGATTCGACCGGGTGGGTTTCGATCCGCGCGGTGTCGGCGCCTCCACCCCCGCGGTGACCTGCCTGACCCCACCCGAGGCCGACGCCGAACGCGCCGAGCCGCCGGAGCCGAACACGCCCGAAGGGATCGCCGCCGACGAGGCCGAGAATCGCGAATACGCCGACCTCTGTATGGCGCGTACCGGCGCGGAGCTGCTCGCGCATATCGGCACCCGGGAGGTGGTCCAGGATATGGACATCATCCGCGCGGTCCTGGGCGATCCGAAGCTCAACTACCTCGGCTACTCCTACGGCACCCGCCTCGGAACGGCCTACGCCGAGAAATACCCGGGCAATGTGCGCGCGATGGTGCTCGACGGCGCCATCGACCCCACCCAGGACCCGGTCGCCGAATCGCTGCGCCAGGCCGCCGGATTCCAGCGAGCCTTCGACGCCTACGCCGCCGACTGTGTGAAATCGGCGGACTGTCCGCTGGGCACCGACCCGGCGCAGGTGATCCCGCGGTTCCGCGCCCTGGTCGACCCGCTGTGGGAGAGCCCGGCCGCCACCACCGATCCGCGCGGCCTGAGCTACAACGACGCGATCACCGGTGTGCAGCAAACCCTCTACAGCGCCGATTTCTGGCCGGTGCTCACCGTCGCGCTCACCGAACTCGCGCAGGGTCGCGGCGATACGCTGCTGCAACTCGCCGATATGTACAACGGCCGCCGCGACGACGGCAGCTACAGCAACCTGACCGACGCCTTCAACGCCATCCGCTGCGTGGACGATCCGCGCGTCACCGACCGGGCGGTGGCCGGCCGCCAGGACACCGAATACCGTGCCGCGGCCCCCTTCCTCGACGACGGCCGTGGCACCGGTGCCGCCCCGCTGGAACTGTGCGCCACCTGGCCGGTGCCCAACACCAGCCAACCGCACGAGATCTCCGTACCGGGCTTGCCGGAGACCGTGGTGGTCTCCACCACCGGCGACCCCGCCACGCCGTACCAGGCCGGTGTCGACCTGGCCGAGCAACTCGGGGCGGCGCTGATCACCCATGAGGGCGACAGCCACACCGTCGTGTTGAACGGCGGCGCGACCTGCGTCGACGATGCCGTGATCAGCTATCTGACCGACCTCGAATCGCCGCCCGAAGGACTGCGCTGCTGACCCCGACACACAGCGCAGCACGCCATGTAACACGGATTTAACGCCGGGTGCCTACTCTCGCGGTCATGGATCGCCAGAAGGAATTCGTGCTGCGGACGCTCGAAGAGCGGGACATCCGCTTCGTACGTCTCTGGTTCACCGACGTGCTGGGCTATCTCAAGTCCGTCGCCATCGCGCCCGCCGAACTCGAGGGGGCGTTCGAAGAAGGCATCGGATTCGACGGGTCGGCCATCGAAGGGTTCGCCCGGATCTCCGAGGCCGATATGGTAGCCCGGCCCGATCCGTCCACCTTCCAGGTGCTGCCGTGGGCGTCGAGCAAAGGCCACCAGCACTCCGCCCGCATGTTCTGCGATATCACCATGCCCGACGGGTCGCCGTCGTGGGCCGATCCGCGCCATGTGCTGCGCCGCCAGCTCAACAAGGCCGGTGATGTCGGGTTCAGCTGCTACGTGCACCCGGAGATCGAATTCTTCCTGCTGAAGAACCAGGCCGACGGGCTGAACCCGGTTCCGGCCGATACCGGCGGGTTCTTCGATCAGGCCGTGCACGATTCCGCCCCGAACTTCCGGCGCCACGCCATCGACGCCCTCGAATCCATGGGTATCTCGGTGGAGTTCAGCCATCACGAGGGTGCCCCCGGCCAGCAGGAGATCGACCTGCGCTACGCCGACGCGCTGTCCATGGCCGACAACGTGATGACCTTCCGGTACCTCATCAAGGAAGTCGCCATCGACGAGGGCGTGCGCGCGACGTTCATGCCCAAACCGTTCTCCCAGCACCCCGGCTCGGCCATGCATACGCATATGAGCCTGTTCGAGGGCGAGGCCAACGCCTTCGCCGACCCGGACGATCCGGACAACCTCTCCGCGACTGCCCGCGCCTTCATCGCCGGGATCCTGGAGCACGCGCACGAGATCAGCGCCATCACCAACCAGTGGGTGAACTCCTACAAGCGGCTCATCCACGGCGGCGAGGCGCCGACCGCGGCGTCGTGGGGCCGGTCCAACCGGTCGGCGCTGGTCCGGGTGCCTATGTACACCCCGAACAAGGCATCCTCGCGCCGGGTCGAGATCCGCAGCCCCGATTCGGCATGCAACCCCTATCTCACTTTCGCCGTGCTGCTGGCCGCCGGCCTGCGCGGAATCGAGAAGGGGTACGAACTGCCGGCCGAGGCCGAGGACGATGTCTGGTCGCTCACCGCGGCGGAGCGGCGCGCCATGGGGTTCAAGGAACTGCCCGGAACACTGGACGAGGCGCTGCGCGCGATGGAACGGTCCGAACTGGTCGCCGAAACCCTCGGCGAGCACGTCTTCGATTTCTTCCTGCGCAACAAGCGGCGCGAGTGGGCGGACTACCGCACCCAGGTGACGCCGTTCGAACTGAGCGAATACCTCGGCCTGTAACGACGCGGCGGCGGACGGGGGTCCGGCACACTTCCCGGCGCGCAATGGGTAACTTTGGCTCATGGTCCGCCCCCCGTCCGCCCGATCCGCCGTCCCCGGTGCCGGCCGGCTCGGATTGCTCGAGCCGACGGCCGCCGATTCGCTGAAAACCCTCGGCTGGGACAATGTCGAGAGCATCGCGGTGCTGTGGGCGCTCTCGCGCGCACCGGATGCCGATCTGGCGCTCACCACCCTGATCCGGATCCGGGAATCCCTCGGAAATGATTGGGACGCCCTGGATTCGGCGATCCGTACCGAAACCACCCTGCGCGGCAGGCTTTTCGCGCTCCTCGGCTCCTCCACCGCGTTCGGCGATCATCTGGTGGCCGATCCGCACACCTGGACCCTGCTGCGCCGCGAAGAACTGCCCGACCGGGACGAATTGATCGCCGATCTGCTTTCGGTGGTCGGCGCCGAACCCGAGACCGGGCCGAACGCGTCGCCGATGCTGTTCCGCGCCCGCGAATCCGGGCCCGACGTGGTGGCCGCGCTGCGTAAACGCTACCGCGACCAGCTCATGTTGCTGGCCGCCGTGGACCTGGCCGCGACCGTGGAAAACGAACCGGTTATCCCCTACGAGGTGGTGGGCCGGCAGCTGACGGCGCTGGCCGACGCGGCGCTCACCACCGCACTGGCGGTGGCGGTGGCGCGGGTGTGCCGCACCGAACCGTGTCCGGTGCGGCTGGCCGTGATCGCCATGGGGAAGAGCGGCGCCTGCGAACTCAACTACGTCAGCGATGTCGATATCGTGTTCGTCGCCGAACCCGCCGACTCCGTCGCCACCCGGCTGGCCGCGGAGATGATGACCGTCGGCAGTTCCGCGTTCTTCGAGGTCGACGCCGCCCTGCGCCCCGAGGGCAAGGCCGGTGCGCTGGTACGCACCCTCGATTCGCATCTGGCCTACTACCAGCGCTGGGCCCGCACCTGGGAATTCCAGGCCCTGCTCAAGGCCCGGCCGATGACCGGTGACCTGGAGCTGGGGGAGCAGTACCGCGCCGCGACCGACGAGATGGTATGGACCGCCTCCGAACGCCCGGATTTCGTGCCCGATGTGCAGGCCATGCGGCGGCGCGTGGAAGATCTGGTGCCCGAGGATCTGCGGGAACGTGAGCTGAAACTGGGCAGCGGCAGTCTGCGCGATGTGGAGTTCGCGGTGCAGCTGCTGCAACTCGTGCACGGCCGGGTGGATCCGAAACTGCATGTGCAGGGCACCGTGGAAGCGCTGGCCGCGCTGGCCGCGCGGGGTTATGTGGGCCGGGACGACGCCGCCAACCTGACCGCGTCGTACGAATTTCTGCGCCTGCTGGAACACCGGCTGCAACTGCAGCGGCTCAAACGTACGCATACCCTGCCCGCCGCCGACGACGAGGAGGGTATGCGCTGGCTGGCGCGGGCCGCCAATATCCGGCCCGACGGCACACGCGACGCCGCCGGGGTGCTGCAGGGCGAGCTGCGTCGCAACACCAGCCGCGTCCGGCGCCTGCACACCAAGCTCTTCTACCGCCCGCTGCTGGAATCGGTGGCCAGTATCGACTCGGAGGCGTTGCGGCTCAGCCCCGACGCCGCCGTCCGCCAGCTCGCCGCGCTCGGCTATGCCGATCCCGAACACGCCCTCGGTCATCTGCGGGCACTCACCAGCGGGGTCTCCCGGAAGGGCCGGATCCAGGCGTTACTGCTGCCGACCCTGCTCGCCTGGCTCGGCGATACCCCCGACCCCGACGCGGGTCTGCTCGCCTACCGGCGGGTCTCGGAGGGTCTCAACGATCAGGACTGGTACCTGCGGGTGCTGCGTGACGAGGGCGCGGTGGGGCAGCGGCTGATGATGGTGCTGGGTTCCTCTGCCTACCTGCCGGACCTGCTCATCAACGCCCCCGAAACCATTCGCATGTTCGCCGACGGCCCCGAGGGCCCGCTGCTGCTGCGCACCCAGCCCGCGGATGTGGCCGGCGGTATCCTCACCGCCGCCGACCGCTACGACGACCCGAAACGGGCCGTCGCGACCGCCCGTTCGCTGCGCCGCCACGAACTGGCGCGGGTGGCGTCGGCGGACCTGCTGGGCTTGCTCGACGTGCCGCAGGTGTGCGCGGCGCTGTCGTCGGTATGGGCCGCGGTGCTCGAGGCCGCGCTGCGGGCGGTGATCCGGGCTAGCGTGGCCGAACGCGGCGCACCCGCACCCGCCGATTTCGCGGTGATCGGGATGGGCCGGCTGGGCGGAATGGAACTGGGTTACGGTTCCGACGCCGATGTGCTGTTCGTCTGCGACCCCCGGCCCGGCGAAGAGGAACACGTCGCCGTGAAATGGGCCAACGGGATCGCCGAACAGGTGCAGAAGTTGCTCGGCGCCCCCAGCACGGACCCGCCGCTGCAGGTCGACGCCGGGTTGCGACCCGAAGGCCGCAGCGGACCGCTCGTGCGAACCCTCGCCGCCTACGACGCCTACTACCGGCAGTGGGCCCAGCCCTGGGAGGTGCAGGCCCTGCTGCGAGCGCACCAGGTGGCCGGGGATCAGGAACTCGGCCTGCGGTTCCTGCACACGATCGACCCGGTGCGCTATCCCGCGGGCGGCGTCTCGGCGGAGGCGGTACGGGAGATCCGCCGGATCAAGGCCCGGGTGGATTCCGAACGCCTGCCGCGCGGTGCCGATCCCGCCACCCACACCAAACTGGGTCGCGGCGGCTTGGCCGATATCGAATGGACGGTGCAACTGCTGCAATTGCGGCACGCGCACGAAGTGCCGGAGTTGCACAACACCTCGACCCTGGAATCACTCGATGTCATCGCACGCCACGAATTGCTCGGCGCCGAGGACACCCACCTCCTGCGGCAGTCCTGGCTCACCGCCACCGCGGCCCGCAACGCGCTGGTCCTGGTGCGCGGTAAACCCACCGACCAGTTGCCCGGTCCGGGCCGCACCCTGTCGGCGGTCGCGCGGGTGGCGGGCTGGCCCAGCGACGACGGCGGTGAATTCCTGGACAACTACCTGCGGGTCACCCGCCGGGCACGCCGGGTCGTCGAGCGAGTCTTCGGCGTCTGAGCATCCCCGTTTGCCCGCCGGTTTGCTGCTGTCCGCAGTAAGGGCTGCGTGGCCCTGCGCCGAGGACGCGCGCCTCCGCTCGCAGGGCTCGCGCAGTGGTGTTCGGCGTCTCGTCGCACCTCCGCACTCGCTGCGGTCGTGCACGGTCCAGAGATGTACTGCGTCGGGCCCGCGTCCATGCGGCGTAACCCTCCACCGGAGACCGTGGGGTGGTACCTCGAGTGGGGCAGTCAGGCGCCGGTCAGTTCGTGGAAACGGGTGACCAGGGTGTCCAGTGCCCGGCGATCCTCGACGTCCGGCGGGCGGTTGCCGCCCTCGGCGGTGATGGTCACCCGGGTGCCCGCGCCGATACCGAGTTCGGCCCAGCACCAGGGGAGCACGGGCAGGTTCACCGCGTGATCGTTGGCGGCGACGGTGATGCGGGAGGTGTAGCCCACCGCGCTCGCGGCCAGTTCCTCGGCGGATTCCGCGGTGAGCGCGCCGGCCGACCGGAACTCTTCGATGTACACGGGACCTCCTTCGGCACGGCTGTGAACAGTCTAGTGCTCGGCCGGATGCTAACGGCCCGGCCGGTGAGCCGTATACCGCAAGGTGAACGAGCCGCCCGCGTTCCGCGGTGTACGCCGTTGCCCGCCTTGTGATTCGATGATCACCGGCCCGGGTGCGCGCGATACTGCCGCCCGGGCGCAGCCTGGCCGACGGCCCGGCACGGGATATGGGGAGACATGATGACGAGGACACGGTGGTCGCGGCTGCTGGGTGTGGCGGCCGCGGCGATGCTGACGGTTTCCGCGCTGTCGGCCTGCTCGGATGCGAATTCCGCGCAGAACGCAATGGACCCGGACAATCCGTGGCAGATCGCCGGCGCGACCACCAGCACCGGTCCCAGCGGGCCACGCGAGGGGGTGGCCGACACCGATCGCCGGGCCGAGAACAGCGACGGCGGGGAAATGGACCGCCTCGCGCTGAACGCGGTGGCCGATATCGAAGCGTTCTGGACCGAGAACTATTCGGCGACCTTCCCCGGTGAATTCCAGCCCGTCGCCAGGCTGATCTCCTGGGACGCGACCGCCGCGGAACGCGATTCGGTGGAGTTCTGCACCGTCAGCACCCACGAGCTGGTGAACGCCGCCTACTGCGGCATGGACGAATCGATCGGCTGGGACCGCGGGGTGCTGCTGCCGGAACTGGTGCAGCAGTTCGGGGAGATGGCGGTGGTGATGGTGCTGGCCCACGAATACGGGCACGCCCTGCAGATCCCGGCCGGGATCGCCACCGAGGACACACCGGGCCTGGTCACCGAACAGCAGGCCGACTGCCTGGCCGGGGTGTTCCTCCGGCATGTCGCGGAAGGCGATTCGCCGCATTTCACGCTGAACACCAGCGACGGACTCAACGGTGTCCTTGGCGCCACGGTGGCGGTACGCGACCGTGACCCCAACGATCCGGACAATGTGCACGGCACCGCCTTCGAACGGGTCACCGCCGTGCAGATGGGTTATATGGAAGGCGCCGGCTCCTGCGCCGCGATCGACGAACAGGAGATCGAGAACCGCCGTTCGGGTCTGCCGGTGACCTTCGAACCGGGCGAGGAATATATGCAGCTCGAGGTCACCGAGGATTCGCTCGGCGATATGGCCGCCGCGCTCGGCGATATTCTGCCGGTCACCGGCTCGCCTCAGTACGACTACGAGGGCGTGCCCACCAGTTGCGCCGACGCCACCCCCACCGAACCGGTCGCGTACTGCCCGGCCACCGAGGTCATCGGCACGGATGTCGACGCCTTGGCCGAACGCGCGGGGGAGCAGGGCTCGGAAGACGAACCGCTCTCGGCGATCGTCAGCGGCGATTACAACGCCTTCGTCGTCTTCATCTCCCGCTACGCACTGCTCTACCAGGACGAAAAACAACTCACCCTCACCGGCGCCGACACCGCCGGCCTGCGCACCGCCTGCCTCGCCGGTGTGGTCACCACCGCGCTCAGCCAGGAGACCAGCAACCCCCGCCTATCCGCCGGCGACCTGGACGAAGCGGTCTCCGGCCTGCTGTCCGACGGGCTGGCCGCCAGTGACGTGAACGGCGAGGTCGTCCCCGAGGGCTACCTGCGCCTGGAAGCCTTCCGCCTGGGCGTCCTCGACGGCGAACAGGCCTGCCTCACCGAGTACGCCTAGGGCGGCGTATCGGCCGAACGTCCACGACGAATATCGGTGCCGGAAAAGGGCACCTGAGTTGTCGAGCCGGCGGTTCACCGCGCCGGGGGATACGCCCGCGAGGAGCCGGTGCACCGAGCGTCGGGCTATGCGTCGCCGTCGACCGGTTTGCCGGGCTTCGGAATCCGGGCGGACAGCCAGGTGACGACATCGGCGAGGACCTGGTCACGTTCGGGCTCGTTGAAGACCTCGTGGTACAGGCCGTCGTAGCGGTGAACCGTCAGATCGTTTGTGCCCGCGCGCTGTTCGATGCGGTCGGTGCTCGCCGGGGCGGCGATGGCGTCGCCGGTGCCGTGCAGCGCGAGGGTCGGTACCCGCAACTGCGGGAGCCGGTCGAGGACCCGGCCGGCGGCGGTCAGGATCTCGGTCGCGGTGCGGGCGGGGAGTTTGCCGCGGAAGACCAGGGGATCGTTGTCGTAGGTGGTGACGACCTCGGAGTCGCGGCTGATCTGCGACGAATCCAGTTTCAGCACACCCAGATTCGGCGTGACCCGGGTGAGTACCGGAGCCAGCAGCCGTTGGACCGGATTCCCGGCATCGATGATCAACGGTGGCGCTGAGACCACGAGGCCCGCGATGTCCAGCGGCGCCCGGGTGGCCAGGTACAGGGTGATCAGCGCGCCCATCGAATGCCCGATCAAGAACTCCGGTGCCCCGGGGTGTTCGGTACGCGCGAGGTCGAGCAGGGCCGCGACCTTGTCCGCGGCGTCGTCGATCGAACCGAGGTTCGCCGGGGCGCCGACCCGCGCGGACTCGCCGTGGCCCACATGGTCCAGGGCGTGCACCGCGAAACCGGCCGCGGCCAGCGTCCGGCCGACGTAGTCGTACCGCCCCGAATGCTCGGCCACCCCGTGGACGAGCACGATCACACCGACTACCGGTCCGCCTGGCAGCCACGAACGCCGGGCCAGACGGTGACCCGCATGCTCGAATTCGCCGCGCTGCGTGCGGATTTCCTGACCACCGGCCATGAGACCTCCTCCAAACGTATTCAGGTTTTCGGCGGCAGCGGAGGTGTCACGGACCCTCGGGCACCCGGCTCGAAGGGGTCGCGTCGTCGAATATCTACCGCACCGCCGACGGCAACTCGCTGCCTGCGGTCGCCACGCCCGGGCCGGTGGATCGGTAACGACCCGGCCGCTCCGCTGCCCGGTATCCGCTGCCGCCGGAGCAGCCGCCGCACTGCCGGCCCACCCGTGGCCGGCTCGTATCAGCTGTCCGGTGCCGGTTCGGCGAGGGCGGTGAACAGGCGCCGGTTGAACTCGATGAGCCGAGCGTAGTTCACCCGGGAGAGCCGTTCGTCGTTTCCGTGGATTCGTTCCAGGTCGGCGGCGGTGAGCCGGATCGGTGCGAAATTACATCGGGTGGCAGCGAGATCGTCGTAATGCCGGGAATCGGTCGCGCCCGGCACCAAACCGGTGGTGACGGCAGCTTCCGGGGCCACCTGCCGGGCGAGCGCGGCGATCAGATCGAACTGCGGCCCCGGGACGACGTCGCGAGACGGTTCCGCGGTCATCCCCACCGATTCGATCCGGACCTTTTTGTCGCGCACCGTCCGGCGGCAGTGCGCCAGTACCGATTCGACCGAATCGCCCGGCAGAATCCGGAAATTGATCAGCGCCTCCGCCTGCTGCGGTAGCACATTCGCCTTCACCCCGCCGTGGATCACCGTCGGCGCGGTGGTGGTGCGCACCAGTGATTCGGTCTGCGGGGTCGCGGCCAGGATCCGGGCGACCACCGGCGCCGCAGCCCCGGCGAACCCCAGCAGCCGGCGTTTGGTCGCGGGCAGATGTGGGCGCAGGCGGGTGAGCATATCGGTGACGACCGGGGTCACCCGTAACGGCATCGGATGGTCCTGGATCCGGCTCACCGCCCGCGCCAGCCGCCCGATCGCCGTCTGCCGGCCGGGCATGGACGAATGCCCGCCCGGGTCGGTGACCGACAACCGGACCGTGGCGTACCCCTTCTCCCCGACCATGATCGTGGCCACCGGCACCCGCACATCGTCGACGATTCCGTCGGTGATCACACCGCCCTCGTCGAGCAGCAGATCCGCGTGCACCCCGCGCTCGCGCAGGTGGGCCGCCATCTGCACCGCGCCGGTATCACCGAAGACTTCCTCGTCATGGCCGAACGCGAGGTAGATCGTGTGCCGCGGCCGCAGTCCCGCGGCCAGCGCGGATTCGGCCGCTTCCAGCAGAGCCAGCACCCGGCTCTTGTCGTCGATCGCGCCGCGACCCCAGATGAACTCGTCGTCCACCACCCCGGCGAACGGCGGGTGGGTCCAGCGGTCCGGCTCGTCGGCCGGCACCACATCCTGGTGTGCCAGCAGCAGGGCAGCGGTCCGGGTGTCATCGATCCCGCGCCAGGTGTACAGCCGGCTGTGCCCGAACTTCTCGAGTTCGAGTTCGGCATGCACCCGCGGAAACGACTCTTCCAGGTGTGCGCCGAGCCGGCGGAATTCCGCATCGAGCGAACTCTGTGCGGCGGTCGCGTCCGGCTCGGCGACCTCCTCGCGGGATACGGTGACACAGCGCAGCGCCACCGCGAGCCGTTCCGCGGTGGCGTCGTCGACCGGTTCACCGGACGACGGACGGGCCTCGAGGTTGGTGGACATCCCTGCATTCTCCTCGCTCTGCGGCCGCGGCGTCCCCGGCGCGGCCGGGATGTCCCGGAATCCGGTGGCCGATCGGTTCCGGGGCGGCACCGCACCGGGGGTGGAGCCGGTCGTTGTGTCCGGTGTGGTCCGCGACCGCCGGGCGTCGGCCTGCCCGGACGTCACGCCCTGGCCGGGTATCGGATGGCGCGGGCGGCTCGACCGGCCCGGATGGCTTGCCCGTCCCGTGGCCGGCAGTTCGGGTGCGGGCATTATTGTGGGACTCATGGCAGCAGGCAAGCCCGACAAAGAGGCGAAGGCCGCGGCGAAAGCGGCGCGCAAACAGCAGTCGAAGGAACGTCGTCAGCAGATCTGGCAGGCGTTCCAGATGCAGCGCAAAGAAGACAAACTGCTGCTGCCGCTGATGATCGGCGCGGTCCTGGTCACCACGCTGGTGCTGTTCGGGATCGGGTTCCTGTTCGATGTGCAGTGGTTCCTGCTGCCGCTGGGCCTGCTGCTGGGTGTGCTGTTCGCCTTCATCATCTTCGGCCGGCGCGTGCAGAAAACCGTCTACGGCAAAGCCGAGGGCCAGGCCGGCGCGGCCGCCTGGGTGCTGGACAACCTGCAGGGCAAATGGCGGGTGAGCAACGGTATCGCCGCCACCACCCAGCTCGACGCGGTGCACCGGGTGATCGGGCTGCCCGGCGTGATCTTCGTGGCCGAGGGTTCGCCGCAGCGGGTGCGGTCGCTGCTGGCCCAGGAGAAGAAGCGCACCGCCCGCCTCATCGGCGACACCCCCATCTACGATGTGGTGGTCGGTAACGAAGAGGGCCAGGTCCCGCTCAAGGAATTGCAGCGTTACCTCACCAAACTGCCCCGCAATATCGACACCAAGCGGATGGATCAGATCGAGGGCCGGCTCAGCGCTCTCAGCGCCCGTGGCGGGCCGGCCATGCCGAAGGGCCCGATGCCCACCAACGCCAAGATGCGCGGTATGCAACGCACCATCCGGCGTCGGTGAACGGTGTTCGGTAGCGCCGTCTCCGGCGTCCGGGACCCGGTGCCGGGTCAGCGTTTCAACAGCCAGCGGACGCGGTCGTAGGCGGCGAGGTGGTATAGGAGCAATGCTGCCCCGGAGAGCAACGCCAAGCCCGGTAGCCCGGCGAACCACAGCGCGGCCGCACCTCCCACCAGCACTGCGAACTCGATGCCGAGCCGCACCGGCCCCGCGACTGCGATAGGTGCCGAGCCGGAGCGGCTCGGGTCGTCCGGAACGGCGAACACACCCCACGCGGCGGCGGCGAGCAGCGGCAACACCACGACGAGCACCCATCGGCCGGGTCCGTCCGTCACCCGCCAGCCCAGCGCCGCGAACGATACGAAAGCAGCCAGTTCCAACAGGAACCGGATGCCGAGCAGAGCGGGATTCAGTGACACCGGCCGATCCTATGGCGGGCCGCCACCCGTCGGCACGATCAGCGGATGCGCACCACCGCGGTTCCGGTGGCGCGATCGTGCATCCCTCGCCCGTCGCCGTCGGTGAACAGCGCCGGGACCACGAAGGTGAGCAGCACCTGCCGGCCGAGCGCGCGCAGGAAACCGACGCGCGCCGGGATATCCACCCGGATCACCCGCAACCGCAGGAAGTACTGCCCCGGTGTGAAGCCGAACAAGGCGACCGCGACGATTCCGATCGCCATCCAGACCAGCCAGGTCGGGGTGCTCAAGGCCGCCGACACAGCCTCGAAGGCCGTCGGCTCGGCAACACCGGGCGGGGGGTCGGATTCGGCGATGATCCGCTGCGGATCCGGTCGCACGATCAGCGCGGCGATGCCGATCGAGATGACCCAGTCCACGAGCAGCGCCACGATGCGCCGGGGGAGTCCCACCAGCGACCCCGCCCCGTTACGGGGAAGACCAATATGTTCGCCCGGGTACTCGCTTGCCTCCGGATCGCCGGAACCCTCGGAGGGTCCGGTGAGCCAGGATCCGGTAACGCGTGCCATGACCCCAGGATATGCCCGCCGATTTCCGGCATAACCGGCGGTAACCCGCTCGCCGGGGGCCGGGGGCGGAGCCGTTCGGGCAGGTGACCGCCGGGTAATGTCCGTGGCGTGGCCGACGACACCGGCTGGTCGGCACGTGTAACACTGGCGAAACATGGCCTTGACTGCCGGGAAACACCCGGTCCATAGCGTCGGTTCGCGACGTCCCGCACTCGATACTGGCTGGGAATCTATCCGTAAGGAGATATAAGTGACGTTCAGCACGGCCGACGAGGTCATCAAGTACATCGCGGATCAGGATGTCGAATACGTCGACATCCGTTTCAGCGATCTGCCGGGTGTGCAGCAGCACTTCTCCATCCCGGCGAAGGCGTTCACCGCCGACCTGGCCGAGGACGGCCTCGCGTTCGACGGCTCCTCGGTGCGGGGCTTCCAGTCCATCGACGAGTCCGACATGCTGCTGCTGCCCGATTACAGCACCGCGCAGCTCGACCCGTTCCGGGCCGCGAAGACGCTCAATATGAACTTCTTCGTGCACGACCCGTTCACCCGTGAGGCCTACTCCCGCGACCCGCGCAATATCGCGCGGAAGGCGGAGGAGTACCTGCGCTCCACCGGTATCGCCGATACCGCCTTCTTCGGCCCCGAGGCCGAGTTCTACATCTTCGACTCGGTGCGCTACGACTCGGCGATGAACGGCGCCTTCTACGAGGTCGACTCGATCTCCGGCTCCTGGAACACCGGTGCCGAGTTCAACGCCGACGGCACCCCGAACCGTGGTTACAAGGTCCGTAACAAGGGCGGCTACTTCCCCGTCGCGCCCTACGACCACTACGTCGACCTGCGCGACAAGATCTCCACCAACCTGCAGAACGCCGGTTTCGAGCTGGAGCGCGGCCACCACGAGGTCGGCACCGCGGGCCAGGCCGAGATCAACTACAAGTTCAACACCCTGCTGCACGCGGCCGACGATCTGCAGCTGTTCAAGTACATCGTCAAGAACACCGCGTGGGGCGAGGGCAAGACCGTCACCTTCATGCCGAAGCCGCTGTTCGGTGACAACGGCTCGGGTATGCACGTGCACCAGTCGCTGTGGAAGGACGGCAAGCCGCTGTTCCACGACGAGGCCGGCTACGGTGGCCTGTCGGATCTGGCCCGCCACTACATCGGCGGCATCCTGCACCACGCCCCGTCGCTGCTGGCGTTCACCAACCCCACCGTGAACTCCTACCACCGCCTGGTGCCGGGCTACGAGGCCCCCATCAACCTGGTGTACTCGCAGCGCAACCGCTCCGCCGCGGTCCGCATCCCGGTCACCGGCAACAACCCGAAGGCCAAGCGCATCGAGTTCCGCGCGCCGGACTCCTCGGGCAACCCGTACCTGGCCTTCGCCGCCATGCTGATGGCCGGCCTGGACGGCATCAAGAAGAAGATCGAGCCGCTGGCCCCGGTCGACAAGGACCTCTACGAGCTCCCGCCGGAGGAGGCCAAGAACATCCCGCAGGCCCCCACCAGCCTGGCGTCGGTGATCGACCGCCTCGAGGCCGACCACGAGTACCTCACCGAGGGCAACGTCTTCACCGAGGACCTGATCGAAACCTGGATCACCCTCAAGCGCGAAAACGAAATCGCCCCGGTGAACCTGCGCCCGCACCCGTACGAGTTCGAGCTGTACTTCGACGTGTAATCCCCGACGTGCACGCGTGGGCCGAACAGTCCACGCGGTAGGCGTCAGGCGGCATCGGGTACACCCCCCGCGAGATAAAAAAACTGGTGACAAAGGGGGGGGGGGACGGGGGTTTAGGCCCCACTTTGGGGGGGGCGGGAGGGTAAGTGGGGGG
>NZ_JARWPM010000211.1 GCF_029869215.1 Nocardia carnea
CCCGTCGGTTTCGTCCGCATCGTTGTACAGATCCGGCCCGGCATCCGCATACCGCGGAGCAGCCACCAACGGATAACCCAGAAACGACGACAACCCCGACAACGCCGCATCCCACCGATTCGAACCCCGCCCCAACACAAAATGCCCACCCTGATTCACCAACCACCCATACGGATAATCCCGAGACGGAAAACTCCGCGGATCCGCCCCCACCACAAACCCACCACCACCATCGGACAACAACGACTCCAACGGCCCCTGCACACCCGGAAACTCCAACGGAGCCAACTGCCCAGGACCGAAAACCCGCCCCCGCGACGGATCCATCAACCGCATCGGCGGCCCCGCACGATTGAACACCGGCACCACCAACGGCACCGGCACCGGCCGAACCACCGGACCCCGCCCCGACGCATCCACCGTCGTATCCGGCGGCAACGCAATGAATCCGAACTGCACCGTGCTGTGCACGATCTGATCCGGCAACTGTTCCCATGTCGTATTGCTCGCGGGATCCCACCACTGCGGCCGGGTCGGGGAACTGGTCTGATTACCGTCCGAGGCGATGACCGGGAAGATCAGGGCCAGCGGCATGATGCCGGAGACCACATACTCCTCGTTGTCATCTCGCGCCAGATCCCCGGTGGCGGGGTCGACTTCGCCGATTGCCACGAATGCCACGGCCGCCGAACCCGGCCCGAGGTGACCAACCCAGTCGTGTAGTGCAGCGAATTGCTGCGGGGCCGGGATCTCACCGAAATGATCGGGCTGGGTCTGCAGCCATTCGATGACCCGCTCCATCCCGGCGGCTTCGTCCGCGCGGTCGTACCTGTCGCCGGCATCCGGATTCCGGGGGGCGGCTACCAGCGGATTACCACGGAACGACGACAGTCCCGCCAGCAGCGCGTCCCAGCGGTTCGCGAACCGGGATGCCGGGCGGCTCCTGCCGCCATTGATCATCCAGCCGTACGGATAACCCGGTGTCGGATAGCTCCGCGGGTCCGCGCCGACCACGAAACCGCCGGTGCCGGAGCGCAAGACATTTTCGAGCGCCCGCTGCTGACCGGGATGCTCGAGCGGAGCCAGCCCACCCTGCCCGGAAGGCCGCCGCGCGGCCGGATCCGGCAGCCGCGCCGGCGGTGCGGGACGGCCGAGCGCCGGTACCACCGCCGGACGCGGCCGGGGCGGCACCGGCTGTTGCGGCACCGGCACCGGCTGCCGGGCGGACGCGCTGACCACGGTGCGCCCCGGCGGAATCACCACGGACATGACCAGGAGCGATTGGTTACGGAAATCCTCGAAGGGTGCGCGAGACATCCTGCCGCTCTGGGGATCCCACCACAGCGGTCCCTCGTCTATCACCGCACCGTTCTCGTCGAGGTTGTCCGGGTCGGGTGCGGGATAGACGACGAGCACGGTATGTTCGGGGCCCTCGACGGGTTCCCCGTCGTCGTCCACCATCGGGTCACCGGTCTCGGGGTCCTCCGCCTGCCACCGGTTGGAGACAATCGCTGCCGACCCCGGCCCGAGTCGCGCCACGTGCGCATGGATCGCGGTGATGCGCTCGGGTACGGTGCCGAATCCGTCCAATGCGTATTCGGCGAGCCCGACCATCCAATGCTGCCGGCCGGAGCCGCCCTGCTCCGGGCCGTCCCAATTGACCTCGCCGTGCGCGACCGCCGGATATATCGGCGCGGCCACCGTGGGACGGCCCAGGAAGGTCGCCAGGCCGGCGAGCACACAATCCTGGCAATTGTTGTCCCGTCCGGGCCTGTTCCCGTGGCCCGGATTGATCATCTCGCCGAACGGTGTACCACCGGGCGGATAACTACTCGGGTCGGCGTACCGGGCGAACCCGTCCGGACGCCGCATCGCATTCTCGAGCGCGTGTTGCAGCGCGGGATCTTCCACCGGCGCGAGGTACCCCGGCCCGAATACCCGCATTTCCGCCGGATCCAGCAACTCCATCGGCGGCTCGGGCAGTACGACCTGCCGGTTCGCGGAAACATTCTCCACGCTGTCTTCGCTCCGCGGTGAATCCGAATCCGCCGGATCCGAGTCCCGCGAATCGTCGTCCGCCGGTTCGTCCACCGGTCCGGGAGCATCGTCGCTGTCCGAAGCGTCCGTGCGGGTTTGTTTCTGCGGCGGCGCACCGGATTCCGGATCCGGCAGCGGCCGTTTCCGCTGCCCGGAACTCGACGACTCGCCGGTCTCGCGTGCGGGCTGTGGCGGGTCGTGCTCGGGCGGGTCACCGGCTGTTTCCTCGGCCGCGACCTGCTGCGGGCCCCGGGCTCCCGCGGACGTATCCAGCGAATGCAGCGCAATCAGTTCGTCTCCGGGTGCCGCTACGAAGGAAATCTCGGTCTCGTTACCGAGCGTGGCGAGCATCGTCGTATGCGGGACGGTCCGGCCGGTCATCGGATCCCACCACACCGGCTCCGTGGGTCCGGTACCGTCGGCGGCAACGGGGCCCGCCGGATAAACCAGCAGCTGCACGGATTCGGCGGGATCGGACGACCCGCGGACGGGCCGGGAAACGACCGCCAGACCCACCGCCCCCGGGCCCAGGTTCCGGATCTCGTCGTAAGCGTGCTGGTACTGCTGCCGCACGGTCCGGTTGCCGGTGGCCAAAGAGGTCAGCCGGTCACCGAACCAGCCCTCGACGCGGGATCGTCCGCGCCGGTGTAGTTCGCGGTCCGGGAGCGGGTGTCCACCCTCGTTGAGATGCTCCCAGTTCGGCACCGCGTAGCGCGGTGCGCCCAGGAAGGAAGTAGCGGCTGCGAGACCGGACTCGTACACACTGATCTGGCCGCCCATGGGATATCCGCCACCGAGGTTCATCAGCTCGCCGTACGGTCGGCCGCCCGGGACCGCCGTGAAGATCCCCGGATGCTGGTACGCGGTGAAACCGCCGTTCCCGTTGCTCAGGGCGGCTTCGAGTTCTTGCCGGTGCTCCGCGGCGGCGAGCACGAGATCCGGGGTGCCGATGGTGAATTCGACCTTCGCCGCGTACTTCACCAGACTCGCCGGTGGCGCGCGGTGAAAGGTACCGGATTGCGGATCGCACCAGATCGGTTCCTGTTCCCCCTCGGGAAGAACCACCACCGTGGCATGTGAGCCGTCGTACTTCGGTGAACCGTCCGGCTCGTACTGCTTCATACCGAAGAAGTTGACCTTGTGCCAGGTGGTCGTGACATAGGCCATCGTGCCCGGGGGCAGCGATTTGATGTGGTCGTGCGCGGCCCGATACTGGTCGGCGACCGATCTCGACCCGTTGTCGAAGCTCGTCTCCCGGGCACCCAGGAAGCGCGCCGCCTGCGCCGGCCCACTGTGGAGATGATCCTTGCTGAATCGGCCGGCCCACGGCGCGGCGACCTGCGGCTTACCGGCGAACGTCGCGAGTAGCGACAGCGAACAATCCTGGCAGTTCTCCGACCGGCCGGGAGCGTCCGGGCCCGGTCCGTTCACCAGCATTCCGTACGGCTTTCCGCCCGCCACCGCCGTGAACGTGGCCGGATTCCGGAACTGCACGAACCCGGACCCGTCCGGATTCCGCACCGCTGCTTCCAGCACCTTGTGGTAGGAGGGCTTCTCGACAGGCCGGAAGGCGGAGCCGACCCGGTCGGCCGCCGGCTGCGGTATCCTCCGCAACTCCTCGGGTGTGAAGCGGCGCGGGCCCGGCCGGAGCGCATCGGGGGACGCATCCGGCGGCGCGCCGGTGGACACCGCGGTCACCGGCGCCGCCGCCTCGCGCCGGTTCGGCGGGTCCGGCGAGCGCACCGGCCCGACCCGCGGGCCGGCATCCACGGCGAACGGAACCGGCACCGCATCGGGCGCCGCACCCGATTTCTGCCGGGAGTCGGTGGCCGGGGCGGGCGGCATGACCTGCTCGGGTGATCGCCGCGGCGCCGGGCTCGACAGCTCGCCGGGCCGGGCACGTCGCGATTCGGGCGCCGGGCCGGATTCCTGCTCGGCCGGCCGCCGGGCCGGCCCGGTGTCGCCGGGCTGAGCAGGTCCGGACCGCTGCTGCTGTGGTCCGGTGTTCCGCTCCGGCTCGGTCGCCGGCTGCACCGGCGTATCCGGCGGAAGCGGTGGAGCGACCGGGGCAGGAGCCGCCGAGAGCCCGGGCGGGGATGTTTCCGGGAGCACCGATACACCGATCTCGTCGGGAACACCCGCGATCGATGCGGGCGGGGAGGCTGTGCGCGACTGTCCCGTATTCGTGTCCTGGGCACCGTCCTGGTTCGGAAGGTCACGCGTGGTGTGCGATGTGGATGCACCCGGTGTGGTGGAGCTACCCGGTTTGTCGCCCGCTCTGGAACTCGGCTGCTCGGTGGCGGAAGCCGAGGCCTGCGTGGGCGCCGAACCGGGTGCGGTAGAACTCGCCGGACCGGCCGGCGCCGCGTTCGGTTGCACGGGAGTGCCGGGCGGCGCCGGCTGCATCGGCGCCACCGGTTGCAGCAGCGGCGGCGCTTGCCGGCCGGTCTCGGTGCCCGAGGGTGCGGTTTCGCCGGTGCCGCCGGAGTGTTCCGGCCCGCCCTCGCGCGACCTGGAGCCGCTGGGGTCCGTATCGCCACTGGGCCCCGAGCCCTCGTTCGGAAGGGCCCGCTGCTCGCCGCGTTCATCGGTGGTAGCGGAATCCGGCCGCTCCCGCGCGTCCTCGTCGATGCGCGGATCGGACTCACCCGAGTTGCTCGTCGGATCCGACCGGTCGGGCCGGCCCGTATCGGATTGATCGAGCCGGTCCGTCGAATCGGACTGACCAGGCTTGTCGATTGCTGCCTCCGAGGCAGCCGGCTGATCGTTGTCCCCCGGTGGCAGGCCCGGCGACGTTTCGCCGACGGGAGCGACAGTGGAACCCGGCTTGTCCCCTTCCGGTACCTTCTCCGGCTCGTGCCCCGAGGTGTGCGAATTCGACGTTTCCCCGCCCACGCCCTGCGGACCCGGTTGTCCGGCGACCGGCGAATCCGGCCGCTGCCCCGGGGGTCCTGATTCCGGTGTCGCTCCGGAACCGTTTCGCCCGTTCGCATCGCCGCCGGCCGGCGTGGTCCGCGTACTGTCGTTTCTCGCCGTCGCCGGTGCATCCGGCGGACCGCCGCGCCGCTCCGGGCCCGGCTGCCCCTCCGCCGGGTTCGGCGGTGCCGCGGAATCCGGGCGCGTCGATTCGCCGGACGGGAATCGTTCGCCACTCCGCCCCGGCGCATCGCCCGATGCGGAGAACCAAGTGCCGGGCGACTGCGATTCGCCCCGCGGGGATCCCGGGCCGCCGGAGGCGAATACCGAACGAGAATCGTCTGCGGGGGCCGAGCCGGATCCCGCATTCCCCCCGCCCGCCGGTCCATCCTGGTACAAAGCGTTTTCGCCGGACGACCCGTCACCGTAGGTGGGCACCGCGCCGGAACGGGGGCCGCCCATGGCGTGGTCCGGATCCCCGAGCCAGTTCCGTGCGCTCGACCAAGGCCCGTTTCCGCCGTGGAAGCCGCTCGCGAAAGTGGTGGGATCCGCCGCACCGACGATGCTGCCCTGAATGAATCCGCCGGCCGTGCCGATACCGGTGATACTCTCGCTCAGACTCTGCCCGGTGACACCGGCGACGAGGAGGTTGCCGAAAATCCCGGCCACGCCGTCCGCGGTGCCACCCACCACGGCGTTGCGGGTCATTCGCCCGAGCATGTTCGTGTTCAACGTGTTGCCGAGGGTCTTGCTGATGAAGTTGTTCGCTCCCCGGGCCACCAGCGACCCCACCGGTTCCGCGGCGCCACCGGCGAAGACGCTCAGGCCGAATTCCTCACCGTTGAATTCGTCGCGCTTTCCGTCGGCCATCTGGCCACCCTGGATGGCCCCGTTGATCAGTCCTTCTTCCGCCGCGCCTTGCAGCACTTCCTCGCCGAGTTCGCCCCAGGCACGCGAAGTGGGCATGGTCAGCTTGCCGTTACCCAGACTGCGCCAGAAGCTGCGCTGGATATTCGGGGCGCCGAGTCGTGAGGCCAGGTTCTGCAGCGTGCGCTGGGTCGCCTGGCGGATGGCCAGCATTATTCCCTGGGTGGTGCCGACCGCCGCGGCCTCCACCGCGGGCGCGGTGGGCGGGAAGAGCCAGGCCAGGGCGATTTCTATGGCGAGCCAGCACAGGGTGATGATGATGTTCAGCTTCGCGGCCTGCAGCTCGGTGCCGAAATCGAAGGTGGTGTCCGAGGTCTCGAGCATGCTCCGGGCCAGCGCCTCGAGCGATTGATCGCCGGTGCGGAACTGGTCGTAGAGGGCCGCGATCTCATCGCGGGCCGCACCCGCCGGATATGCCGCCGCGGCAGCCTCTTTGGCTTGTACGACGGCGGCGAGCAGTGCGAACGTCTCGTCGGAGCCGTCTTTCCAGATCGCCGAGACCGCCCAGGCCGCGTCCTCGTCGCCATCCGGCCATTCCGCGCCGGCGATCCAGCCGAGCCAGCGCATCTCCTCGGGCAGGTAGAGGGTCATCGAAACAGCGGGTCCGAAGTCACTGTGCTGATCACCCTCATCGTCTCTCGACCGATACGGTCAGATTACCGCCGGCCGGGTTAACACCTGGTGTCGCGCAACAGAATTCAGGCGATGCCGGTCACTCGCGCCGCGCCGATCCAGACGCAGGGTGAATTCGGTTCATCCAGCTGCCGAACATCGCCTTTCCGCCCGCCGAACAGTACTGCGTCCGGCCTCGGCCACTGTATGAATGCGCTTCGACCCCATCGGTCCGGCGGATACTCGGCGGTACGGTTGGTGCGATCAGGGTGTTGCTGGAAGGCGGAAAATCAGAATGGATCCCTCACGCTGCGTTGTCCTGGTGCCGGTCGCCAGCCATATCGAACACGCCTGCGACACAGCTCTGAAACAGCTGGAGCGGCGCGGCTACCAGGTGCGGCGCCGGTACGGCTCCGCCGCGATCGACCAGGCGCGCAGCCAGATGGCCACCGATGCGCTGGCCGAGGGATTCGACGAATTGATGTGGATCGATGCGGACACCGGATTCGAGCCGGAGATGGTCGATCTACTACGCGCTCACGATCTGCCGCTGGTCGGTGGCGTATGCGTCAAGAAGAATGCGCGCGCACTGGCCTGTCATATATTGCCCGGCACCGAGAAATTCGTGCTCGGCGAGGGCGGTGGTCTCACCGAGGTCCGTTACACCGGAACGGGTTTTCTGCACACCCGGCGGGAGGTCTACGAGAAGATCGCCGAACACGAGAAACTCCCGGTGTGCAACCTCAGGTTCGGCACCCCCACCGTCCCGTACTTCCTGCCGATGCTGCTACCCGAGGACGACGGCAACCACTGGTATCTGGGCGAGGACTTCGCCTTCGCCGAACGCGCCCGGCGCAGCGGGTTCGACGTGTACGTCGACACGAGCTTCCGCCTGGAACATATCGGCACCTACGGCTACACCTGGGAGGATGCGGGCACCGATAAGCCCCGCTACGCGAGCTACAGCTACCACTTCCGCTGAGGTGGGGGGGGGG
>NZ_JARWPM010000212.1 GCF_029869215.1 Nocardia carnea
CCCCCCACAAACCCCCCCAACCCAAAATCCCCCCCAAACCCCCCGCAAAACACCCCACCCCGCCCCCCCCCTCCCCCCGGGCCCCCCCCCCCCCCCGGGGGGGGCCCACCCCCCCCCCCCCGGGGGCCGCGATGGTCTCAGCGCTGGGCGACATGCCGTTGGGCGCCGGCCGCGGACTGGGCGGCCCGCCCCTTCCGGAGTGCCCCGGCGGCGGGCTGGACTGTGGTGACCGCCCGGCTCACGGGGCGCGGCCGGACACGCCGAGCCGTCTGCCGTTCCCGGCGCGGGTAACCGAGCTGGGTGTCGCTGCGGCGGGGCACCGCCCGCGGCAGGATCCGCTGTTTGCCGTCTTCGTCGTAACAAACCTGTTCCGCGGTCCGGTCCGGCTCTGTCCGGCCGAGCGGGTGGTCTGCGGCCGATACGACGAGCTGGAGGCGCGGTTCCGGAACCGGCACGGTCTCGTGGACGACGACGGCACGGTCATCGGCCGGCTCGCGGGCCGCGGACAGCTCGGCAAGCTCGGCGTGGGCGCGGGCCTCGTCGACGGCCGCGCGGACCGGTCCCCGCATACCGAGCGCGATCACGGCCGTGACCACCGCGAGGAATCCGCAGATCAGTCCCTGGTTCGTCAGAGCGGCAGTGGCCGCCTGCTCGGTCGCCGCGGCACCGGACCCTCCGCCGAAGAACGTGTGCACGATATCGCCGAGTGCGGTTCTGAGCTCGTCGTGATCCTCGGTCATCGCGCGCAGGGCCGGCGCTTTACCGTTGAGGTGCAGCAACGCCGCCGGAACGAATACGGCGTTGGCCACCGCGGCGCCGATCGCGAGCAACAGCCCGGCGCGCGTCTTCCGATACAGGCAGAGACCGGACACGGTGAGCAACGCGGCGGCGGCGGCGAGCCCGCCCCATGATCCGCTGATGGAGACGACGTTTTCGGTGAGGCGCTCACCGGTGTTGCGGAGTACGGGAACGGACCCGTCGAGCCGGCCGAAGGCGTCGCTGCGCACCTCGCCGTGCGGGCCCGAGGCGGCCAGCCAGGGCTGGAACAGCAGCGCGAAGGTGAGCAGGCTGAGTACCGCGACGGACCAGAGTTTCCAACCACATCGGAATTCGGAACCGGATCGCTCGATTTTCCCGGGCCGGGCATGGGGTGAATATTCCGAAGTATTTCTGGTCTCGACCTTGTGGTCCACCGTTTCGCCTTACCGCGCGAATTGAATGGGACGCGAATATCGCCGCCCCGCTGGGCTTTGTCGCCGTCGACGTACCTCAGCATAGAACACTGCACCCGCAGGTCGAGCGCTATTTCGCCGACAAGAGAGCTGGGCCACAATACTTTTCGGTAATATAGCTTCGGCCGCCACCGGCACCCGGTTACGAAATACGCTGTTAACAAGTGTTTTTCAGCAGCATTCGATACACCGGCCCAGCGAGGTTCCGAATTCGCCTGTGACCGGATCCACGTTCGGTACCCGTGATCGATTCGGTGAGCGAGCACACTCCGGACACGGAATGAGCGCACTGCGTCGGCCCGGGCGCCGGTTCACCCCTCGGCGTGGCCACCCAGACGGTCCGCGGGGAGTGCTGGGGGCACCGGGAAAGCGGCGGCCTACGGTGCGCACCCATGCCGCTCCGGCAACTGCTGGATCAGGTAATCGTGTGGTGATAGTTTTCGACTATGAACATCGGTACCGGGGCGGACGACCGGACCGGCACAGGCGGGTGAACCGATGTCGCGGGGTCCGGCGGCGCCATGACGGTCACGGTTGCGCTGGGTGGTGACGTCATGCTCGGCCGTGGCGTGGATCAGCTCCTGCCACGACCAGGCCACCCACGGCTCCGGGAGCCGTGCGTCCGGGATGCCCGGCGCTACGTCGAGCTGGCCGAACAAGCGAACGGGCCGATTCCGCGCCCCTACGGTTTCACCCGGCCATGGGGCGAGGTGCTCGGTATCGTCGACGAACTCGCGCCCGATATCCGGCTCGTCAACCTGGAAACCGCGATCACCGCGGATGGCGATTTCGCACCGGGCAAAGGGGTCCACTACCGGATGCACCCCGGCAATCTGCCGGCGCTCACCGCGTTCGGTCCCGATGCCTGCGCACTGAGCAACAATCATTCCCTCGATTTCGGCCTACGCGGGCTGGCCGACACTCTCGACGCGCTGGCCGGTGCGGGTATCCGCGCCGCCGGTGCGGGCGCGAATCGCGCGGCCGCACAGCGTCCGGCGGTGGTGCCGGTCCCGGGTGGGCGCCGGGTACTGATTGCGTCGGTATCGACCCTGTCCAGCGGGGTTCCCGCGAGCTGGGCCGCGGGCAGCAATCCGGGGGTGTGCCTGATCGACCATCCCTCGACGCACCACGCCGACGACGTGGCCGCCCGGTTCGGGCCCTGGTACCGCGACGGAGACCTCACGATCGTGTCGGTGCACTGGGGGCCGAACTGGGGCTACGGAATCGGCCTGAGCGAGCAGCAGTTCGCGCACCGGCTGATCGACACCGGTATCGATATCGTGCACGGCCATTCCGCGCACCACCCCCGGCCGATCGAAATCTACCGGGGCAAACCCATCCTGTACGGCTGCGGCGATGTAATCGACGACTACGAGGGAATCGGCGGTCACGAGTCCTACCGGCCGGAGCTGCGGCTGCTGTACCTGGTCACCCTCGAACTCGGCGGACCCACCACCGTGCGCATGCTGCCGTTGCGTATCCGGCGCATTCGACTCGAGCGAGCCGGTTCTGCCGACACCCGGTGGCTACGGACCGTGCTCGGCGATATCAGCCGCCGGTACGGGACACGCATCGATACCGGATCCGACGGCCTGCTGACCGCCCACCGGTAATCGCCTTCCCTCGATACCGGCAGTGCCGTCAACCCAGGGCGGGGGTGTAGGTACGAGCGTCGCTGACGAACTCGGGTTTGCCGTAATCGGCCAGCCGGCGCTCGATGAGCCGGACGAGGTAGCGATCGACGGCCCGGTCCAGGAACGGGATACGGGTCGCGACGTCCACGAGCAGCAACCGCCCGAGGATGAAGGGGGCGGTGGCGGCGATCCGCGCGAAATCGGCCGGACCGAGCGACACGCCCATCCCCCGGGCGATACGCAGGCTGCCGCGGCAGAACGCGAGGACGAAACCGGCCTTGCTGTAGCTCTTTTCGACCGCGTCGGCGATGCGGTCGAAAACGGTTTCGCGGGGCCGCAGGTAGGCGGCCATGGTGGACCGGATCAGTTCGCCGCAGGTGGCGTCGTCGAAGCCGTCCCGCAGGAGGGCGGCGCGGGCATGGAATACATGGATGATCTCCGCGGGCGTGGTCGGCAGCAACTCCTCGGGGAGTCCGAGCAGGAAACATCGGTAGCGGCTGAATTCGACCTGCGCACGCTCGTCGGCGGTGAATGCGGTGCGGCCCTGCCGGCGCACCCGGACGGCGAGAAGGTAGAGGTCGATCATCCCGGCCGGCATCTGATCGACCTGCGGCACCGGCACCCCGTAGATATCGGTATCCCAGTGCTCGGACCGCTTCAGCGCGTTGTAGCGGACCATCGAATGCATCAGCCGCACCATGGCCGCCGCCTCGAAACCCGGACCGAAGCGGTCCAGTGCGCCGGGCAAGGTGGTGACGGCGAAGAACGACGCCGTCTCGTTGACGCGGCGGGCCGCGCGCCGGCCGGACAGCGCGCCCGTGAGCGCCATCGGCAGCGCCGCGTAGGTGTTGGTGAAGGTCGCGATGAACGCGCCCCGGGTGACGAAGGGCGCCAGTAGCGCGGCCGGGGTGCGGGCCGCCTTCGCGCCACGGCGTACCAGGTCCGGATCGACCCACTCGGGTGTGGCTTCCATCGCGGAGATGAACGACACCAGCTCCGGCGGCGCGTCGGGCACGGCGTCCACGCCCTCCTGGCACGCGCGGCGGACCATGGCGATCAGGCTGCTCACGCTGTGCTCGGCGGTGAGGGCCGCGAGCGGGTCGGCGACGATATCGCCCAGCATGGTCGCCGTGGACATCAACTCGACGACGCGGTCGTCGGCCAGGATCGATTCCCGGTCGGCGACCCCGCGGGGCAGGGACGACGGCTCACCCCGCCCGGTCACCAGACGGTACGGCTGCTTGTCGAAATCGAGGTCGCCGTAGAGGGCGGGCTGGAGCTCGCGCTGACTGCGCACCCGCCGCGCAAGCTCCGGGTAGTACGTAGGCATCGCGCCCTCCATTAACTCACGCCGTGTGAGTTAATACTCACGCAGTGTTAGTTAAGCTGTCAAGCATGAATTCGCAGCGCCGACGGCGGATGCCCGCCGAAGCGCGGCGCGGGCAGATCCTCGACGTCGCGCACGCGATCATCGACGCCGAGGGTTTCCACGCGGCCACTCCGCACCGCATCGCGGAAGCCGCCGGTATCGATCGCTCCCTGCTGTACCAGCAGTTCGGTGACCTCTCCGGCCTGTTCGTCGCCTTGATCGACCGCGAAGCCGGGCGCGCGGCCGCCCAGTTCGCCGAGGCCGTCGCCACGGACGCGGACGACCCACACGCCAACCCGGCCCTGCGCGCCTTCGACAGCCTGCTGCACGCGGTCGACACCCGCCCCGCGACCTGGCGGCTGTTCCTGTTCCCGCCGCAGGGTGCGCCGCCGGCGCTCTACGAGCGGCTCGCGCAGTCCGAGGCCGTGGTCCGCGAGTTCTTCGTCCAGCAACTGCTGCGCTTCAACCCCGACCTCGAAGACCCCGGCTACACCGCGCGGGTCCTGCACGCGGCCGGACGCGAACTGCTGCAACTACGTCTCAGCGAACCGGAGGAGGCCACGCACGAACGCCTGCGCGCACTGGTGCGCCGGCTCAACTCCGAACTGCTACAGCGGATCCGGTAACGGGCCGATCCCCGTGACTGTCCGGCACCTGTGCGCCTTCGAGGCGCGGAACAGCACGGGCGCAGTCGCTGACGAACCCGTGCCCGGATATCGCAACCCGCCCGGCACTGCGGACGAACGTCCGGAGCACATTCCCGAACCGCCCCACTAGGCTGGCCGCGGAAATATCGGGCGAGCGGGAGCATGGGAAATGAGCACCAATCCGGGCGGATGGCCGCCGCCGCAGCACACAGGGTCGAACCGCACACTGCTCTTCGTACTGATTCCCGTCCTCGCCGTGCTGGTGATCGCCGCCGCGGTGGGCGTCGGGTTACTGGCCCGGGGCGCGATGGCGGAGGAGGTTGCCGGTGTCCCCACCGCCGCCGGTAGCGGGTCCACTCCCCGGAACGTGCTGGCCGACGGCGCTGTCCGGATCGGAGAATCGGACGCCCCGGTGACGGTGCGGGTGGTGCTGGACCTGCAGTGCCCGTTCTGCAAAGCCTTCGAGGAGGCCAACGGCAAGGTGCTGGAGGACGCCGTGCGCGACGGCAGCGCCGCGGTCGAGTACAGCGTCATCTCCTTCCTGGACCGCGCCAGCACCACCGAGTACTCCTCCCGAGCCGGCAACGCCTCGTTCTGCGTCGCCGACTCCGGACTGGACGGGTACCAGGGCTGGCTCGCCGAAATGTTCGCCCGCCAGCCCGAGGAGGGCGGCGACGGCCTGCCCGACAGCGACCTGATCGAGATCGCCGAAGCAGGCGGCTACACCGATGCCGCCGTGGCCGACTGCATCACCGAACGCCGGTACGACGCCTACCTGCGCACGAAGACCGACGAGGTCCTCGATTCCGGCGTCAACGGCACCCCCACCGTTTACGTCAACGACCAGGAGGTCACCGACTCGGCGGCCCTCCTCGAGCCGAACGGTCTCGCCTCGGTCATCGCCGCCGCCCGCTGAGCACCACTCCGCGGACATCGACACCCTCAGACGTTCTCGCCGGGCTCGATTCGGCGGACCGTACCGACTTTGCCGATCCCCCGGTCGAACGACGCGATGGCCGAGCGGGGATCCGCCTCGGCCAACGCAACAAGGTACGCGTCGGCGAATGCCAGACGATGGTGCTCGTAGACGTCGAGGGTCCGGATCAGCACTGCTGGATCGTCGGACGCGATGTTGCGCGAGCCGATCACCGAACGCATCAGCGCAGCCACCTCGGGCCTGGGCACTTTATAGACGCTCTGCAGGACGTACACCGTCTCGGCGAGGATCAGGTCCGGCAAGTACAGGTCCTCGGAATCCGACAGCAGGGCAGTAGCCCGCCGCCCCATTTCGGGCGGATCCTGGGTGAAATGCCGGACCAGGATGTTTGTGTCCAGGTAGACGGTCACGACTCCCTGTCCCGCCACTGCTCCGCCCAGGCCGCATCCCGGATCTCGTCCCAAGTGCGCCCGCGTACCCGCGCCGGAACAGGCACACTACCGGCCAGTTCGAGCAGTTCCGGAGTCCTTGCCAACACGACGACCTCGCCCTCGACGCGGAAGTGCACACTGTCGCCAGTGTGTAATTCCAGCGCTTCGCGCACCGCCTTCGGAACCGTGATCTGCCCTTTCGATGTCAACCGCGCCAACGCGTCCATATCTGCTCCTTACTCGAGTAACAAGGTAAGGATAGCGCGGGCGAGCCTCATCGGGCTTCACCGGCGCGGTAGCAGCAGCGCGGGTATCACGGCGAGGGCCATCAGGGCCGGCGCGATGAGATAGGCGCTCTGGAACGCCTCCGCCAGGGCGGGGGCCAGGACCGCGTGCTCGGCGGGGGCGAGATCGTGCAGCGCCTGCAAGCCGCCGGTGATCGGCAGCAGGGCGGAAAGCACCACCGCGACCACCGCGGTGCCGATCGCCATGACCGTGGTGTTGATCAGGTTCACGGTCGTGCTGCCGCCCGCCTGCTGTTCCGGGGTGAGCGCACGGGTCGCGGTGGTGATGGCGGGCATCATCGTGCCGCCACCACCGGCACCCATCAGGAGCATCGCCGCGCAGAGACCCCAATAAGAGGAATCGGTGTCCAGCTGGGCCCGGAAGAGCAGGAAGCCCACGATCCCGACGGTGATCGAGACGGGCAGGTAGCGACCCGGCGGGAAGCGGTCGATGAGCCGGCCGGCAACCTGCATCGTGACCCCGGAGGCCAGCGCGAACGGGATGCCGAGCGCCCCGGCCACCAGCGCCGATTCACCGCGCACCACCTGGAAGTACAGCGGCTGCAACAGCATCGCCCCGAAATAGCCCGCCGCGAACAGGCCGAGCAGCGCGGCGGCGGCCCCGACTTCGCGGCGGCGCAGGATCCGCAGATCCAGCAACGGCTCCGGGGCGGTGAACCCGCGGTGCACGAAGATCGCCACCAGGACCGCGCCGAGCAGCAGCGGCAGCAGCACCTGACCGAGCGAGACACCGCCGCGTTCCCCCGCGGCCGTGACTCCGTAGATCAGCAGAGCCAAGCCGGGCGACATCAACGCGACGCCGAGCGTATCGATCCGCCGGCGCGGTTGCGGTTCGTCGGCCGGGAAGATCCGCCCGGCGAGCACCAGCACCACCGCGGCGACCGGAACGTTCACGTAGAACATCCAGCGCCAGGACATTTCGTCGATCAGATAGCCGCCGAGCACCGGCCCCGCGAGCGGGCCGACCAGGATCGCCAGCCCCATCGTGCTCATCGCGCGGCCCAGCCGTTCGGGGTCGGCCGCGCGCAGCAGTACGGTCATCCCCACCGGCATGAGCAGTCCACCGCCGAGGCCCTGCAGCACCCGGAAGGCGATCAGCGATTCGATATTCCAGGCCGCGCCGGCCAGCAGCGAACCGATCGCGAAAATCGTCACGGCCACCAGGTACAGGCGTTTCGCGCCGAATCTGCCCATCGCCCAGGCGGCCACGGGGACCACCCCCGCGACCGCGAGCGCATAGCCGGTGGACACCCATTGGATGGTGGCCAGGGGCGCCGCGAATTCGGCGGAGAGCCGGTTGATCGCGACATTCACGATGGTCTGGTCGAGGGTGGCCATGATCGAACCGACCACCAGGACGAGGGCGACCGTCATCGGGTTACGGGCCGGTGCCTGCAGGGCCGCTGTTGTCGTCACACTGTGTCGCATGACCGGCCTCACTGCCCGTAAGGCCGGGTGGCACGGGCCGCGCGCAGCGCCTCGCCCCACCAGACCAGTTGATCCAACATCGTTTTCGCCGCGGTATCGGCCTCCGCGCCCGCCGGGCCGCCCTGCCGCCACGGATTGTGGAAGCTGACGGTATCGCGCACGGTGACCGCGTGGAGTTCGGCGAAGACGCCGCGCAGATGTTCGACCGCGCGGAGCCCACCCGATATCCCGCCGTAGCTGACGAAGCCGACGGGTTTGGCCTGCCACTCCCGTCCGTGTGCATCGATGAGATTCTTCAGCGCCGCCGGGTAGCTGTGGTTGTACTCCGGTGTGACGACCACGAAAACATCCGCCTCGGCCAATGCGGCAGCGGTGGCCGAGGCACCGGGCGCGGGCACGCCGAAAGTGTGCGGCAGGTCCAGTTCACCCACGTCGACGACGCCGACCGTGAGATCGGGCCGCGCGGTCGCGTGCCGGAGGAACCAGTCGGCCACGGTCGGCGCGAAGCGCCCTTGCCTGCTGCTGCCGATCACCACGGCCAGCCGCAACGGTGGCGCGGTGGTGGCGGTGCCGGTCGATATCGTCGTCATCGGTCTCTCCCCTACTGCGTTCGGCGTCCCCATCGGCCGCCGCACACCACCTTGCTTCCTAAACCATTGTTGAGGTCAAGTTCGCTGCGCGAGACGGTCCGCACGGCGGCTCGCCGGCCGGACGCGCCTGACATGTCAGCGGAGGTATCAGCCAGACGTCAGGCCCGTATCAGCCGGCCCGGCGACAGTGCTTCCCATGAGTAGTTCAGCAATCGCGGCTTCGGGGCTGCGGAAGGCGTACGGGGACAAAACCGTCCTCGACGGTATCGACCTGGATATCGCTACCGGCACGATTTTCTCCCTGCTCGGGCCCAACGGCGCCGGCAAGACGACCACCGTCAACGTCCTGACCACGCTGTTGAAAGCCGACGGCGGTACCGCGCGGGTGGCCGGGCACGACATCACCACCGAAACCCGGGCGGTCCGCGCGGCGATCGGGGTGACCGGCCAGTTCGCGGCCGTGGACGAGTTGCTGACCGGCGCGGAGAACCTGGAGCTGATGGCGGATATCCACCGGCTGCGCGGCGCCGATCGCAAGCGGGTCGTCGCCGAACTGCTGGAGCGGTTCGACCTGACGGCCTCGGCGGGCAAGCGGGCGGCGACCTATTCCGGTGGGATGCGCCGCAAGCTCGATCTGGCGATGACCCTGGTGACCCGGCCGGAGATCGTGTTCCTGGACGAGCCCACCACCGGGCTCGATCCGCGGAGCCGACGCACCATGTGGGAGATCGTGCGGAACCTGACCGACGACGGGGTGACGATCTTCCTCACCACCCAATACCTGGAAGAGGCCGATCAGCTGGCCGACCGGATCGCCGTCCTCGACCAGGGCCGGATCGTGGCCGAGGGCACGGCCGCCGAACTCAAGCGCCGGGTTCCCGGCAGTCATATCCGGCTGCGGTTCACCCACGGCACGGCATTGGACGCGGCGGCGCGGGCCCTGCCCGGATCCACCCCTGACGACGAAGCACTGACCCTGCGGGTGCCCGGCGACGGTGGATCGAAATCACTGCGCCGGATACTCGACCGCCTCGACGAACACGCACTGGAAGCCGCCGAGGTCACCGTGCACACCCCCGATCTCGACGATGTCTTCCTTTCCCTCACCGGCCATGCGACCACGGAGGTCACCGCATCATGAGCACACTCACCGCACCACTGGCCGATTCGCCGATCATGTTGCGCCGCAACTTCAAACATATCGCCCGCAACCCGGTCACCGTCTTCAACGCGGCGTTCATGCCGGTCGTCATGATGCTGATCTTCGTGTACGTATTCGGCAGCGCTTTCGCCGTCGGCGGTGAATACATCGACTACGCGACCCCGGGCATGATCCTGCTGGCCATCAGCTACGGGCTGTCGGGCACCGCGGTCGCGGTGAGCTCCGATATGTCGAAGGGCATCATCAACCGGTTCAAGGTCATGGACGTCTCGCGGGGTGCCGTCCTGACCGGTCACGTGGTGGCCACCATCCTGACCAACGCCGTCGCCATCGCGGCTGTCGTCGGTGTGGCGTTCGCGCTGGGTTTCCGGCCGCCGGCCACCGCGCTGGACTGGCTGGGAGCGATCGGCATCATGGCGGCGACCTCCTTCGCGGCGTCCTGGCTCACGGTCGCGCTGGGTATGGCGGCGAAAACCCCGGAATCCGCGGGGATGGGCGTGGTGCCGCTGATCATGCTGCCGTTCCTCAGCACCGCGATCGTTCCGGCCGAGAAAATGGGTCAGGGTGTGCGGCAGTTCGCGCAATACCAGCCGTTCACACCGATCATCGAAGCGCTGCGCGGTTTCCTCGCCGGCAATCCCTCCGGCGGCTACACCGCCGCGGCACTGGCCTGGTGCGCAGGCTTCGCCGTCGTCGGATTCCTGTGGTCGCGCGCTACTTTCAACCGGCGAGCGTAGCTGCGGCCAGCTCCTGCCAGTCCGATTCCGCACCAACCCGTATCGCCTCGGTGAAGCGTTCCTCACCGAGGCGATCTCGTGCCGCCTGCTCGACCCGGGCCGCGTCCGGCTGGGAACGGTCCGGCATCCCGTGCACCGCGGCGCTTACCGCGACCAACTGTGCGGCCTGCTCGGCGCGCCCGGCGCGCAACGCCAGATCCGCGATCCCGACCAGCACCTGGGCGACGAGACCGGTATGCCCGGCCGCGGCCGCCGCCTCGAACGCCGCGGCATGGTACTTGCGGGCTTCCTCGAGCTCTGTCGCGAGGTAACCGCGCAATGTGTCGATCGCCGAACTGAATTGCGGGTTCTCCGCTTGGTCACCCAGTACGCCGATCGCGACCCCGATCTGCTCAGCGGCCTGCCCGGTATCCCCGCTCCACCGGGCCAGCTCGGCCTTCGCCAGCGCCAGTTCGGCCAGTACGGCAGGCCAGAAGTCCCGGTCCGCGTACCGTTGTGCCTCGGCCATGGCGGCCGCGCTCGCCTCGGTCTCCCCCGCGAGCCAGTACAACTGCGCCTGGCGCGAACGAATTCCGACGAGGTCCTCGGCCGCGCCGATCTCGGCGACTACGTCGACAGCTTGGTCGAAAAGCGCACAGGCGGCAGCGAATTCACCGCGGGTGGCGAGCCGGTTCGCCAGCTCGGTCAACGCGAACGAGATACCCCACCGCTCACCGAGGGCCCGGAATTCGGCCAGTGCGCGTTCGAGATAATCCTGCACCTGCGGGCCGTCCTGCCCGAGAATGATCCGCATCTTGCCCATCTGCAGGCTCGCCAGGGCGCGCACCCACGGGTCTTCGTGCGTGAGCAGCGGTTCGAACGCGGTCGGCAGCGCCTCGGGCCCGCGCAAAATATTTTTCAGCGCGCCGATGAACGCCAGCGCCGGATGACCCGCCCGCACCTGCCGGCCGAACCGGTGCGCTTTGTCGATCCATTCCTCCACCTGCTGCGCATCGTTGCGGCCGGAGCTCAGGAAATGCATGACCAGCGCGTACACCAGCGCGCGGGTGGCGTCGTCCACCTCGGCGGGCGCGTCGGCCACCGCCGTGAGGAATTCCAGACCCTCGGCTTTGTGCCCGCCGAGCCACCAGTACCAGCCGGCGGCCGCGGCGAGCCGCAACGCTCCGGCGGAATCACCGGCCGCCAGCGCGGCGCGCATCGCGACCGCGATATTGCCGTGTTCGGCGTCGAGAACGGCCAGCCACGCCAGCTGTCCGGCGCGGCGCAGCTGCGGTTCCGCGGTATCGGCGAGGCCGGTGAAATACGCGAGATGCGCCCGGCGCACGGCATCGGCCTCCCCCGATTCCAGCAGCCGGTCGCGCGCGTACTGCGCGATCGTATCGAGCATCCGATACCGCAGTCCGCCCTGCTCGCCCGGTAGACCTCGCTCGGTGATCCGGCCATCCGGCAAGCCGCTGTCCGCGACATACTCACCCGGCAGACTGTGTTCGGTCGCGATGAGCAGCGATTTCTCGGTCAGGGTGGTCAGCAGTTCGAGAACCTCCCAGGGCTCGATCGGCACGCCCTGCCCGCCCGGATCGCCGGATTCGACCGCCGCGCACACCTGTTCGGCCGCCTCCAGGCTCGCGCCACCGGAGAAGACCGCGAGCCTGCGCAGCACCGTCCGCTCGGCGTCACTGAGCAACTCCCAGCTCCAGTCGACCACCGCGCGCAACGTCCGGTGATGCGGTAGCGCGATCCGGCTACCGCCGGTGAGCAGACGGAACCGGTCGTCGAGGCGATTGGCCAGCTGATCGAGCGACATCGTGCGCAACCGCGCCGCGGCCAGTTCGATCGCCAAGGGAATTCCGTCGAGCGCGCGGCAGATCCGCGCCATGGTCGCCAGGGCACGGGCATCGGCGGCGAGATCCTGACGGACGGCGCCGGCGCGGTCGCGCAGCAACCGCACCGCCGGAGAGTTTTCGATCTCCCCCGGATCCGCGCCCTCGGCCGGCAACGTCAGCGGCTCGACCTGCCATAACGCCTCACCCGTGATACCGAGCGGCTCCCGGCTCGTCGCCAGGATCCGCAACCGCCGGCATTCGCCGAGCAGCCGGTGCGCGAACGCGGCCACCGAATCGATCACATGCTCGCAGTTGTCCAGGATCAGCAGCGTTTCGCGGTCCCGGACCGCCGCGATGAGCCGGTCCATCGGTTCCGCGTTCGGCGCACCGCCGAGCAGCGCGTCGCGCAGGCCGAGCGCGGCGATCACCGCCTGCGCGATACTCGTCGCGCGTCCGGGCCCGCCGGAGCCGTCCGCCTGGTCGCCGTCCGGCCCCACGGCGGCCAGCTCCACCAGCCACGCGCCGTCCGGGAGGTCGTCGAGCAGGGTCCGCGCGGTTTCCAGTGCGAGCCGGGTTTTCCCGGAGCCGCCGGGCCCGGTCACGGTGGTGAGGCGATGGTTCGAGATGAGGTCGCGGACGGCGGCGATATCGGCGTATTTGCCGATGTATTCGGTCAACTCGGCGCGCAGGTTGGTCCGGCGATCGTTCTCCGGTTCCGCCACTTCGCCGCGCAGCAGCGCGACGTGCAGCGCCGAGAGCTCCGCGGACGGGTCCACACCCAGTGTGTCGGCGAGGGCCTCGCGGGCGGTCTGGTACACGACCAGTGCTTCGGAACCCCGGCCGGCGGCGGCCAGTGCGCGCATCAGCGCGGCGACCAGCCGCTCCCGCACCGGGTTCCGGGCCACCAGCTCGGTCAGTTCGGGGACCAGTCGCGCGCCGCGGCCGAGGCCGATCTCCGCGTCGTAGAAATCTTCCCGCGCGGCGAGATACAACCCTTCGAACCGGGTGACCACCGCGTCGACGGCCTCGCTGTCGCGTACCTCGACACCCTGCATCGGCGCACCGCGCCACAAGTCGAGGGCATCGCGCAGCAACTCGGCTCGGTGCGCGTCACCACCGCCGCGGGCCCGCTCGAGCAGCTGCTCGAACCGGACGGCATCGACCGTGTGGGGTTCGGCCACCAAGCGGTATCCGCCGGCTTCTCCGTCGAGCACGCCGGCGGGCAGGACACGGCGCAACCGGGACACCAGGGCCTGCAGGGCGTTCGCCGCGTCCGCGGGTGGCTGTTCGCCCCAGATCCAATCGATCAGCGTGGTCCGCTGCACCACCCGGCCGGGTTCGAGGGCGAGCGCGATGAACAACGCCCGCAACCTGGCGCCCGGAATCTCAATCGATCCACCGTCATCTGCCCGGATTTCGAGCGGTCCAAGCAACCCGATCTGCACCGGACCATTCTGCCGTGCACGGGTGCGGGGCCGTAGTCCGCCCTGGGAAAGAACTGCTGAGAGGGGCGGCCGGGTCCCCCATTGTTCGTGTCAGCCCGGCGTCAGCCCGGTATCAGCCGAGCCCGCGACAGTACTCACATGAACAGCCACAGCAACCAGCGAGAGCCGCTGACGGCGCTCCGGGTGGACCGGGAACGCTGCATCGGCGCCGGTATGTGCGTGCTCACCGCCCCCGGGGTTTTCGACCAGGACGGGGACGACGGCCGGGTGATCGGCCCGGCCCACGCACCCGGACCCGATCAGGAGGCGGCCGTTCGCGAAGCCGTCCACAACTGCCCCGCCGGCGCGATCACGCTCGCCGCACACAACTAGCCGACCATCCCGACGAAATGGAGATTCCCATGACCAGCACCGTCCCCGTCCCGCACGGCCTGCCCACCGAACGCAACGCCGGCCCGTTCGACCCGCCCCGCGAGATCACCGAGTTGCGCGCGGCCCGCCCCGTGAGTCCGCTGATCTTCCCCGACGGACACGCCGGGTGGCTCGTCACCGGCTACGAGGAGGTCCGGCAGCTGCTGGCCGATACCCGGTTCAGCTCCCGCCAGGACATCGGTGTGCTGCACGCCCTCGACGCGAGCCCCGATATGCCGGTCCAGACGGAACCGTCCCCGCAGATCCCGGGCATGTTCATCGCGATGGACCCGCCGCAGCACACCCGGCTGCGCCGCAAGCTCATCAGCGCCTTCACCGTCAAACGAATGAAGCAGCTCGAAGAACACATCATCGAGATCGCGGAGCGGCAATTGGACGAGATGGCGCGGCTGACCCCGCCGGTCGACCTGGTCCGGGAATTCGCCCTGCCGCTGCCCTCGCTGGTGATCTGCGAAATGCTCGGCGTCCCCTACGCCGACCGGGACACCTTCCAGACGAACTCCGCCAAGTTCCTCGTCCGGGACCAGCCGATCGAGGAGAAGATGGCCGCCTACGGCGCCATGATGACCTTCCTGGCCGAACTGGTCGCCGGTAAACGCGCGGAACCCGGCGACGATATCCTGTCCGACCTGGCCCGCGACGAGGATCTGAGTATCGAGGAACTGACCGGAATCTCGTTCCTGTTGCTGCTCGCCGGCCACGAAACCACCGCCAATATGCTGTCCCTGGGGACGTTCGCACTCCTGGAACACCCCGAGCAGCTTGCGGAACTGCGGGCCGACCTCGACCTCGTACCCGACGCCGTCGAGGAACTCCTGCGCTACCTCGCGGTCGCCGATATCTTCTACCGCTACGCCACCGAAGATCTCGAACTCGGCGGCGAAACGATCCCCGCAGGGTCGACGGTCGTCGTCTCCCTGCTGGCCGCCAACCGCGACCCCCGGCGTTTCGACGATCCCGACACTCTCGATGTCCACCGCAAGGCCCGCGGCCTGGTGTCGTTCGGCCACGGCGTGCATCAGTGCCTGGGCCAGCAGCTGGCGCGTGTCGAGATGCGGGCCGGTTTCGCCGCGCTCATCCGGCGTTTCCCCACGCTCGCCCTCGCCGTTCCCGCGGACGAGGTGAAACTCCGGACCGATATGAACATCTACGGCGTCCACGAACTGCCGGTCACCTGGACCGAAACACCCCGGTAGGCCGCCGCCGGCAACCATCACCCATCGATATTTCCGAAACACCTACCCAGAGGAGTACCGCCATGTCCACCTTCCAGACCCCGGAGCCGATCACCCTTCACGTCGAGGTGCTGTCCGCCGAGGTCACCGTGCACGCCTCCGATCGCACCGATACCGTCGTCGATATCCGGCCGGCCGATGCGTCCAAGAAGGGCGATATCCGCGCCGCCGAGCAGACCCGGGTGGATTTCACCGCCGGTGTGCTGACCGTGACCACGCCGAAGGACTGGCGCACCCACACCCCGTTCGGCGGCAATCCGACGATCACCGTGACCATCGAGGTACCCACCGGATCCCGCGTGCGGGGCACTGCCGGAGTCGGCCGCATCGCGGCGACCGGCGAACTCGGCCGATGCGATCTCGAGGTGGCCGCCGGCGATATCACCGTCGAACGCCCGGCCGATTCGGTGACCGCGAAGGTCGCGAAGGGCGATATCCGGATCGGCGCGGCCATCCGCGGCGAACTGCGGCTGGAAACATCCATGGGCGAACTCGAGATCGGTATCAGCCCCGGTAGCGCGGTGTCGATGGAAGTGAACGCGCTGTACGGCAGCGTGCACAACCAGATGGGGCCGGCCGACCCGCCGCTGTCCGGCGCGGAAACCGTGCGCGTGTACGCCCGTAACTCCTACGGCAATATCGCCATCCGGCACGCCGCGGCCGCCTGACCGGCGCAGCGCGCCGAACGTGCCGCCGGAGCGAAACGACCCCGGTCGACCCGAGCCAGGTCGACCGGGGTCGCCGGGGCTCGTCGTGGTCAGCGGCGGAACCAGCAACCCGTCCTCCACCCGGATGCTCGCCGACCGCATCTCCACCCGGGCTGTCCGGACCGGCCGATCTGGCGCCGGCGCCGCTCATCTCCCGGCGGGCCGGCGGCGGGCCTCGGCATGGTCCGCGGCCGCGCCGGCGCCGGCCGCGACGATTTCCTCCTGGAAGCGGGGGCATTCGGTGAAGTCCTCGTACCGGCAGGTGAGTACGTGCGCGATCAACTGTTTCGAGGTCTGGATCCGCTCGATCTGCTCGTCGAGCGAATCCAGCTGCGACTGCAGGATCCGGCGGCGGCCCCGGCCGTCACAGGCGTCGAGCAGGTCGCGGATCTGCGCCAGGCTCAGACCGATCTCCTTGCTGCGCAGAATCATCGCGACACGCGCGAGATGCGCCGGGGTGTAGCGGCGCCGGCCACCGATCCGGGCGGCCGGGGTGAGCAGGCCCACCGATTCCCAGTGCCGGAGCACATGGGGCGCGAGGCCGAAGTATCCGGCGATCTCACCGATCGAGTGGGTGGCGCCGTTCACCCCCACGGACTGGCTTGACTTCATGTTCACATTAACTTGCAGAGTGGTCGGTGTCGTCAAGACTTCGCACCGAGGAGTGACAGATGGAAATCCGGACACCGGCCGAACTGTGGAACGAACGCTATGCCGAACCGTTCGCGTCCTACGGCACCGAACCCAACGACTACCTGCGCGAAGTCGCCGCGCGCATCCCCGCGGGCCCGGTGTTGTGCCTGGCCGAAGGCGAGGGCCGTAACGCGGTCTACTTGGCAGCGCGGGGCCACGCCGTCACCGCGGTCGACCTGTCGGATGTCGGCTTGGCCAACGCCCGGAAACTGGCGGACCGGCACGGAGTCACCATAGAAACCGTCGTCGCCGACCTCACCACCTACGACTTCGGCGCGAACCACTGGTCAGGCATCGTATCCATCTGGGCGCACGTCCCCTCCGCGGTACGTCCGGCACTGCACGCGGCTTGCGCCCGCGCCCTGCGGCCGGGTGGTGTTTTCGTCCTCGAGGCCTACACTCCGCGCCACCTGGACCGTCCGGGCATCGGCGGTCCACCGCACCCGGACGCCTTGCCGACACCGGCCGAACTCCGGCGCGACCTGACCGGGTTGCTGCTGGAACAGTGCCGCGAGGTCGACCGTGACATCAGCGAGGGCAAGTTCCACCACGGACCGAGCACCACGGTCCAGGTCCTCGCGATCAAACCGCCGGCCGGACCCGGGCCGGGGGATCCCCGCGACGGCGAACGCCGCTGAGTTACCGCGGCACCGACGCACCGGCCGGCGGCACCTCACCCATCGGGCGGGGCGCAGGCGCACCGGCTGGACGGCAGGTCACCGCCGGGGCCGATCGGGACCGCGCGCTGGACGGTACGCCGCGGCCCGCGGTCAGCCCACCCAGCCCTGGGACAACATCACGTGCGCGGCCAGGTCTTCGATCGTCATCATTTCCGGGTGGCTGTAGTAGACCAGTTCGAATCGGCGGCGGCGCCACTGCACCGGGTCCATCCGGCCCTCATGGCTGGTGTCGCACAATGCCTCCAACCGGTCCAGGTCGAAGGGTTCCTTGCCGCGGGCGTGGGCGTCCGCTTTGACCGCGGCCAGCCGTTGCGGCCCCGACAGATCGGGGTGCTGCCATATCCCCGCCGCGAATCGCCGCGCGTCCTCGACGTCCATTCCGTTCCCCTGCCTGCTCGCGGACTGGTCCGGCCCACTGCTGTCGAGGATAGAGCTTCTCCGCTCCGGGTACAGGTCCAGGCGGCCTGATCGGGCAACGCGACCGAATACCTGTGCGGCGGTTCGGGATACGACCGGTCGTTCGCGGGCGCGGGACCGCCCCGGCCGGGCCTGCTCGTCACGGCGAGGTCCCGGTGCGGTTTCAGGAGGCGGGGCGGTCGGACAGGGCGGGCAGGCGGGTGCGGCCGGCGACCAGATCTCGGGCAAGGGCTTCGTAGGCGGCGAAAGCACGAGCCAACTGTTGCCGGTGGCGGCCCCGGGGCCCGTCCAGGACGAACCGGTCGTGGCTGATCGTGTACAGATGGGCCATCCGGCCGAATACCGCGCCGAGCCCCTCGTGATGCGGCACCGCATGAGGCGGGGGCGGGGCCAGGATGCGGCGCGCTTCGAGATCCACCGAGAGCATATGCCGCTGGATGCTGTCCCACGCGCAGGTGAACGCATCCCCGTCCGGGCTCGTTTCCGCCAGTACCGCTACTCGATTCGCGGGATCCGCGGACAGTACGACATCGTCCCACTCCGGGCGAGCCGCCGCCATCCGGCGATGGGCCACCACCAGCCCGGCCAGCGGTTCGAGCAGACCGCAATCGAATTCCGCGGCGGCGGCACGATCGAATTCGGCCGCGCGAGTGAATACCGTCGAGATGATCCCGCTGTTCGGGAGCGGCCCGATCCCGTCGGTAACGCCCACCCCGGCCCCCTTCCGGCACCCGGTCGGTACGGCTACCGCTGCCACCCCCGGACGCATTCCACCACCGGCGACCCACTCACCGATTTCCCTGGCGATTGCCGCATACAGATTACGCGGGCGCGCCCGGCCCGGAGCCCGGTTCGAGCATTATCGCTGTTTGAATTTTGCGTTGCGACAAGGGTTTACACAAAACAGGCGGCGCGAGCAGTCGCTACCGAGGCAGCGGGGCCGCGGCGTCACGGCCACGGCTCCTCGGTCCGGGTGAGCTCGGCATCGGCACTGTCGACGGGGCCGCGGCCGGCGACGCGACATGCCCGCACCGGAGCCGTACGTGTCGTTACGAAGCGCCCCGGCGACTGTCAGCTACCACCCGCGCCCGGCACATACCGCACGGCCCAGCGGCCCTCCCAGCGCTCGCCGGGTTCGAGCCGGCGCAGACCGGCGCCGGAATTCAAGGCATCGGGCGGCGCGGTCATCGGTTCCAGCGCGACCGCGAGACCGCGCCCCGGCAGCCGCGGGAAATCGCGGGCGGTGAAGACCTGCAGATAATGCCAGTCGGAGTGGTGGAGCAGTTCGACCCGCGCCCCATCCGGAGCGGTGAGGCTCGCGGCGACACCGGGAACCACGCCGCCGAAGGGTGTGTCGAGTGACAGATCCGCCAGCGGAACTCCGGCCCGCAGGTCGTACGGGGTGCCCTCGACGGGATGCTCGGCGACCGGATTCATCCGGTCGTCGAGCTCGAAATAGGTGGTCGCGGCCACGGTCAGTCGCAACTGCTCGACGGGTGTCGTACCGATCCGGAAGTACGGGTGTGCCCCCACCGCATACGGGGCCGGCCGGTCCGAATGGTTGACCACCCCGTGGGTTACCGACAGCCCGCCGGGGCGCAGTTCGTAGCGCACCCAGGTGTCCAACAGGAACGGCCAGCCGTGCTGGGGCGGTATGAGTGCGCCGAGCGTCACCGCCTGCGCCGTCTGCGCACGCACCGCGTAATCGGTGTTGCGCAACAGCCCGTGTATCGCGTTCGAGCGCGATACTTCGGTGATATCGAGCTGCTGCCGGACCCCGTCGAGCATCCAGACCGCATCACGCACGCGATTCGGCCACGGCGCCAGCACGATACCGGCCGCCATCGGCGGTGGGGAATCGGCGGGCAGCGGTTCGGTCACCGCGACCCCGTGCACGGTAAGCCCGCGCAATACGGCGGCCACCGTACCGATCTCGGCGCGTACCCCGCCCGCTTCCAATACGAGTGGGCTGCCGGTCGCTGTGGGCTCGGATGCGGTCACGTCACCAGCGTAGGTTCCGGCTCCCCCGCGTGGTGAGCTCCCCACCAGGGTGTCGCGTCGCCATTTCCACTGCGACGGGTCACAAGAGGTTCGATACCAGCCATTCGGCAGCTTCGGCGATGATCCCCTGTTCGTACGGTGCGTCCTCGGTGTCCTTGCTCGACATGATCGAGAGGACCAGTGGCGAATCGTCCGGAGGCATGACGATCCCGATATCGTTGAGCGTGCCGTAATCGCCTGTTCCGGTCTTATCGGCGACTCTCCAGCCCGCCGGGACCCCGGCCCGGATTCGCTCAGCGCCCGCCTGGGTCGCGTTGCGTTCCATCAGGTCGCGCAGGAAGGCACGTTTGCCGGCCGGGAGGGCGTCCCCCAGAACGATTTTCTGGTAGTCGGTGCCTATCGCGCGGGGAGTGGTGGTGTCCCGCGGGTCCCCCGGGACGGCTTCGGTGATCGCCGGTTCGATGCGATCCATGCGGGTGACGGTATCGCCGAGACCGCGTGTGTACGCCGTGAGTTCGGCCGGGCCACCCAAGTCCCGCAGCAGCAGATTACCGGCGGTGCCGTCGCTGTACCGGATGGCGGCGTCACACAGTTGCCGGATGGTCATCCCGCTGGTGACGAACCGGGGTGTGATCGCGGCATTCTTCAAGAGGTCGGCCTCGGTATAGGTCACCAGCTTGTCCAGATAGGACATCGGGTGCCGGTGCAGGACCGCGGCCGCCGCCAAGCCTTTGAAGGTCGAACAGAAGGCGAACCGCTCGTCTGCCCGATACTCGATCGTCCTGCCCGTTCCGGTGGCGAGCGCATAGATTCCCAAACGCGCGTTGTACTTCTGTTCCAACTCGATCAGCCGGAGATTCGGCTCGACGCGGGCAGGTGTCGTCGCGGTGGGCGGGGACGCGGGTGTTTCGCTGCTCGAGCAGCCTGCCAGCGGCAACAGCGCCACAGCCCCCAGCACGGTACGGCGAGAGATGGCCGGTCGCGGCATATTCATCGAGCTCCTTCGGCGGCCGCGGCCGTCACCGGCCACAGGTGTGCGCCGGCCGATCACCGGCGTCCCGGTCTCGTTCGGCCCGTCCGACAGGGCATTCCGCGGTACTGATACAGACGGCTCGGTCACAGAACCGGCACAGCAATGCACTGTTCGGCACGGTGCCGTACACCTGCCGCAGCAGAGTGGATGAGATACGTTCCAGCGCAGCGATATCTGCCGCGTCCAACGCTGACAGCACATGCCCGAGCCAGGCGGCGCGCTCGTCCAGCACCGACTGCGCCGCCTCCGTACCGGCCGGGGTCAGGGTGATGACCCGCTCGCGGCCCACGGCTGTGCGCTCGACGAGCCCCGCCTGCTCGAGGGAGTCCGCCACGCGGGTAGTCGCCGACTGGGTCAGCCCCACGCTGTACCCCAGGCGGGTAACTCCCATGGGTCCGACTTCGCGCAGGACGACGAGCACGGCCGCCGCGCTCGGACTCATAGCGACACGCGATTGCGCGGTGGACTGCAGCCGATCGCCGACGGCCAGCGCCAGCGCGCCCAGAAGGTTGGCAGCCCTACCGACATCGTGCATGATTCATGCATACCAGAACTCGGTGGCACTATACGAGTCACGCACCCGGCGGTGAATCGTTTGGGTGCGTCAACGGCGCAGGAACCGGCGCGGCGGCGCTACAGACCGTTGATGATCACCGCATTCGAGTCGGCCGCGGCCTGCCGCAGCGGGATCGCGGCCTGGTACTCCTCGGACTCGTACCAGGCGCGGGCCGCCTCCGGAGATTCGAATTCCAGCACCACCGTCTGAGTGGCGGGCCATTCGCCCTCCAGGACCTGGGGTTTGGTGTCGACGGCCAGCACGGTGACCCCCTTGGCCATAGCTTTCGCGGCCGCTTTCCCGTATTCGGCCATACCGGCCGGATCCTTGATCGTCTCGGTCACGATGACGTAGCCCTTGGGCATTCTGGGTCTCCTTTGCACACCTGAGCCAAGATCGACTCCCCCACGACGATACCCATAACGCTATTTTCGTTATGGAGAATCCCATATCGTGAAACCGTGGCCGCTCAGGACGGGGCCTTGCCGTTGCGCCGTAGCAGATGCGGCCGCAGCCGGTTGAACCCGCGGACCCGGACACTGCGCAGATGCCGGATCGTGAACTCCCGCTCGCCCGCGAGTTCCGCGGCGGCGCCGTCGTCGATCAGGATCGTGCCCGGCCGGGCGACACCGGTGAGCCGGGCAGCGATATTGACCACCGACCCGTACAGGTCACCGAACCGCTGCAATACCGGACCGTAGGCCAGTGCGACCCGCAGTTCCGGCGTGGTACCGACGGTCATCGTGGATTCCTGCAGGTCCAGCGCGATCCGGGCCGCCGCCAGCGGGGATTCGGCCGCGAACATCACCTCGTCGCCGACATTCTTGATCACCCAGCCGCCGTTCTCGGCGATCGCGGCGGCGGTGGTGGATTCGAACGCCTCCAGCAGCGTCGAGAGTTCGTCCGGGTGCAGGTGGCGGGTGAGCCGGGTGTAGCCGACCATATCGGCGAAACCGACGGCCAGGATCCTGGTCGAATCCGGGGCTGGGGCGGCCTCCAGGATATTCCCGCCCCGCCCCGCGGCGGGATGGCGCCCCCCCGCAAACGACAGCCGGGGCGCCAGCAACAACCCCCTTTACGCCGGGGCCGGGCGGG